>DAIUEP010000167.1:0-11226 GCA_036845065.1 Xanthobacteraceae bacterium | reverse complement strand
CGAGTCGCCACCTTGTTCGCAAGGCGGCGGCAAGCTGACAACCGCCGGCGACCTAATTGTGACGCGATCGCGCTCAGGCGCCACTGCGTATCGTGGCTGCAAGGCCCCCCATTCGTCCGCCGCAAGCTCGTGCGACGAGGCCGTCTCAATTCCCGGTTTTTGTGAACTTGCGCAGGTCGGGCGGCGGCTGGTCTTTGCGCGAGGGCATCAGTATTCCATCCTCCCGGATGAAATAGGTCTCCTTCTGGAGGATGACGATCGTGTTGTGCTCATGGCAGAAGTACTCGGCCCAGGCCGGCTTGGCGATGCGCCTGAACTGCCGCGTTACAGTCCATGGGCGGGTCAAGGCGTTGTCGATGGTCGTGATCTCGTCATTGATCACCTCGGCATCGGCCGGGTCGAGAGCGATGCGCTCCTTGATCACGGTCTGATTGTCATCGTGCATCGGGATGCCGGTTGGCTCAAAGATGCGCGGCCCCCTGAAGCCGCGGGTCTCGACTTCCAGAGCGTCGTATTTGCCACTGCCTTTGGTATCGATCCATTTGCCGATCGAGTATCCCGCAAAGGTCGGCTCGATCTTCGCCGGGAAGGCGCGTCCGTCGGTGTAGATGCGCCGGAACTCGTGCATGTAGACCATCCACATGTAAGTCGCGTGCGGCGTGACGATGATCTCGATCGGCTCGTAGGCGATCATCATCTGCGGCATGCCGGCCGGCATGCATTTGACCTGGGGCTTGTACTCCTGCCCGCCGCGGCGCTGCTCCGCGAGGCTGATCTCGTAGCGGGCCTGGTACTCGGGCGTGAGCGGCGCCTGCTGTCCGCGCCCGGGCGGCTTGCTCGCGTCCCACTGCACGCCCAGGGTGCGATACCACTGCCCTCGCCAGTTTGGATACTTGTCCAGATTGTTGGCGTCGTCATTGGCCTGCGCGCCACCAAGCATGGCGCAGAGGCCGAAGACCATCGCCATTCCGCCGCACGAGCGAGAGCGCATGACGTCCTCCCTAGATGTCGATCCCGTCACAGACGCAAAGCGTGCGATTGTTCGCACTCGGTAATCCCACTCGAGATGCCGCGAATGAGTCCCCCGTTGGAATGAATCCTAGGCGTTTTCGGAGGCGACCGGAAGGCCCCGGCGCGGGGCGGTGGATGCCTTGCAGCGCTCCCGAGGATCGCCCGGCTGCCCGGCTGGATCAGGCGGCTCGCCTGCAATAAGCTTGCCCGCAAGAAGACAAGCAACGGGGGAGCGCCATGCGGCTGATCTGGCCTTGGCAAGACCGGCAACGCCGATTTTCCTGGCTCAAGGCGGGCGCGTTCGCCCTTGTGCTGGCGCCGGCCGTTCGCCTCGCCTATCAGACCGCGGCCGGAGAATTCGGCATGCTGTCGATGGCGCTGGGCAGCCTGACCTACTGGTCGGGCGTTTGGGCAACGGTCGTCCTGCTCATGGCCTTGACGGTCACGCCCATGATTGTGGTGTTCCGCCGGCCCGCCCTCGTCGACGTGCGGCGGATGATCGGCGTGATGGCACTCATCTACACGCTGGCTCACATGGTCATCTACTTTGCCATGCGATCCTGGAACTTCACGTTGATTGCCACCGACATGACGACCAGGCTGACGCTGGTGGTCGCGACGCTCTCGACCATTGGCCTGATGATCCTGGGCGCGACCTCGCTCGATGCCGCCATCGCCCGCATGGGCGCGAAAGGCTGGCAGCGGCTGCACAACACCAACTACACCTTCAGCGCGCTCGCGCTGCTGCACGTCGTGCTGGCGCGCGGCACCTATGCGGAGCAATACCTGCTTTGCGGGCTGTTCGTCTGGCTCATGCTGTGGCGGGTGCTCAATCGCTACGGGCATGGCACCAACGTGAAGGCGCTGGCGGCACTCGCCATCACGTGCTGCCTGTTCACGGCGTTTCTCGAAGCCGGCTTCATGTGGGGTCGACGGGGCTATGAGGTGGCTGGGACACTGCGCATGAATTTCATGTTCGCGCCGGCCGAGCTCGGCATCCAGGCGGCATGGCAGGTGCTGGCGTTCGGGCTTGTGTTCGCGCTCGCTGCCGCCGCTCGCGCGGCGCTGCGGGTCCGAACGGCAGGCCTCGCGGCGCGTCAAGCCGGATAGCCGCTGCACGTTGGCTCCGACACTGGGTGAGGCGCACAATGACAAAGGCAGGCATGGCTGGATTGGTCGCGGGCGCCGTTTTGGCGTTCGCGCCGTCCGCACTTGCGCAAGACGCCGCCCGCCTGAAGGCGGGAGAAGCCGCGTGGAACAAGGCCGCTTGCCTGCAGTGCCACGGCAGCTCAGGCGAAGGCGGCCTCGGCGGCGAATTCCCGGCCGGCCCGAGCCTGCGCACGACGCTGCTCAATCGCGCGATGCTTACGGAAACGATCCGATGCGGACGTCCTGGCGTGCAAATGCCGGCGTGGCTCGATGGCGCCTACACCGAGGTCTCGTGCTACGGGCTCGCCAAGGGACCGCCGCCGGCCGGCTTGGATTTGACGCCCGTCCTGAGCGGCGACGAGATCGACGCTCTGGTCGACTATCTGATGGCGAAGATCGTCGGGAAATAGCAACGTAGCCTGTGACTATTCAATCCGGCTTTGGTGGTCAACGCCATTCCGAGGCCCGAGCATAATGCGGGCGCCCGGAATGGCGATCGAGACGCGGGCCTACTGGCCGCGCTGCACCAGCTCAATGCGGGTGCCCCAGGGATCGGTGATGTAGGTGATCGTGGTGCCGGTCGCTTCGTTCTTGCGCGGCGGCTCATCGAGCTTGACGCCTTCCGCCTCGATCTTCCTGACGAAGGCCGGGTGGTCCTTGACGTCGAAGCCGATGTGGTCGAGCACGCGCCCGCGGGTCTTGGCCTGTGGCGTATCGGCCTTGGCGAAGCGGATCTGCCCGCCCGGGATGTCCACGACCGGCTGGTTGTTGCGGGTGCCACTCTTGCCGCCGAAAGTCTTCGCGTACCAGGCGACCGCCTTGGGGATCTCAGCCTCGACCAGGAAGAGGTGCACGTGCTCGTGCTGGATCGGCGCGGCTTGCGTCTTGTCCTCCAGGATTTCGATGCGCACGCCATCCGGCGTCACCACGAAGGCCTGATCGAGCCGGTTGTTGTTGCCGGGCAGCACCGGCACGCCAGCGGCCTTCCACTCCGCGACACGCGCCTGCACGTTGTTGACGATGAACCCGACGTGGTTGATGACCGAGTCGACCGTGCCGCCCTTCCCCGGCGGTTCGTCTCCCAGGTTCAAATTGATCCGGGCGCCCGGGAATTGCACGGACGCGGCGGCGCCGCGTGAGATGTCGCGGCCCCCCATGCCCACGAACAGCTTCTTGTTGGCCTGCACGTCGTGCGACACAAGATGCCAGTGACCCATGGTCACGCCGGTCTCGTTGAACGGGGCATATTGCGCGACGGCCGCGCTGCTGGCCATCGTCGATGCAAGGAATAGTCCGGCGATCAAAGTTCTCACTGTGTCCTCCCTGGTGATACGGGCCGTTGACGGCCGTAAAGGCCTTCAGCCGGGATTTCCCGAATGAACACCTCGCTTGCGTTGGATGGTAGCGACTTTGTGGTTAGCCCGGAAGTCCCGACAATCTTGCTCAGCGCTGCAGCGCCTCGAGCTGAACGACCTCGATGCGCGCCGAGCTTTCGAACTGGTTCACCGTCGACACGCCGCTGTTGGGATCGAGCAACGCCTGTCCGGGCTTGTAGTAATGACGGCTTTCCACCGTGACCTGATGGCCGTCCGCCCGCTTCTGGCAACGCTGCTTGACGAAGATGCCATCGAGCGGCGTCTCGCCCGCGGCCGGCTGCTCGTCGCTGCAGTCCCAGCCGTCGCCGCCGTAGCGCACCTTGAAGGCGATGCCGATCAGATAGGCGTCCTTGCGCAGGTCGGGATCGGCGCGCGGGTCGTTGAATATCCGGTAGCCCTGCAGGCGACCCGCGCGATCGACCAGCAGCGACAACATGATCGGCTGTCCGAGCATCACCATCGTGTTGGCGCGCGCGACGGCGTCCGGGTTGCGCGCCGCCCGCGCGATATATTCCTCCTCGTCGTCGTACCTGAACCAGATTTCGCGCAGCCCCGACGGCTCGGCGCGGCACTTTTCGAATTCCTCGAAGCTTGCGATCCGCAGGCCCGGCGGGCCGCCATTGGTGCCACAGGCCGGATCGACAAACTCCTCCTCCGGTAGCTCGCCAACGGGCGTGCCAAATGTCACATCCCAGATTTTCTGCGGCGCCTGCGCGACCGCGACGCTCACGCCAGGCAGGAGCAACGCCAGTGCTCCCGCAAGAACCGCAATGTTGCGCCGGCTGGCATCTGCGGCCACGTGACGGCTCCATCCAGAATGACTCCCACGGAGGAGCGTTGTCGCTCCCCCGTGGCAGGACTCAAGTCATCAGAGGCCGAAGACCACCAGCATCACGGTCTGGCCAAGCGCCATCGCTTCCGGGAACGAGCCTTCGTCACGCGCCGGCCGGCCGCCGATCGTCAAAGCGATGTACTGCTTGCCGTTCACCGAGTAGGTCATCGGATTGCCCGAGAACTGCGTGCCGGTGTCGAAGCTCCACAGCTCCTGCATGGTGTCTTTGTCATAGGCCGATATCTTGCCCATGATGTCGCCCATGAACAACAGGCCGCTGGCGGTGCCCAGCACGCCGGAATACGACGGGTAGTAGGATTCGAGCTTCTTCACGGTCGTGCCGTTGCGCACATCGATCGCGCCGAGCAGCCCGTGGCTCACCTTGCAGTTCGGGTTGGTGACATTGCGCACGATCGGCTCGACCGCGTTATCGACCGTATGCGAGCCGCAGAAAATCTCCCGGAAGCCCGCCCCCGCCGTTCCCTTGGCGGGATCGGCGGCGCGCGAGTTGAAATAGTTGGCCTGGCCGATCATGGCTTGGAAGTAGGTGAGCCCGCGCTGCGGGTCATAGGTATTCGGCATGAAGGTCGGCATCCCGTAGTGAGCGGGGCGCACGTCCATGGCCTTGCGGCCATAGCGGACCGACTTGCCGGCGTAGTCCTGCACGGTCTTGCTCGGATCGTAGTCCTTCGGCCGGCCGGTCTTGGGATCAAGCCCAGCCGTCCAGTTCACTTCGGTGAACGGCTCGCCTTTGAGGAACTGCCCGTTGGCGCGGTCCCAGGTGTAGAAGAACCCGTTGCGGTTGGTCTGGGAAATGACCTTCCTGGTCTCGCCGTTGATGGTGGCATCGTAGAGCTGCGTGATCGCCACCGCGTCATAGTCCCAGGCCTCGTTGGGGATGGTCTGGAAGTGCCACTTCAACTGGCCGGTATCGACATCGAGCGCGATGATGGAGCTGGTGTAAAGGTTGTCGCCGGGCCGCCCCTGCGGATCGAACATGTGCACGGGGTTGCCGGTGCCGAAATAGGCGAGGTTGGTCGCCGGATCGAAGGACGGTTCCGTCCACACGCCGCCGCCGCCAAACGCCATGGTGCGCGGATCGGCCCAGGTCTCGGCGCCGGGCTGGCCCGGCTCCGGCACCACCAGGAACTTCCAGAGAAGCTTGCCGGTATCGGCCGTATAGGCGGCGACATAGCCGCGGCCGGTCTCGTTCTTGCCGGCTGCGCCGATGATGATCTTGTCCTTGACCGCGAGCGGCGCCGACACGCTGCCTTGATTGGGCGCTTCCGGAATGTTGGTGCTGGTCTCGAACACCACCTCGCCGGAATTCTTGTCGAGCGCGACCAGTCGCGGGTTGGCGTTCTCGCTGCCGACGTTGTAGTAGAGATTGTTGCCGAGAAGGGTGACGGAGTGGCCGCTCTTGCCGCCACCCTGGACCTTGGCGTCGTGCTTCCACACCACCTTGGGCTTGCCGTCGCGGACATCGAGCTTCCAATACTGGTGATACTGGTTGCCCACATACATGAAGCCGTCCTCGACGATCGGCGTGAAATACTGCGCCGCCTTGGCCGGGCGGGTAGCATCGCCCAGCGAGAACATGAACTTGGCCTTGAGATTGGCGACGTTGTTGCGATTGATCTCGCTCAGCGTCGAGTGATTCCAGTTGCTGTAATTGCCCATGCGCATGAGCCAGTTCTGCGGCTCGGCTGACGCATTCAAGAGACGCTCATAAGTGGTCTCGGCGGCGACAGCCGGAATGCCTGCGCCGACGAGTGCGCACAGCGCGGAGCCGGCCAGGAGACGGATAGAGAGCTGCGCGGATAGCAGTCGCCCGATGGTCATGTTGAACCTCCCTGTGTGTTTATCGTTATGCGAAACCTTAGCATTCCCCCGCCCCTGGGTCGATGCGGCGCGGCGGGATTCGTCAGGGGTGCACGCTGTTGTCCGGCATGATCGCCCCCTGCAATTTCGTATCCGTCAAAATCGCATTGAACAGCTTCGCCGCCGCCAGCCGCGCGCGTTGCAGGTCGGCGGCTGTGAGATCGGCCTCGACCAGATCGGCTTGGAAGAAATCAGCTTGCTGGAGCTTCGCACCCGACAGGTTGGCGCCGCGCATGGTCGCGCGCACGAACATTGCGCGTTCGCCAGAAGCTCCGCTCAAATCGGCACGCAGCGCATTGGCCCCGTAGAGATTGGTCTCGGTGAGCGTCGCGTCGCGCAGGCTCGCGTTGGTCAGCCGCGCCTCGAACAGGTCCGCAAAGGTCAGGTCAGCGCCGTCGAGCTTGGCGTTGATCAGGCGCGCGCTCCCCATCAGCGCGGCGCCGAGATTGGCCGCTCTGAAGTCCGCGCCGCTGGCGTCGATCTGGAAGAGCAACGCCTGCGCCAGGTTGGCGCGCTGCAGGTTGGCCGCGGTCAGCACGGCGAGGTTGAGATTGGCGCCACGCAGATCGGCGCCGGAGAGATTGGCTGAGCGAAGAATGGCGCGATGGAAGCTCGCGCCTTGCAGGTTTGCGCCCTGCAGGTTGGCCCCCGTAAGATCGCGCCGCTTCAGATTGGCGCCGGCGAGATTGGCGCCTGAAAGATCTGCTCCCCGCAGGATGGTGCGGGAGAAGCTCGCGCCCCGCAGATCGGCGCCGGCGAGGTCGGCGCCGGTGAGATCGCGCCGATCGAGGCTCGCGCCGCTGAGCACGCAGCCGCGACAGATGTTGGTCGCCTTGGCGACGAATGCAGTGGCTTCCTGCGCGGTCGCGTGGTCGGGCGCGGCAGCGGCCACAAGCCACGCCACGCCGAAGCAAAGGATGGACTGAAGCGGGCTCACGATCCCTCCCGCTGCCTCACTGCGCCTTGATGCCCGCGGCCTTGATGATCGGCCACCATTTGTCGATCTCGGTCTTCTGGTAGGCAGCGAGCGCGTCCGGCGTCTGCTGCTCGCGCGGCGGAATCTCCTGGTGGATGCCAGCGAGCCGCTTCCTTACTGTCTCGTCGGCAAGCGTCTCGACCACCGCGGCGTTCACCTTCGCCAGGACGTCCTTCGGAACGCCGCGCGGCATCCATAGCCCGTGCCAGAACGAGATATACATGTTCGGCATGCCCGCCTCGTCGACGGTCGGGATATCAGGCGCGCCAGGAAGGCGCGTCTTCGAGGTGACGGCGAAGGCCTTGAGGCGCCCGGCCTGCGCCTGCGCGACCGCTTCCGCGACCTGCACGATCATCAGGTCGACCTGGTTGCCGACGAGGTCCTGCATCGCCGGCCCGCCCCCGCGATAGGGTACGAGATTGAGCCGCGCGCCGGTCGCGTTGGCGAAATACACCGCGCTGACATGCGAGGGGCTGCCGGCGCCGACCGTCGCCACCGACGCCTTGTCCGGGTTGGCCTTGAGCCAGGCGATCAGCTCCCTGAGATTGTTCGCCGGCATGCCCGAGCGCGCGACGATCACCTGCGGATTGGCGGCAATCAGCGAAACCGGATCGAGGTCGTTCAACAGGTCGTACGGCAGATCATAGGCGGCCCCGTTCATCACATGCGAGCCGAGCTGACCGAGATTGAGCGTGTAGCCGTCCGCCGGCGCGCGCACGGCGCGGCCGACCCCGATGCTGCCGCCGGCGCCGCCGACATTTTCGATGATCACCGTTTGACCAAGGGCGGCGCGCAGCCGCTCGTTGATGATGCGCGCGATGGCATCGGTCGCCCCGCCGGGCGGAAACGGCACGATCATCGTGACCGGTCGCGACGGATAGGCTTGCGCCGCGGCCGTGGCGTTGCCGGCAAGCATCTCGGCCAGCACGGCAGCGCATGTGACGGTGGCGCATGTGACGATGCTGACCAGAACTCTCATGTCAGCCAACGATCTTTTCAGGCGCCGGAACAGCCTTCTTGCCGAAGGAGGCATCGTTGGTGCCGCGCTCGGCAACGCTGCTCCCATAGAGCAGGCCCTCCTTCACCTTCGGCATCGTCTTGGCAACGTCGGTGATGACGAGGCCGTGAGTCGGGCACACGGTCTTCACGTCAAGCCGCTCGATCAGACTATCGAGCCGGTCGCAGTAGTTCGTCATGTCGGCCCACTTGGTCCACCACAACGCGAGATCCGCAAACACCGCGGTGGTATCCTGCAGGTCAAGCGACGTCGCCTCCTCGGCGAAGAGGCCGCAGTGGCCGTCCTCGTGATAATGGCTATAGGCGAAGCCGTCGCCGGGGAAGAGCACGCGCTCACGCGTCTCGAAGCCCCACCAGGTGGTGCGCATGTCGCGCACGATGGGCTCGACGGCGCGGAAGCCGCGGCCGCCGAGGTCGATCTCGTCGCCCTCCTTCATCATACGCATACGATGCTCGTGCTGCGGAAAGGCGAGGTGATAGTCGGAGACGTCGCCGACGAGGAGCGCTTCCGGGAAGCGCGTCAGCACACGGCCGAGCCCGCCGCAATGCGGGGTCTCCTGGTGCGTGACGAAAAGGTATTTCAGCGGCGGCCGGCCGGGCAGGAGCGCGTTGAGCTGCGCTTCCGTGATCGGAAAATCCTTCGGGTGGCCGGTCTCGACCAGCATCGAGGCGGTCTCGCCGACGATCAGGAACGAGGCGTTGCAGCCGTGATAGATCTTGCCCTGCTGGCGCTGCTCTAAACACTCGCCCAGCCAGAAGATGCCGGGCGCGACCTCGCGCGGCAGTGGGTTGGGACGATTCAGCGTACCCTGATGACGCGCGGCCATTGTTGCCTCACCTCTCTTCGTCGCGGCCGACATAGCGCGACATGGCGACCGACTTGTCGAGCGACTTGAGCACATCGTCGACGAGCTGCATGTGCTTCGCGACGGTCTTCTTGCCGCGCAAAATGCAGCCGTAGCCGGGCGCAATGGTTTCGATGTCGTGCTTTGACAGGATCTTGTCGATGCCCTGGCGCAGCTTCGCGGTGTCGACGCCCTCGAGCCACCAGTAGCGCGTGTTGAGCAGAAACGAGCGCACATGGTCGAAGTCGGTTGGATCGTCGTCGCCGTCCTGGATGATCCAGGGACCGTCCGGTGCCTCCCGCCACGTGTGCGTCCACATGTCGGAGGTGAACAGCGTCTTCGTCGCCGCGTCGTAAATCCAGCGCGTTGCGATCAGGCGGATCGGCGCTTGGTAGACGACCACCGGGCGACCCTGCGCGCCAATCGGGATTGTCTCCTCGCGGCTGATGGTGGTGATGTTGAGTCGGTCGAGAGTGTTCTGGCCGGAGTCGGAGCCGGCGCCGAAATCGAACCAAAACGCGGCGTCGGGATTGCCGGTGAAGCATTCCTTGACATTGAAGTAGAGCGTGAACGGATCGATGTTCTGGATCGACATGAATTCGTTGAGCCGCAGCGGCAACAGCGACAGCGGCAGCGTACGCGGGATCAGAGACTCGATCTGGGCGCGCAGCAACGCCTCGTCGCCGCCGAAGCCGGTGTCGATCAGCCAGGCGGCGTCGGGCTGCTTGAGCAGGTAGCAGTTCGTCACCGAATAGCCGCGGGCGCTTGCCGGATAGGACGAGACCCGGCCGTCAAGCCGCATTGTGTTCTGGAGGGCGTAGAGCTTGCCGGCGGCAAGCTCTACGATGGTCCCGCTTTTGATCCGGTCGAGCACGATGTCGATTCCTTGACGTTGAAGTTCCTACAGCACTTGAAGCAAACTCGGTTAGGAACTTCAAATCGAAAAGCGGCACTAGCACGCCCGCGCCCGCGCGGTGGCCTCATCATCCCTACTCAATGTTGCCTGCGCCGCTGGCATTGGCAACTATCGGCGTGCTCGATTTCCGCTCGGGTAAGGAGGCGCCGTATCCGGGTGGAGATGCGCGGACCGCTAGAACCTCAGGCCGATCTTGAAGACCTCGATGGCGTAGAAGGCGAGCTCGGCATCGAGGCAGCGCTTGATGGTATCGGCCTTGCGGAAGCCGTGCTGCTCGCCGGAGAACAGGAAATACCCGACCGGACAGCCTTTTCGGCGCAGCACCTCGACCATGGCCTCGGACTGGTTCGGCGGAACGATGGCATCCTCCTCGCCCTGGAAGAAGATCACCGGCTTCGACAGCCGCTCCGCGTGATAGAGCGGCGAGCGCTCGCGATAGCGTTCCGCCATCTCGGGATAAGGCCCGATCAGCCAATCGAGATAACGCGATTCGAACTTGTGGGTGTCGCGGGCGAGCGCGATCGCGTCGCTCACGCCATAGTAGCTGGCGCCGCCGGCAAAGGCATCACGGAACACCAGCGCGGCGAGCGTGGTGTAGCCGCCCGCGCTGCCGCCCGTGATCACGGCACGCTGCGCGTCGATCAAGCCCTGCTCCGCCAGAAACCTGGCGCCGTTTACGCAATCGTCGACGTCGACGATCCCCCAATTGCCGTAGAGGCGCTCGCGGTACTCACGCCCGAACCCGGTGCTGCCGCCATAGTTGACGTCGAGCACGGCGATGCCGCGGCTGGTCCAGAACTGCGTCGACAGGCTCAGGCTGCTCGACGCCGCGCCGGTCGGGCCGCCATGACACTTGACCAGGAGCGGCGGCTTTTCGTCGGCCGGCCCGGCATAGTCGGGATTGTGCGGCGGATAAAGCAGGCCAAACGCCGTCTTCCCTCCCGTGGTGGGAAACTCCACCGATTTCACGGTAGTCAGATAGTCGCCGATGCCTAACTCCGGCTGATCGAGGATGCGGGTCGATTTCTGCAGGATTCGATGGCTGCCCGACGCAAGATCGAGCACCACAATGCTGAGCGGGTGATTGGGCGCGGCGGCACGGAACAGCACGCGCTCGCCCAGCGCTCGCACCGAGCCGAACTCGGTAAACGGCAGATCGATGGGCGTGAGCGTCTTGGTTTCGAGATCGAGCACAGCGAGATGGCCGAGCCCATCCGCGACAT
>DAIUEP010000166.1:0-11241 GCA_036845065.1 Xanthobacteraceae bacterium | reverse complement strand
GATCGAGCGCTGGCTCGAGGATTCCAGGACCAAGATCGATAGCCAGATCAAGAGCGGCAGGGATGCCGCCAAGCAGGCCGTCGAAGGCGCCGCCAAGGACGCCGCCGAAAAGGCCGGGCAGGCGACCGGCGTCGTGCTTGGCTGGCCGGGCGCAAAAATGGCGCATGGCCGGGTGCGCTGCGCGGTGGCTCCGAACGGCGCGCCCGATTGCGCCGAGGCGGCCAATGCGCTTTGCCGCTCCAAGGGTTTTGGCCCCGGCAAAGGACTGGACATAAACACCGCGCAAAAATGCCCGACCTGGGTCTGGCTCTCGGGCCAACCGGCACCGGAAGGGACCTGCACGATCGAGACGTTCGTGCTGCAGGCGGCTTGCCAGTGACGGGCGGCGCCTCGATCCTGTAAAGCATACGATTATGCGCGGGGCCGTGCGGATGGCACGCGTCCGCGTGCTGATCCGAGGCCGTACCGTGAATCTCCACACCATGCTGCTCGCGCGTGAGGCAGAGGGCCGTCCGGTGACGGTGGGCGTGATCGGGGCCGGCAAGTTCGGCACCATGTTCCTTTCGCAGGCGCGCGCCACGCGCGGACTGCACGTGGTGGCGGTCGCCGATCTCGATGTCGGCCGCGCCCGCGCGCAGCTTCGCTCGGCCGGCTGGGACGAGACGGCGTACGCGGCGCCGTCGCTGGGCGATGCGTTGCGGGAGCGCCGCACGCACATCACTGCCGACGCCGAAGCGCTCATGGCGTTCCCCGATATCGAGGTGATCGTGGAGGCGACCGGCGTGCCGGCCGCCGGCATCCGCCATGCGCTCGGCGCCATCGCGCATCGCAAGCACGTCGTCATGGTGACGGTCGAGGCCGACGCGCTGGTCGGGCCGCTGATTGCCGCGAAAGCGATAGCCGCTGGCGTGGTCTACAGCCTCGCCTGGGGCGATCAGCCGGCGCTCATCTGCGAGCATGTCGATTGGGCGCGCGCCTGCGGGTTCAACGTGGTGGCGGCCGGCAAGGGCACGCGCTACGAGCCGCACTATCACGCCTCCACGCCCGAGACCGTGTGGGACATCCTCGACCAATATCTGCACATCACGGATCGCGCGTCGATAAACCCTAAGATGTTCAACAGCTTCATCGACGGCAGCAAGTCCGCGATCGAAATGACGGCGGTGTGCAACGCCACCGGGCTCTCGCCGCAGCGCGAGGGCCTTGGCTTTCCGCCCGCGAGCCGGTTCGATCTGGCCGACGTGTGCAAGCCGCGAGCCGAGGGCGGCACGCTCGAGCAAGCCGGCGTCACTGAGGTGGTGTCCTCCGTCGATCGCGCCGGCCGCGACGTGCCATATCATCTTGCGCTCGGCACCTACGTGGTGATCGACGCCGACAGCGACTACACGCGCGCGTGCTTTCGCGAGTATCACATGCTGCCGGATCGCAGCGGACGTTACGCCGCGCTCTACCGTCCGATCCACATGATTGGGCTCGAGCTTGGCGTCTCGGTCGCGTCGGCGGCGTTACGGCAGGAGCCGACCGGCACGCCCAGCGCATGGCGCTCCGACGTGGTCGCGGTCGCCAAGCGGGCGCTGCGCGCCGGCGAGGTGCTCGACGGCGAGGGCGGCTTCTGCGTGTGGGGCCGGCAGTGCCCGGCCGAGCGCTCACTTAAGGACGCGCTGCTGCCGCTCGGGCTCGCCCACAACGTGCGCCTCACGCGCGATGTCGCCGCGGGCGGCCTCCTCACCTTTGCCGATGTGGCGCTTGATCCCCATGATCTGGCGGTGCGGACGCGCCGCGAGATGGAGGCCGCTTTCGGGACCGGTACGGTGGGCTAATTCGCCCGATGGACCCGCGGCACCTGGGTGTTACACTGCCCTCCGCAACGAGCCATCGGGAGGGCCCTTATGATCCGCAGCACCAGACGTCAGGCCATGATTGGCGCGGCAGCGACCGCGCTGGCCGCGACCACGAGGGGCGCTTCGGCGCAGACGTCGCTCAAGGTCATCGTCTTTCCCGGAATGTCCAACCTGGCGCAGTTCGCCGCCCTTGCGCAGGGCTTCTACACCAAGCGCGGGCTCGCGGTTGAGCTCGTCTACACGCCGAACTCCACCGAGCTGCGCGATGGCCTTGCGGCCGGGCGCTACCAGATCGCGCATGCCGGCGTCGACAACGCGGTCGCCCAGGTCGAGACCGCAAAGGTCGATCTCTTCATCTTCATGGGCGGGAACAACGGCTTCAACAATCTCATCGTGCAGCCCGAGATCCAGCGCTACGAGGATTTCCGCGGCAAGGTCATGGCGGTGGACGCGGTCGACACCGCGTTCGCGCTGCTCCTTTACAAGATGCTCGACCTGAAGGGTATCAAGCGCAGCGAATACGACGTGACGCCCGTCGGCGGCAGCCTGTTGCGTTATCAGGCGATGACCAAGGACAAGACCTACGCGGCCTCGATGCTCAACCCGCCGTTCTCGTTGCAGGCGCTGCGCGCGGGCTTGAAGGATTTCGGCTCGGCCGTCAGTGTGGTCGGGCCGTATCAGTCGGATGGCGGCTGGGTGTTGCGGTCGTGGGGTCAGGCGAACGCCGATGTGCTGACCCGCTACATCCAGGCGAACATCGAGGGCATCCGCTTCGCGCTCAATCCGGCCAACAAGGCCGCGATGGTGGCGATCCTGGCTGAACGGCTGAAGCTGCCAAACGAAGTCGCGGCGGAATCGTTCGCATTCTCCCAGAACGGTTTTGCGGCCGACGGCAAGTTCGACCTCGACGGCTTCAAGAACTCGCTGAAGCTGCGCGCCGAGATGCTCGGCACCTGGGGCGGCACGCCGCCGGCGCCCGACAAGTATCTCGATTTCACCTATTACCAGCGCGCGCTTGCCAGCATGTGAGCCGCGTTGGATTGGTTCGTCACGGAGGAATGACATGAAGAAAACTATCTGGGCTCTCGGCGCAGGCGTGCTGCTGGCCACCTGGTCCACCATCGCGATGGCGGCCGATGTGCCGAAGTTCGAGGTCGACCCGTTCTGGCCAAAGCCTTTGCCAAATAACTGGGCGCTCGGTCAGGTCGCCGGCGTCGCGGTCGACGAGCGCGACCATGTCTGGATCATGCAGCGGCCGCGCAGTCTGTCGCGCCTCGAAGCCGCCGCCGCGCAGAAGCCGCCGCGCGCCATGTGCTGCGTCCCGGCGCCGCCGGTGATCGAGTTCGATCCCGAGGGCAATGTGGTGCAGGCCTGGGGCGGCGAGGGCGCCGGCTACGAATGGCCGAAGCAGGAGCACGGTATCCGCATCGACAAGGAGCATGTCTGGTTCGGCGGCAACCACAAGGACGACGGCTTCCTCCTCAAGTTCACCCGCGACGGCAAGTTCGTGAAGCAGGTCGGCAAGGCCGGTCCGCGCAAGGGCGACAACGACTTTACCCAGCTCGGACAGCCGGCCGATTTCTGGATCGATGCTGCGGCCAACGAGCTCTATGTTGCGGACGGCTATGGCAACCATCGCATCATCGTGTTCGACGCCACGACCTTGGCCTACAAGCGGCACTGGGGCGCCTATGGCAAGCGGCCGGCCGACGAGGTCAATCCGACCTCCAGCGATCCGGGCGGCCATCCCTATGATCCCAAGGCGCCGATCTCGCAGACCTTCAACAACCCGGTGCATTGCGTGAAGATCGCCAACGACGGGCTGGTTTATGTGTGCGACCGCACCAACGACCGCCTGCAGGTGTTCCGCAAGGACGGCACCTTCGTGCGCGAGTGGATCTATCTGCCGGAGACGCTGAGCGGCTCGGTGTGGGATGTCGGCTTGTGGCCCGATAAGGAGCAGAGCTTCCTGATCATGGTCGATGGCGGCAACAACCAGATGCGAGTCGTCCGCCGCTCCGACGGTGAGGTGGTCGGCACTTACGGCCGCTACGGTCGCAACGCCGGCCAGTTCTTCGGCGTGCACAACATCGCGCTCGATTCCCGCGGCAACGTCTTCACCACCGAGGTGTATGAGGGCAAGCGCATCCAGCGTTGGAAGGTCGTGAGCGGCGCGCCGCAGCGTTGAGGCGGCGATCGCGCCTAAAACGGCGGCAGTTGTCGCTGTGCCCACTCCCCTTGTGGGAGAGGGCAGCGCTGAACGTTCCACAAGCGCGGTTGGGTGAGGGGTTGCAGCCTGTCCCCTCACCCAATCCGGTGTGCTGACACTCCGAGTAGCCCTCTCCCGCAAGGCGAGAGGGCACATTAATGTGCGCCGCGGGCGCGGCATCGTTCGAACGCGGAGCGTGCCATGAAGCTTGACGGCAAGGTCGCGGTCGTCACCGGCGGAGCGCGCGGCATCGGGCTCGCCATCGCGAAACGCCTTGCGGCGGAGGGCGCCAAGGTCGTCATCGCGGATGTCGATGCGGCGGCGGGCGGCGCGGCTGCCCGTTCGCTTGGCGAGGCCTGCCGGTTCAAGGCCACTGATGTGGGCGACGCGCAGCAGGCGCAGAGCCTGATCGCGGACGCCTGCGACGCGTTCGGCGCGCTCGACATCCTGGTCAACAATGCCGGCATCGTGCATGCGGCCGATTTCCTCGACCTCAAGGAAGCCGACTTCGACCGCGTGCTGCGGGTCAACCTCAAGGGCGCGTTTCTGGTCGGACAGGTGGCGGCGCGGCGCATGGTCGACGCGGTGAAGGCCGGCCGGCCGCCGGGCGCGATCATCAACATGAGCTCGGTCAACGCTGTGCTCGCGATCCCCAATCAGGTGCCTTACTGCGTGTCGAAGGGCGGCATCGCGCAGCTAACCAAGGTGATGGCGCTGTCGCTCGCGCCGCACGGCATCAGGGTCAACGCCATCGGGCCGGGCTCGATCATGACCGACATCCTCAAGTCGGTCGCGACCGACCGGGAGGCGAGGCGCAAATTGCTGGCGCGCACGCCGCTCGGCCGCATCGGCGAGCCGGATGAAATTGCGGCGATTGCTGTGTTTCTGGCGTCGGAGGATGCCGCTTATGTGACAGGCCAGACCGTCTATGCCGACGGCGGCCGGCTCGGCCTCAATTATACTGTCGCGGTCAACGACGATTCGCTCGGCTGAGGGTTTCGATGACCGCGAAGCGATCACCCGCGCTCGACCGGATCGACGTCAAGATCCTGGCGGCGCTGCAGCGTGATGGGCGTCAGTCGATCCAGACCCTGTCGGCGACAGCGGGTCTGTCCGCCCGGGCCTGTCTCGAGCGCGTGCGACGGCTCGAAGCCGCGGGCATCATCATCGGCTACCGGGCGCTGATCGATGCCGCCAAGCTCTCCAAGCCGGTCAACATCTTTGCCGAGATCGTGCTGGAGAAGCAGGCGCGCCAAAGCGAGCTCGAGAAACGGCTCGCCACCATTGAGGACATCGTCGAGTGCTGGGAAGTGAGCGGCGACGTCGACTATCTCGCCCACTTTGTCTGCGCCGACCTCGCCGCCTACGAGGCCCTGACCGCGCGCCTGATCGACGACCCCAGGCTCGGCGTCGCCCGCATTGTCAGCCATGTGGCGCTGCGCCCGGTCCGGCGGTTCGCCGGCTATCCGGAGGCGCTGCTGCAGCGCAAGGGCGGGGACGGCCAAACGGGCTAAGTAGTGCCACCGTCTCCGGTCATGGGTCTATGCGCCGTTCGCTACCGAGCGTATTGTTTGAAACCAGCCGCGAAAAGGCGAGACACTCATCATGATCACTCGTAGAGTTCTGGTCTTGAGCCTCGCCAGTTTGGCGTCGCTTCGTGTCGTTGATGCTCGCGCACAGCAGTTGCCGGAAGGACGGCGCGTCGCTCTGCGAGGCTATGATCCGGTCGCCTATTTCGAGGATGGCCAGCCCGCCAAGGGGTCGCGCGAGTTCTGGTACGCCTTCGACGACGTGGTGTACCTGTTCCGCTCCGCGCAGCACCGTGACAAGTTTGCGTCCGATCCGGAGCGGTTCGCGCCCCAGTATGACGGTTACTGCGCCGGCGGCGTCTCAAAAGGTTACAAGACCGAGCCGGACCCGGAGGCCTGGATCGTCGCCAACGGCAAGCTCTTTGTGTTCGAGTTCAAGGAGCGCATCCCGATGTTCCGGGCCATCATCGACGACGTGGCCGCCAAGGCGAACGAGAATTGGGGCTCGCTCAGAAACAAGTAGGAATGAGAAAAGCCTCAGAAGCCCGCCTTCTTGAGCGCGTTGGCCAGCCGCTCGCGGTGCGCCGCATTGTTGAACAAGGAACCGAACCGATCGACATCGAAGAACGGATTGAGCTTGCGGACCTCGGTCGCGGCTGATTGCGCGTCGGCTGCGCGCTCGCTCTCAGCGTAGGTCGCCGCCAGCATCGCGTAGATGAACGGATTTCCCTCCCTGCGGTTCGTAATGCGCTCCAGAATTCGCGTGGCATCCGCGGTCCGCCCGGACAGGAAATAGGCCGCGCCGAGGCTGAATAGATCCTCTGCCGACAAACGCGGATCGATCGAAGTCCCGATCTCAAGCGCCTTGATTGCCTCCGTGACATCGCCGCTCCACAACAGCGCATCGCCCAGTCCGGCATGACTGTCCGGCTCGCTCGGGTTCAGCGCAATCGCACGTTTCAGCACGCCGATGGCGCGCTCGTATTCACCCATCCTGACATAGGTTCGTCCCAGCAGCACATGGGCGGCAGGATTGGTCTCGTCGAGCGAGAGAGCCTTTTGTGCCAGCTGTTCGGCGCGGCTGAGGGCGGTCTCGGCGTCCGCGGTCCAGCCGAGCGCAACCGCGCTCAAGTCGATCCGGCCCAAACCGACATAGGCCGCAGCGTTTCGTGCGTCCAACGCGGTCGCGCGCTCGAACATCGTGCGGGCTTCCGAATAGGCCGTTCGATTCAGGCGCGTCAGAAGCTCGCGCCCGCGCAGAACGAAGTCGTATGCCTCCATGCTGCTTGCCGGAGTATTGGAGGCACGGGTCTGTTCCAGCTTTGAGAGCCGCACCGAAAGGGCGCCGGCGATCCGCACGATGATGTCGTCCTGAATCGCGAAGATGCCGGGCAGCGACGCATCATAGGATTCCGACCAGAGCAGGATGCCGCGCGGCAGATCGGTCAACCGGACCGCGATTCGGATGCGCTCGGCCGACCGCAGCACGCTGCCTTCGACCATATACCGAACCTTCAGCTGGCGCTGGATGTCTTCGGCGCTGGCGCCGACGCTCTTGAAACGTGAGACGACCTTCGGAGAAGCAACCGCAAGATCAGAGAAACGACCGAGCGCAGACGCGATGTCCTCACTGATGCCGGTGGAAAAATAGTCGTCGGCGGCCTCTCCCAGCATGCCGAACGGCAGCACCGCGATGGAGAGACGGCTCTCCGCGCGGGCCTCGACATTCGGAGCGTCGCTCAGTTGCTGCGGCGTCGCGTCGGGATTTGCCGACCACCACCGGATACCGCCGGCAACCAGGAGCACCGCCGCGAAGCTGGCGGCGAACAGGCTTGGCCAGCCGCCGAACCGTGCTTTGACTGATGCCGGGGGGCTCGACGCGAACGCCGGCTCGACCGGGGCCCCGGGAGCGGGTGTGTTGTCTTCAATGACCGCAGGGGTGAACACGTAGCCCCGTTTGGCGACGGTCTCGACCATCGTCTGGTCCGTGTCGCCGAGCGCCTGACGCACTTCCTTGATGCACTGCACCAGCGAATTGTCGGTGACAATGACGTCGGCCCAGATCGCCTCGAACAGCTCATCCTTGGAAACGAGCCGTCCGCGATTGCGCACGAGGTAGAGCAGCACGTCGAAGGACTTCGGCCGCAGCGGCACGGGTGTTTCATCGCGCCGCAGGCTTGCCGCGAGCGGATCGATTCTGAACCGACCGAAACGATAGGGCGTCGTGTCGGACACGCTCGCTCCATCCTCTTTTTGATATCTAGTGCCGCCGATTTGAAGTTCCTACACCACCTGCAGCAAACTCCGTTAGGAACTTCAAATCGAAAAGCGGCACTAGAATCATAGAGTTGCTAGTGCCCCTTTGTTTCCGAAGTTCGTATCAGAGTGTGCCGAGGTGTATCACGAACTTCGGAAACGGGGCACTAGATCAACGGCTTAGCCAATTTCATCACAATTTCATCGCGGGTTCACGACACGCAGCCGGCCTTTGCTCAATTGTACGAGCGGCCAGAACACCCGCAAGGGGCTCGCACCAAGGAGAAGAGCAATGACTCGGACTATAGTCTATCGAGCGGCAGCGCTGGGAGCATTGTTGCTGTTGCCGACGGAGCACGCCGCCCGTGCCGATGTTGTCACCGACTGGAACCAGACCGCGATCCGCGCGACCGAGATCGCAGGGGTGCCGGTTCCGGTGCAGACCCGCGTATTGTCGATTGTTCACGCGGCCATCTTCGATGCGGTCAACACCGTCGAGCGCAAGTATGCGGCCTACGCAATCGATGTCGGCGCAACGTCCGGGGTTTCGGCCGAGGCGGCCGCCGCCGCGGCCGCGCACGGCGTGCTGGAGCAGCTCTATCCGCAGCAAAAGGCGATCACCGATGCCGCGCTGGCGGCGTCGTTGACGCGCATTCCTGAGGGCGCCGCGCGCACTGGGGGACAGAAGCTGGGTCAAGAGGTTGCCGCAAGGATCATCGCACTGCGCAAGGATGACGGCTCGGCTGCCAGCTTGCCCTACTCATTCGGAACGGGTGCAGGTGTCTATCAGGCGACCCCGCCGATGAACGCCAATCCGATCCTGCCGCATTGGCGCAACATGAAGCCGTTCATGATAACGGGCGCGAAACAGTTCGCGTTCGGCGGCCCGCCGGCTCCCGGCAGCGCGGAATTTGCGCGCGACTTCAAGGAGGTCAAACGGCTCGGATCGAGGGCGAGCAGCGAGCGCACGCCCGAGCAGACCGCGATCGCCATCCACTGGGCCGGCTCGGAGGTTCCGCCGCTGAACGCGGTGGCGCGCGCTGCGGCGGCGGCCAAGGGACTGAGCCTTGTCGACAACGCCCGGCTGTTTGCGCTGCTCAACATGGCGATGGCCGATTCGCTGATCGCCGGATTTGATGCCAAGTATGCCACCAACTTCTGGCGTCCGGTCACCGCGATCCGTAACGCCGGCCTGGCCAAGAACGCGGCAATTGCCGCCGATCCCGCCTGGGATCCGCTGCTGGTGACGCCACCGCACCCCGAATATCCATCGGCACACTGCCTTGGTGCCGGCGCCGCGGTTGCTGTCCTGCAGCACGTCTTCGAAGGCGACAAGTTGGCGACGAGCTATGTTTATCCGCCGCTTGGCGTGCTGCTCCGTTGGGAGAGCTTCTCGCAAATCGAGAAGGAGGTCGAGAACGCCCGCGTGTGGGGCGGCATCCACTACCGGACTGCGGTCGAGCACGGCACCCAGATCGGGCGCCTGATCGGGGAATATGCCATCAAGACACAACTGCGGCCGAAGACGAACTGATCAGGCTTCGCGCTGGTCACGTCGTTGCATACATACCAGCATCGATCGGCAAGGGACTGATGAGGGCCTGGGTTGGCCCTCATCATGCTTCGCGGGATTGGCTCCGCGGCGGGGCGCCCTTATGCTTGCGCTCGGGTGATGTTGCGTTCGACGGAGTAACCTCGCATGTCTCGGTTCTCTCGGGTCCGCGGGCCCTTTGCATTTCTGACCAGCGCCGCGGTTGCAATCACACTTGTATCCGCGGCCTCCGCGCAGACCGCCGACCTGGTGGTCCTCAACGGCAAGGTGTTCACCGCCGACGGGCGCTCTTCCGTGGTCGAAGGCTTCGCCATCAAGGACGGGCGCTTCATCGCGGCTGGATCGTCGGCTGCGATGCGCGGCCACGCCGGCCCCGCCACCAAGGTCGTCGATCTCGGCGGACGCTTCGTGGCGCCCGGCCTCTCCGACGGGCATCTGCATGGCGTGAGCGGCGGCCCCGGCATCGACCTCGCCGACGCGCGTTCGCTTGACGAGCTGTTCGCGGTGGTCGGGCGCGCCGCCAAGGACGCGCAGCCGGGCGCGGTGATCGTGAGCAACAGCGACTGGCACGAGGCGCAGCTCAAGGAGAAGCGCCTGCCGACCGCGCGGGAGCTCGATCAGTACGCGCCGGTCAATCCCGTGGTGCTGGTGCGCGGCGGCCACGAATATGTGCTGAACTCGGCGGCGCTCGCGAAATGGGGCATCACCAAGCAGACGCAGTCGCCGGCGGGCGGCGAGATCGGCCGGGAGGCCGACGGTGAGCTCAACGGGGAGCTCGTCGACAACGCCAGAAGCCTCGTCTCGTTGCCGTCGGCGCGCGCGCCCACGATCGACAACGTGCTCGCCACCCAGCGCACGCTCAACGCCTACGGCATCACCAGTGTGCGCGTGCCGGGCAACTTCCGCCTCGGCGAGTTCTTCCAGACGCTCGATCTCGTCCTCGAGGCGCGCAAGCGCAGCCTGCTCACGCTGCGCTTCAACATCTACCTGCCCGCGGCGCGTGCTGGCACCCGCGTGCGCGACATCGCGCCGCTGCGCGAGATCCTGGCGCGCTCGCCGCTCAAGCAGGACGAAGGCGACGAATGGGTGCGCATCGGCGGCGTCAAGCTCGGCGTCGACGGCGGTTTCGAGGGCGGCTTCATGACGCAGCCGTTCGTCGGGGCCATGGGCCGCGGCGGCACCTACTACGGGATCAACACCGTCCCGGCGGCGGACTTCACCGCGATCGCCAAGATGCTCAACCAGGACGGCTGGCGCGTCACCACGCATGCGGTCGGCGACGCGGCGCTTGACGTCGTGCTCAGCGGCTACGAGGCGGCGAACGCCGAGCGCTCGATCGCGGGACGGCGCTGGGCGATCGAGCACCTGTTCGTGTCACGCCCTGATCAGATCGCGCGACTGAAGAAGCTCGATGTCGCGCTGTCGGTGCAGAATCATCTCTATCTCGCGGCGCCGTCGCTAAAGAAATATCTCGGTGCCGAGCGGGCGAGCCAGATCACGCCGGTGAAGACCTATCTGGAGCAGGGCTTTCTGGTGGTGGGCGGCACCGACTCGCCGGTGGTGCCGGTCAATCCATTCTGGCAGTTCTATCACTTCCTCACCCGCGACACGATCACGGACGGAGTCTATGGCGAGAACGAGCGCGTGACCTCGCGCGTCGATCTCCTGCGCATGATCACCATCAACTACGCGAAGCTCACCGGCGAGGCCGATATCAAAGGCTCGATCGAAGCCGGCAAGCTTGCCGACTTCGTGGTGCTCTCCGATGACATTCTTTCGGTCGCCGAGCGCAACATCCCGACCATGAAGGCGCTGGCGACTTACGTGGGCGGCAAGGAGGTCTATCGCGATCCG
>DAIUEP010000165.1:0-11273 GCA_036845065.1 Xanthobacteraceae bacterium | reverse complement strand
TGTCGGGGTTGCGCGGCCACCGCACCGGCGGCTCGGTGCACTTCATCGTCAATAATCAGATCGGGTTCACCACCTATCCTCGCTATTCGCGCTCATCACCCTACCCTTCAGACGTCGCCAAGATGATCGAAGCGCCGATCTTCCACGTCAACGGTGACGACCCGGAGGCGGTGGTGTACGCCGCCAAGGTGGCGACCGAGTTCCGGCAGAAATTCCAGAAGCCTGTCGTCATCGACATGTTCTGCTATCGCCGCTTCGGCCACAACGAGGGCGACGAGCCCTCGTTCACCCAGCCGTTGATGTACAAGGCGATCCGATCGCATCCGGGCACGCTCGATATCTACGCCAAGAAGCTCGTCGGCGAAGGCGTGGTCTCCGAAGGTGAGGTCGAGACGATGCGTGCTGACTGGCGCGCGAAGCTGGATATCGAGCTTGAAGCAAGCCAGAGCTACAAGGCCAACAATGCGGACTGGCTCGACGGGCGTTGGGCCGACATCAAAGCATCGCGCGACCACGATGACGCGCGGCGCGGCAATACCGGTGTCGCGCTGGCCACCCTCAAGGACATCGGCGCCAAGATCACGGCCGTGCCCAAGGACTTCCACGTCCATCGCACCATCCAGCGCTTCCTCGACAACCGCCGCAAGGCGGTCGAGACTGGCGAGGGCATCGACTGGGCGACCGCCGAGGCGCTCGCCTTCTGCTCGCTGCTGCTCGAGGGCCATCCGGTCAGGCTGTCCGGGCAGGACTCCGAGCGCGGCACGTTCTCCCAGCGGCACTCGGTGCTGATCGATCAGGAGAACGAGAACCGTCACATCAGCTTCAATTTCGTACGTGACGGGCAGGCGCGCTTCGAGGTGATCAACTCGATGTTGTCCGAGGAGGCGGTGCTCGGGTTCGAATACGGCTATTCGCTGTCGGAGCCGAACGCGCTGACGCTGTGGGAGGCCCAGTTCGGCGACTTCGCCAACGGCGCCCAGGTCCTGTTCGACCAGTTCATCTCCTCCGGCGAGCGCAAGTGGCTGCGCATGTCGGGCCTCGTGTGCCTCCTCCCGCATGGCTACGAGGGGCAGGGGCCCGAACATTCCTCGGCGCGGCTCGAGCGCTTCCTGCAGATGTGCGCCGAGGACAACATGCAGATTGCCAACTGCACCACGCCGGCGAACTACTTCCATATCCTGCGGCGGCAGCTCAAGCGCGACATCCGCAAGCCCTTGATCCTGATGACGCCGAAATCGCTGCTGCGCCATCGGCGCGCGGTCTCGCGGCTCGAGGAGCTTGGGCCGGAGACGTTCTTCCACCGGCTGTTGTGGGACGACGCGCAGCTTCAGTTCGACGAGAAGATCAAGCTCGTGCCGGACGACAAGATCAGGCGTGTCGTGCTGTGCTCCGGCAAGGTCTACTACGACCTCTACGAGGAGCGCGAGAAACGCGGCATCAACGATATCTATCTCTTGCGCGTCGAGCAGCTCTATCCGGTGCCGCTGCGGGCGCTGGTGCATGAGCTCGGCCGCTTCAAGCAGGCGCAGTTCACGTGGTGCCAGGAAGAGCCGCGCAACATGGGTGCGTTCCAGTTCCTGGAGCCCTATCTCGAATGGGTGCTCGAGCAGATCGGCGCCAAGACCAGGACGCTCAGCTATGCCGGGCGGCCGGCAGCGGCCGCGACCGCGGTCGGCCAGATGTCGAAGCATCTCGCGCAGCTCAAGGCGTTTCTCGACGACGCGCTGGTGCCGCCGATTTGAAGTTCCTACACCACCTGCAGCAAACTCTGTTAGGAACTTCAAATCGAAGGCGGCACCAGAATCATAAAGTTGCTAGTGCCCCTCTGTTTCCGAAGTTCGTGTCAGAGCCTGCTGAGATGTATTACGAACTTCGGAAACGGTGCACTAGCGTGACATCGCGCGCCCCGTGACAGCGGAGCTTTAGGGAAGAACGATCATGACTGATATCCGTGTCCCCACGCTTGGCGAGTCGGTGACCGAAGCGACGATCGGCAAATGGTTCAAGAAGCCCGGCGATCGGGTCGCGGTCGATGAGCCGCTGGTGGAGCTCGAGACCGACAAGGTGACGATCGAGGTGCCGGCGCCGGCGAGCGGCGTGCTCTCGGATATCGTCGTCAACAATGGCGAGACCGTCGCGGTTGGAGCGCTACTTGGCCAGATCGCGGAGGGCGCGGCGGCCGCGAAGGCGGCCAAGCAGCCCGCGGCTGCGGAGCCAAAGCCAGTCAAAGCGGAGGCAACTGTCAAAGTGGAGGCGCCCGCCAAAGCCGAGATGCCGGTCGCCCCATCGGTGCGCAAGCTCGCGGCCGAGAGCGGCGTCGAGGCTGCCGCCGTGGCCGGCTCCGGCCGCGATGGCCGGGTCACCAAGGGCGATATGCTGGCCGCGATCGAGCGCGCGGCCGCCGCACCCACGCCGGTGCCGCAGCCGGCGGCTGCCGTACACGTGCGGGCACCGTCGAGCGCCGATGACGCGGCCCGCGAGGAGCGCGTGAAGATGACGCGCCTGCGTGCGACGATCGCGCGCCGGCTCAAGGACGCGCAGAACACCGCCGCCATGCTCACGACCTTCAACGAGGTCGACATGAGCCATGTGATGGAGCTGCGCAGCCAGTATCGCGACGTGTTCGAAAAGAAGCACGGCACCAAGCTTGGCTTCATGGGCTTCTTCGTGCGCGCCTGCGTGCAGGCGCTTAAGGACATCCCGGCCGTCAATGCGGAGATCGACGGCGCCGACATTGTCTACAAGAACTACTACCACATCGGCATCGCGGTCGGCACCGAGAAGGGCCTTGTAGTTCCGGTGGTGCGCGATGCCGATGCCATGTCGCTTGCCGAGATCGAGAAGGCGATCGCCGATTTCGGCCGCCGCGCCCGCGATGGCTCGCTCAAGATCGATGAGATGCAAGGCGGTACTTTCACCATCACCAACGGCGGCATCTACGGCTCGCTGATGTCGACGCCGATCCTCAACGCGCCGCAATCCGGCATTCTTGGCATGCACAAGATCCAGGAGCGGGCGGTGGTGATCGGCGGCAAGATCGAGATCCGTCCGATGATGTATCTCGCGCTCTCCTACGATCACCGCATCGTGGATGGCCGGGAGGCGGTGACGTTCCTGGTGCGGGTCAAGGAATGCCTGGAGGACCCGGCACGCATGGTATTGGATTTGTGAACGACGCAATGGCCAGGAGAACCAAGGTCGGTCGTGCCGCGCATCCGCTTATCGTGGAGGCGGAGGCTGTCATCCTGGGTGTCATCAAGCTCGTGTTTGATGATGGCTACGAAGCCGTCTTGGACCTCCGGCCGCAAATGAAGAAAGCGCTTTGGAGAGACATGTCCGGTTGGGAAGACTTTGAGCAAGTGCAGGTCGAGGAGTTTGGGAGCTCCATATTCTGGACTGGTTTCTCCGACCATCCAATCGAGCTGCCGGCTGATGGCCTCAGAGACGCTGCCGAGAGACAGGAAAAACTCCGTTTTCAAGCTGGCTAGAGACGTTTGCTGGGCAGGCAAGCGCCCGCCCTCACCGCCCTTCCACAGCCCTGATCGTGTCCTCGACGGCATCCTGCAGGCCATGCAGGCGTCCGCGCACGTTGGATTCGGATTGCCGGTAGCACTGCTGCTCGTAGTCGAGCTTCTGGCGGGTTTCCTCCGCCGTCATGGGACTGCTGAGGTTGCCGCGGAACCCGCAGTCGGGCTCGGGCTGGCGTTGCAGCAGCGCACGGTCAGGCAGCGGGATCTGCGCTCGCGAGATCAACGCTCTGGTGGCCGGCTTGGTGTATTTGATGTATTTGGTGCGGGCTTGCGTGGTGGGAATGGTTGCGCAGCCGGCCAGTGCAACGGCGCACAGGGCTACCGCAACAATGCCCGCAAACGCACGCGTCCACCTGGACGGTTGACCGTCAACAACTTCACTCGACATGACGCCACTCGGCACGCTGCCCCCCTCGCCAATCAGTCGATACTGCGGCCAGGGCCCATTAACTATTATGATACTAGTCGGGTATCATGAGGCCGGCTGTAGTTTTTGGGCAACAGGGGTGCGCAAACGTGCCGGCGGTATCCCACTGTTGATAACTCCCGACCGAGCCTGCGCTCGCGGCAAAAAAATCGCCTGAAATATCTATGATTTAAACTCGGCATAGGGCTTGCCTCAAGCGAGGCGTTGAAGGGCTTGGGCGTCTCCGCTGGAAAAGGCCAGGACGAGCAAAATGGCAACCTACGATCTCATCGTTATCGGCTCCGGCCCCGGCGGCTATGTCTGCGCGATCCGAGCGGCCCAGCTCGGGCTCAGGACCGCCGTGGTCGAGAAGGACAAGACCTTCGGCGGGACCTGCCTCAACGTCGGCTGCATCCCCTCCAAGGCGCTGTTGCACGCCTCGGAGCTCTACGAGCAGGCAGGCCACGTCTTCGCCAAGATGGGTATCCAGGTAGGGGGTCCGAAACTCGATCTCGCCGCCATGATGAAATTCAAGGACGAGGGGGTCGACGGCAACGTCAAGGGCGTCGCCTTCCTGCTCAAGAAGAACAAAGTCGATACGTTTGAGGGCATCGGCCGCATCGCGGCGCCCGGCAAGGTCGAGGTCAAGGGCGCCGGTGGCAAGGCCCAGATGCTCGACACCAAATCAATCGTGATTGCCACCGGCTCGGACGTGGCGCGGCTCGCTGGCATCACCATTGACGAGAAGCGCGTGGTGTCGTCGACCGGCGCGCTGGTGCTCGACAAGGTCCCGGCCAAGCTCTTGGTCATCGGCGCCGGCGTGATCGGGCTGGAGCTCGGCTCGGTGTGGCGGCGGCTGGGTGCTCAGGTGATTGTGGTCGAGTTCCTCGATCGCATCCTGCCGGGCATGGACAACGACGTGTGCCGGCAGTTCCAGCGTATCCTCGAGAAGCAGGGCATCGCGTTCAAGCTGTCGTCCAAGGTCGCGGCGGTCGATGCGTCCGGCAGCAGGCTCAAGGCGAAGGTCGAGCCCGCGGCCGGCGGCGCCGCCGAAACAGTCGAAGCGGACGTAGTGCTGGTCGCAGTCGGCCGAGTTCCTTACAGCACCGGGCTCGGCCTTGATGAGGCAGGCGTCAAGAAAGACAACCGCGGCCGGGTCGTCGTCGACCGGCATTTTGCGACGAGCGTGCCCGGCATCTATGCCATCGGTGACGTGATCGCGGGCCCGATGCTTGCCCACAAGGCCGAGGACGAAGGCGTTGCGGTCGCGGAAATCATCGCCGGGCAGGCCGGGCACGTGAACTACGACGTGATCCCGAACGTGGTCTACACCTATCCGGAGATCGCTTCGGTCGGAAAGTCCGAGGAGGAGCTGAAGGCTGCCGGCGTTACCTACAATGTCGGGAAATTTCCTTTCACCGCCAACGGCCGCGCCAAGGTCAACCTGCAGACCGAGGGCTTTGTGAAGATCCTGGCCGACGCCAAGACCGACCGCGTGCTTGGCGTCCATATCGTGGGTCCTGATGCCGGCAACATGATCGCGGAGGCGGCGGTGGCGATGGAGTTCGGCGCGGCCGCCGAGGACATCGCGCGTACCTGCCACGCCCATCCGACCTTGAGCGAGGCGGTCAAGGAAGCCGCCCTCGCGGTGGGTAAACGATCGATCCATATGTGACCGCCGTCACAGACGGCGATCGGCCTCCCGTCCAAGCTGGCATCCATGGCGGCGTGAACGCGATCATGCGTGTGCGCGACTAATACCCGCCGCCGCCGTCGGACAGGAGGGCGAGGTCATGCTTGCACATCAACAACCGCAGTCGGGCTGGGCCGCATTCGTCGAACGCTGGGACGGACGCGTCGAGCGTCTCGGGCAAATGCTCAATCCGTTTGACCGCTCGCAGGATCGCCGGATGAAGCCGTGGGCGATCGCCCTCCTCTCGGTCGGCCTTGTCGTGCTCGCGGGCCTGATTGGCTTCGGAGGATGGTGGATCGTTGACCATCACAAGTGGGCGCTGATCTATCCGATGCTCAAGGCGATGAAGCTCCTTGGCGTCGGGATCGCAATCCTCGCGGCGGCTCTTTACGCGCTGACGAAAAGCCCGCTGTTCCAGCGGTTTCGAAGCCGTGACGCTGCCGGCGCGAAAGAGTAGGATGGCGCCGCGCCGCTGGCCGAGAACGCTGGCGTGGCCCCGACTGCTCTTTTTGTAGCGACGGAACAATGATGCGCCGGCTGCTCCGCCCATTCCTCATCCTGCTCGCGCTCGTCTTCCTGTTCGAGGCGTGGCTGTGGAACCATCTGGCCCCGATTGTCAGCTGGGTGGTTGCGCGCATCCCGTGGGCCGCATTCAAGGCCAGGGTTGCGGCCGCGATCGAGCACCTGCCGCCCTATCCGACCTTCCTGGTGTTCCTGGTTCCAGTGCTTTTGCTGTTGCCGCTGAAGGTCCTCGGCTTCTGGATGCTGGCCCATGGCTTCTGGCTGGGCGCCGTGGTCGTGCTCTCGCTCGCCAAGGTGGTGAGCCTCGGTGTCACCGCCTTCATCTTCGATCTGACCCGGCCGAAGCTGTTGCAGCTCCCCTGGTTCCGCTGGCTCTACGACCACATGATCGTCTGGCTCGCCTGGGCGCATGACCTGGTCGCTCCGGTCAAGGAACGAGTCAGGCGCGTGTTGCGGTTGTTCGCGCCCAATCGCGCGGGCCGCACGTTCGAGCTTTTGACCCGCATACGCCGCCGCCTGCAGGCCGCGCGCGGCGGCTGACAGCGACGGGGATCAGAACAAGTGCACGGCGTGGGGCGCGAAAAAACCGATCGCCGTGAAGATCAGCCCCACAACGCCAAGACCCGCGGCCACATAGGCAAGCGCCAGCATGCCGGTGATCACCGCCGAGGACGCGAGCACGATGCCGATCTGGTAGACCGCGGAAGCGACCTCGTAGTGATGATAGCGCTCCATCGCGGTGTCGCGCTTGGCCTGGGCCGCCAGTGCGAGCGCTGCCAGCTCGCGCCGTCCCTCGCCATAGGGCGGGTTCAGGTTGATCTCCTTGGCCGCCGGTCGATCCATAGGTTCAGATTCGTAGCGGGCCGACTGCTTGGCCCAGGTATCAATGCGTTCGGTCAGTGCTTTCCTGATCGCATCGTTGGACGATCCGCCATCGATCTTCGTGACCTCGAGCTTGAGCAGTTCCGTCGAGGCCTGAAGCGTCGTCTGGCGGATCGTCTTCGCCTGGTAGAAGGCCCAAAGATTGGATGCCTCGACGTTGTAACTGAGGGCCGCCGTCTGCGCGCTTTTGCCGAGCGTTTCCGAGAACGCCAGGAACAGCGCGATCACCGCGATCAGCAGCGCGATCTTCTTGTTCTGGTTGTCGGCCGGCTTCGCCCCGTGCCCACCCCCGTGCCCATGCTCCTCGTGCTCGATTTGATGCTCGACCTCGTGCTGGACCGCGTGAACGCCGTGGCTCATGACCATTCTCCCTCGTCGTCGGCCGTGACGATGTCTTGATCTGGGCCTTGAGCGCAAGAGGGTTGGATGGCCCCACACCCGGCCGCCACAATTCGCCGTCACAATCTCGTCACGCGCGGGGGTGGGTGCTGCGGTAGACCTCGAGCAGGCGCTCGGCGTCGACGGCGGTGTAGATCTGCGTGGTCGAGAGCGACGCGTGGCCAAGCAGCTCCTGGATCGCGCGCAGGTCGCCGCCGCGAGCCAGGAGATGGGTGGCGAAAGAATGGCGCAGCGCATGCGGGGTGGCGGTGTCCGGCAGGCCGAGCGCGCCGCGCAGGCTTGCCATGGCAAACTGGATGATGCGCGGCGAGAGCGGGCGGCCTTTGGCGCCGACGAACAATGGGCCGTTGACGGGCAGGTCGTAGGGACAGGCCTTGATGTAGTCGGCGACCAGCTCGAGCACCCGCCGCAGCACCGGCACCATGCGCCGCTTGTTGCCCTTGCCGGTGACCGTAATGACGTCGCCCTTGCCGGGCTCCGGGACGTCGCCGCGCGAGAGCCCGAGCGCCTCGGAGATGCGCAGGCCTGAGCCGTAGAGGAGCGCCAGCACCGCCGCGTCTCGCATCAGGACCCAGGTCTCGCGCTCCTCGCCGGCGCGCAGGTCGGCGTCGGCAATCTGCTTGGCGGCCGCGATCGCCAGCGGCTTCGGCAGCGTCTTGGCGACCTTCGGCGCCCGCACCGCGCCAAGCGCCGCCACCCGGCCCTTGCCGTTGCGCTCAAGGTAGCGTGCGAATGAGCGCGCGCCTGCGAGCCCGCGCATGAGCGAGCGCCCGCTGATGCCGTCGGCGCGGCGGGCCGCCATGAAGGCGCGCACATCCTGAGGCGCAAGCTTGACCAGCGTGGCGAGCGTGATGCGGCCGCCGCGGTACTCGGCCAGGAAGGCGAGAAACTGGTGCACGTCCCGCGCGTAGGCTTCGACCGTCTTGGGCGACATCCGGCGCTCGGCGCCCAGATAGGCAAGCCAATGTACCACCTGAGCTGCCACCTCAGGCGCAGCGAAGGGGAGTTGGAGATCGTCCGCTTCCTTTGTCATTGCCTTGCAACGTTGAACTGACCAGAACAGATTCCGGTCAATTGATGCACCCGCGGTCTCTCCCGGCCTCATGGTGAGGAGCCGCGAGCTTTAGGCTCGCCAGATTCTGTAGCCTCGTGCGCGGCGTCTCGAACCATGGGGCCGCCCCCATCCTTCGAGACGGGCGCCACGCTATGTTTGTGCGTGCTGAAAGCACGTGCGCCGGCGCCCTCCTCAGGATGAGGCGGATAAACTCCCCGTGTCTGCCGCCCTGATTCATATCCAGCGCAATCCGCTCTACCTTCGCGTATTCTCCCGGAGACGAAGCCCGTCAAGTTCGTGGCGCGGCGGGTGCCTGCTGGTCTTGACAGCGGGTGCATAATCACACCCGCTCCCTTACCCTTTCTTAAGGCGGGGGCGAATCACCGTCGCAGTCTGCACGCTATGACAAAGCGCGTCGTCGATGTTCTGGTGCCGGTCGCGCTCGACCAGGCCTATTCGTATCGGGTGCCGGACGACATGGCGCTCGCGCCCGGCGACGTCGTGTGCGTGCCGCTCGGCGCGCGGACGGCGACCGCGGTGGTATGGGCCGACAACCCGACACCCAATCCCAGGCTCGACAACCGCCTGAAGTATATCGACAGCAAGCTCGATGTCCCGCCGCTCAAGGACGAGCTGCGCCGGTTCGTCGACTGGGTCTCGACCTATACGTTGAGCCCGCGCGGCATGGTGCTGCGAATGGGCCTGCGCATGGGCGAGCACCTCGGCCCGGCGCGCGAACGCGTCGGGGTGCGGCTTGCAGGGCCAGCGCCGAAACGTCGAACCCCCGCGCGTGAACGCGTGCTGGCGCTCCTGGCCGATGGACTCATCCGCGGCAAAGGCGAGGCGGCGGAGGAAGCGGGCGTCACGGTCGGCGTGATCGAAGGTCTCGTCGATGAGGGCACGCTGGAGACGCTGGTGCTGCCGCCGGAGCCGGTCGCCCGCGCGCCCGATCCCGACTACGCATCGGCCGCGCTCGCGCCCGGGCAGCAAACCGCCGCTGACAGCCTGCGCGTGATCGTCGCCGAAAGCGGTTTCTCATGCACGCTGCTCGACGGTGTCACTGGCTCAGGCAAGACGCAGGTCTATTTCGAGGCGATCGCAGAATGCGTGCGGCGCGGCCGGCAGGCGCTGGTGCTGGTCCCCGAGATCGCGCTCACCGGGCAGTTCCTCGATCGCTTTGCCGAGCGCTTCGGCGTGCGCCCGGCCGAATGGCATTCGCAGCTCTCACCGCGGCTGCGGGCTCGCACCTGGGCGGCGGTCGCGGCCGGCGAGGCGAGCGTGACGGTCGGCGCGCGCTCGGCGCTGTTCCTTCCCTACAAGGAGCTTGGCCTGATCGTGGTCGATGAGGAGCACGACCCCGCCTACAAGCAGGAGGACGGCGTGCACTACCACGCCCGCGACATGGCGGTGGTGCGCGCCAGCATCGCCAAAATCCCGGTCGTGCTCGCCTCCGCCACGCCGTCGGTTGAAACAGAGGTGAACGCGCGGCGCGGACGCTATCGGCGCCTGCATCTGCCGGAGCGCTTTGGCGGCGCGCATCTGCCGCAGATCGAAGCCATCGATCTGCGGCGCGAAGGCCCGCCGCGCGGCCGATTCATCGCGCCGCGGCTCGCCGAGACGGTCAAGACCGCGCTCGATCGCGGCGAGCAGGCGCTGCTGTTCCTCAATCGCCGCGGCTATGCGCCGCTGACGCTGTGCCGCAACTGCGGGCACCGCTTCGCCTGCCAGAACTGCGACGCCTGGCTGGTCGATCACCGCTTCAAGCGCCGGCTGGTCTGCCACCATTGCGGCTTCTCGATGCCGCCGCCGCAGATATGCCCCAAGTGCGAGGCGACCGCGAGCCTCGTTGCCTGCGGGCCGGGTGTCGAGCGGCTGGAAGAGGAGGTGGCGGCGCTGTTTCCAGGCGCGCGGGTGCTGGTGCTCTCGTCCGATCTCATCGCCTCGATCGAGCGCATGCGCGAGGAACTGGCCGAGATCGAGCAGGGCCGGGTCGACATCGTGATCGGCACTCAGCTCGTCGCCAAGGGCCATCATTTTCCAAAGCTCAATCTGGTCGGCATCGTCGACGCCGATCTGGGCCTGAGCAACGGCGATCCGCGCGCCGCCGAGCGCACGTTCCAGCTTCTGCACCAGGTGGTCGGCCGCGCCGGCCGCGAGGAGGGCCGCGGCATGGGCTATCTGCAGACCCATCAGCCGGAGCATCCGGTGATGCGGGCGCTGATCGCGGCCGACCGCGATGCGTTCTACGCGAGCGAGATCGATCTGCGCGAGAAGACGCTCTATCCGCCGTTCGGACGGCTCGCGAGCCTCGTCATTTCGGGCGCAGACAAGCACGACACCGAGGGCTTCGCGCGCAGGCTCGCGTCGGCGGCGCCGCGCGACGAGCAGGTCCGTGTGCTTGGGCCCGCGGAAGCGCCGCTCGCGCTGGTGCGCGGCCGCTATCGGTTCCGGCTCCTGGTCAAGGCGCCGCGCGCGTTCGACCTTTCGGCCTATCTGCGGGAGTGGCTGGCGGCGGCGCCGAAGCCGAAGGGCAAGCTCAAGCTTGAGGTCGATGTCGATCCGCAGAGCTTCTTGTGAAGGCTCGTGGTCTCTATGCGAGGCCGAGCACGCAATTGCCGAGGATCAAACCCGCCAATACCGCCAATCTGCAGGCTCGCTTGCCCCTCGATTGCTGTCGAATTAATGCACCGCAGCGGACGTCGCGATGGGCCAACTGCGGCCGAAAGTCATTGCGCTCTACTTCGGCAGGATCAAAGGTCAGTCCGCAAAGGACTCCGGAATCTATAC
>DAIUEP010000164.1:3484-11305 GCA_036845065.1 Xanthobacteraceae bacterium | reverse complement strand
CCCGAGCACAGCTCGACGTGGTCGAAGCCGTAATAGGGCAGGCGCAGCGAGCGCATCGGGTTCTTGTCCCAGGCGCGGCCGTTCTCCTGCTCGTAGGCGTCATCGAGAAGGTCGTCCTTCTCGGCCTCGTCGCAGCCCGGGGGCGGCGGAGAATAGCCGTCAGGCAGCTTGGGCTTTTCCACCACTGTCGGCATGCCGGTCATGTTCTGGAGGTGGCTCTTGCCGATGAGCGCGGTGCGCCAGCCGGCGGCGCGGAACAGGTCGACGAAGGTGTTGGCGTTAAGCGACAGCGAGATGCCGTTGTAGCGCACCCCGTGCAGCGACGGCATGCGGCCGGTCATCAGCGTGGCGCGGTTGGGCTGGCAGACCGGGCTCGCCACATAGAAGCGGTCGAAGGCGGTGCCGCGTGCCGCCAGGCTGTCGATCGTGGGCGTGCGGATGATGCGGTTGCCGTAGCAGCCGAGGTGGTCGGCGCGCAGCTGGTCGGTGATGAAGAACAGGACATTGGGACGGTCGGGCATTATCCACACTCACACGATCCACAAGCGCGGCAACTCTCGCCGCGCCTGCGTATACTTGGTGCAACATGGTTGCAATGACCCCCTCGGACGATGCCCGCTTCATGGCGCTTGCGCTCGCGCTCGGACGCCGCGGGCTTGGCCGCACCTGGCCCAATCCCGCGGTCGGCGCCGTGATCGTGCGCAACGACGTCATCGTCGGGCGCGGCTGGACCCAGCCGGGTGGCCGCCCGCATGCCGAGACCGAGGCGCTGCGGCGCGCCGGCGAAGCGGCGCGCGGCGCCACCATGTATGTCACGCTCGAGCCGTGCTCGCATCACGGCAAGACGCCGCCCTGCGCTGACGCCATCGTGGCCGCTGGCATCGCCCGGGTGGTCTCCACCATGGTCGACCCCAACCCCGAGGTCTCCGGCGCCGGCCATTGGCGGTTGGCGGACGCCGGCATCGTGGTCGAGGTCGGGGTCGGCGCCGAGGAGGCGGCCCGTGCCCATGCCGGCCACATGCGCCGCGTGCGCGATCGGCGTCCGCACGTGATCCTGAAGCTCGCGGTCTCGGCCGACGGCAAGGCCGGCCTTGCTGGCCGACGCCCGGCCGCGATCACGGGTGAAGCCGCACGCGCGCGCGTTCATGCCCTTCGGGCGACCTGCGACGCGGTCCTGACCGGCATCGGCACGGCGCTCGCCGACAATCCGCTGCTGACCTGCCGGCTGCCAGGCATGGCCGAGCGCTCGCCGGTGCGCCTCGTGCTCGACGATGGCTTGCGGCTGCCTCCCGACAGCCGGCTGGTGGCAACGGCGCGCGAGGTGCCGCTATGGGTCTTGGCCGGGGAGGCCGCCCCAGCCGAGCGCGAGCAGGCGCTGCAGCGGCAGGGCGCAGAAGTCTTGCGGATGACGTCGGCCGCCGGCCGGCTCGACCTGCTGGCCGTCCTGCGGCGGCTTGCCGAGCGCGGCATCACGCGGCTCATGGTCGAGGCTGGGCCGATCCTTGCCGCCGCGTTGCTTGATGCCGATCTGGTGGATGAAGCCGTGCTGCTGCGCGCGCCGACCTCGATCGGGGCCGACGGCATCGACGCCTTGGAAGGCCTGCCGCTTGAGGCGCTGACCCGCCACCTGTCGCTGGTCGGCTCCGAGACAGCGGGTGCGGACACGATCGAGCGCTATGAGCGCCGGTGAGGATTGACCTGCGGCGCCCCGAAGTGGTGAATCGCCGGCAGCGGAGCATGACATGGCGCACGACGACCACAGCCACAGGCACGACCACCATCATCATGGGCACGACCACAATCATCATCACCACCATCATGGCGACGACCACCATCACCATTGGGAGTCCGCCGACTACGTGCGCTCCTGGATCGCCCGCGATGCCGAGCGCCGCGGCGAGCGAGCGCCGATCATCGCGCACCTGATCGCGGCCGTGCCGTTCGCGCGCGACGCCACGATTGACGGTCTCGACGTTGGTGGCGGTGGTGGCGTGATCGCGGAGGCGGTGCTGGAGGCTTTTCCTCACGCGACCGTCACGATCCAGGATTTTTCGCCGCACATGCTCGAGAGCGCGCGCGAGCGCCTGGCTCGTCATTCCGCGCGGCTGCGCACCGTGCTGAGCGACCTCGCCGACCCGGCCTGGACGACGACCGCGGGCGGGCCTTTCGATCTCGCGGTGTCCGGAATCGCGATCCACAATCTGCAGGCGATGGGCGCGATCGCCGCCTGCTACGACGGCGTGCGCTCGCTGCTCAAGAGCAGTGGCTGCTTCGTCAACTATGACCATTTCGATCGCGTCGGCGGCGTGCCGCTGCATCAGCACATGCTGAAGGTCGCGGGCTTCCAGACCGTGGAGGCGGTCTGGCACGAGCACCCGACCGCGGTCGTCAAGGCGAGCGTCTGATGCCGTACAGTCAATCGAACGGCGTGGACATCTGGTACGAGGTCGCGGGCGACGGCCCCGCCATGGTGCTCGTCCACGCCAATCCGTTCGATCATGATCTATGGCTCTACCAGGCGGCCCATTTCTCGACCTGGTTCAAGGTCGTCGGCATCGACATCCGCGGCTATGGGCGCTCCGCCAAGGTGACCCGGCCCTATTCGCTGATCGACATGGCCGACGACGTGGTCGGTGTGATGAAGGATCTCAATATCACGCGCGCGGTGCTCGCCGGCTGCAGCGTCGGCTCGGGCATCGCGATCCTGCTCGGCCTGGAGCACCCCGAGCTGTTCGACGCCATCATCCTGGTCGGCGGCAATTCCGGCAGCAGCAGCCGCTACCAGAGCCGCGTCGACGGCTACCGGCAGAACCTCGCCGACTATCACATCAAGCATCTGCGCGAGCTGGTGGCGCCGGCCTTTGCGGACAGTGCGCTCGGCCGGCATCTCCTCAACCTATGGGTCGAGCGCGAGCCGCGGCTCTCGGGCGAGGCGATCGCGCAGGTGTTCATGGCGGGCAACCACACCGACACCACCGAGCGGCTGCCGAGCATGGCGGTGCCGACGCTGGTCATCAACGGCGAGTACGACCATTCGCTGCCGGCTGGGCAGCGCACCGCGAGCCTCATTCCGGGCGCGGTTCACCAGGTGTTGCCCGCCACCGGGCACGCCTGCTGCATCGAGGATCCGGCCGGGTTCGACCGGCTGGTGATCGACTTCCTGCGCGAGCGCAACCTCATGCCGGAGCTGTGACACTCATGTTCACCGGCATTGTCACCGACGTCGGCGAATTACTGGCTGTGCGACCGCGCGGTGAAGGGCTGCATCGGCTCAAGATCGCGTGCAGCTACGGGCGTGCGTCGATCGTCGAGGGCGCCTCGATCGCCTGCTCGGGCGTGTGCATGACGGTGGTCGGGATCGGCGAGGAGGATGGCCGTACCTGGTTTGCGGTCGATGCCGCGGCCGAAACGCTGCGGATCACCACGGTCGGGCGCTGGCGCCATGGCACCAGAATCAACCTCGAGCGCGCCCTCAAGGTCGGCGACGAGCTGGGCGGCCATATCGTGGCCGGGCACGTGGACGGGCTTGCCGCGCTCATTGAGCGCGACGATCACCCCGAGATGGCGCGGCTGGTGCTGCGCGCGCCGCCCGCTCTCGCCCGCTTCATCGCGCCCAAGGGCTCGGTCGCGCTCGACGGCGTGTCGCTGACCGTCAACGAGGTCGAGGGTGACACCTTCTCGGTGCTGATCATCCCGCACACGCTGAAGGTCACGACGCTCGGAGAGCTTGCGGTCGGCGATGAGGTCAATCTCGAGGTCGACCTGATGGCGCGCTACGCGGCGCGGCTGCTCGAAGGAGCGACTTGACCGGCTGGGTATCAGCTCGGCTTGCCGCGGTCTCCTCGGATGACTACGCTTGGGCGCGGGAGTTGACGCTCCACAACAACTCAAGGGGGGAATCGGTCATGCGTGCATATCGCGTGGCGCTGGTTGCGTTCGTTGTCGCGCTTCAATCGACATTTGCCCTCGCCCAGGCGAGCCGCCCCGAGCCCCACTTTCCTGGCGCGGCGTGGGACCGTAAGCAGCCGGCCGACGTGGGGATGAACCCGCAGCTCCTGAAGGAGGCGATCGATTTTGCGATCGCAAGCGAGGTCAACGCGCCGCGCGATCTCAAGCTCAATCATTATCGAACCTTCGGCCGCGAGCCGTTCGGCGAGGCGATCGGGCCGATCAAGGATCGCGGCGATCCGACCGGGGTGATCATCCGTCGCGGCTATATCGTCGCCGAATGGGGCGAGCCCAACCGTGTCGATATGACTCACAGCGTGACCAAGAGCTTCCTGTCGAGCACGGTCGGGCTGGCGGTGGACCGCGGCCTGATCCGCAGCGTCGACGACCTCGCGCACGACTATATGCCGCCGGTGCAGCTCTACAATCCGTCGCCGGTTGGCAACAAGGCCGATCGTGTGGGCGCGGGCGATCTGATCGACCTGTTCGGCACGCCGCACAACCGGACCATCACCTGGGACCATCTTCTGCGCCAGATCAGCGACTGGGAGGGCACGCTCTGGGGCAAGCCCGATTGGGCCGATCGGCCTGAGCAGGATTACAAGACCTGGCAAACGCGGCCGCGCAACAAGCCCGGCACCGTCTACAAATACAACGACGTGCGGGTAAACGCGCTGGCGCTCGCCGCCCTCAATGTGTTCCGGCGGCCGCTGCCGCAGGTGGTCAAGGAGGGCATCATGGACCCGATCGGCGCCTCCACCACCTGGCGCTGGTATGGTTATGAGAATTCCTGGGTGATCATCGACGGCGTCCCGGTGCAATCGATGACCGGCGGCGGGCACTGGGGCGGCGGCATGATCATCAACGCCTACGATATGGCGCGGTTCGGCTATCTCGGGCTGCAGCGCGGGAAATGGAAGGACCGCCAGCTCCTGTCCACGCAGTGGATCGAGCGGGCGCTGACGCCGACGCCGGTCCAGCCGACTTATGGCTTTATGAACTGGTACCTCAACACGGATCGCAAGCTGTTGCCGAGCGCGCCCGCGAGCGCTTTCATGCACGTGGGCAACGGCACCAACGCGGTCTACGTCGACCGCGATAACGACGTGGTCGCCGTGGTGCGCTGGATCGATGGGGGGGCGGTCGACGGTTTCGTCAAGCGCCTGATCGCGGCGGCGGCCGGCAAGTCGTAAAAGGCATACAAGTCGTAACAGGCATAGGAGGCATCCCTTGCTTCCGATGGGCTTAGCTTGGTACTGACCCTGCCAACAGAAGTTAGGACTGCCATGGCCGAGCCGCGACGAAGCCCCACCGCCGACCCGGGCGACCTCAAGGGCGCGCGTATCCTGATCGTGGAGGCGCGCTTCTACGACGACATCGCCGACGAGCTGTTGAAAGGCGCCATGCGGGCGCTTGATGGAGCTGGTGCCGTCTATGAGCGCCTCAGCGTGCCCGGATCGCTCGAGATCCCGCCCGCGATTACGATCGCGCTCGACGCCGCCGAGCGCGCCGGCAAGCCCTATGAGGGCGCGGTCGCGCTCGGCTGCGTAATCCGCGGCGACACCATCCATTTCGAGATCGTGTCGTTCGAATCCTCCCGCGGCCTGATGGAGATCTCGCGCACCCGCGGCGTGCCGATCGGCAACGGCATCATCACCGTCGACAATGACGCGCAAGCCTGGATACGTGCCAAGGTCGACGAGGCGGACAAGGGCGGCGATGCCGCACGCGCGGCGCTTGCGCTCGTGCGCCTCAAGCGCCGCCTGGCGGCGGGCTGAGCGTCATGGCCCGTGAACCCGCGACGGAGGAGGCGCGCAAGGCCAACCGCCGCGGCGCCGCGCGGCTCGCGGCCGTGCAGGCGCTCTACCAAATGGACATCGCGGGCACCGGCCTCAACGACATCCTGGCGCAGTTCGAGAGCCATTGGATCGGACGCGAGGTCGAGGGCGAGCAATACCTGCCGGCGGAAGCGGCATTTTTTCGCGACGTGGTCGGCGGGGTGTTGCGCGAGCAGCGCGCACTCGACCCCTTGATCGACGACATTCTGTCGCAGGGCTGGCCGCTCAAGCGCATCGAGGCGATCCTGCGCGCGGTGCTGCGCGCCGGCGCCTATGAGCTCGATCATCGCCGCGACGTGCCGGCGCGCGTGGTCGTGTCCGAATACGTCGACGTCGCGCACGCCTTCGTCGACAAGGACGAGGTCGGCATGGTCAACGCCGTGCTCGACCGGATCGCGCGCAAGCTGCGCGCGGCCGAGTTTGACCGCGCGACGGGTTAACCGCCATCACCCCAGCTGCGCCACGTGATGTCCGGCGATGCGGCCATAGGTCGCCGCGCGGCAGATGCCGTGCTGTCCGAAGCCGCCCGCCGAATCGCCGCACGCATAGAGGCCTGGGATCGGCCGGCCGCGCAGGTCGATCACTTGCGCGCTGGTGTTGATGCGGATGCCGGTATAGCTGTCGTGGATCGCCGGCGTGTGCCAGGCGGCGTAGAACGGCGGCTTGGCGATCTTGTGCATGGGCGTCGGCTTATTGAAGTCCTGGTCGACCGCCGTGTCGACGAAGCTGTTGTAGCGATCGACCGTCTTGCGCAGCGCCGCGGGCGGCATCGGCCGCCACTGGTATTGGTTGACGATCTTCTTGGCGAGTTCCTCGATCGTGTCGGCTGAGAAGAAATAGCCGTCTGGATCGACGTGCGGCGGCTTCACCGTCCAGCGCTCGCGCGTTACTGCGTCGGCGTCGAAGATCGCCCAGATCGGGCCGCCGCCATTCATCTTCTTCGGATCGCCGGTCCAGGCGAGCGCCGCGGCGAAGTACTCGTAGTCGCGCTGGTCGGCCGTCTCGGTGTGGAAGCGCAGCCCGTTTTCCTTGACCAGGATCACGTTCTGATAGTCGCGCACCGGGATCCCGACCGCTTTGGCGCGGAAGAAGTGCGGGCTGGTCGGGTAGATCACGGTCGCCGAGCCGTTCGACCACGCGCCCATGCGGCCCTTGTTGAGCATGTTGTCGTCCTGGGTGGTCTGGCAGGCGGTGGCGCCGAGCGACGCACCGATCTCCATGGCGGCGATCTCGCCGTCGGCGTTGCGCTTCGACCAGCCGCTGTTCTCGGCGTGATATTCCTCGGTCAGCCGGACGTCGAACATGGTGCGGAACTGGACGTTGTCGGCGCAGCCGCCCGACGCGACGATCACGCCCTTGCGCGCCCGGATGTTGATCGTCTTTTCCTTGTTCTGAAAATTGTCGTCGACCTCGATCGCCGTGATGCCGGTGACGCGGCCCGACAGCGGCTGCTCGCGATGGATCTTGGTCATCCGGTGCTGCAGCAGAATCTCGACGCCCATCTGCCGCGCGGTCGCGGCCAGCGGCCGCACAAAGCCCGACCCGCGGCTCGGGCTGGTCACTTCATTGGGCCACGGGACGACGTTGAGCCGCGTGCGGGCGCGGTCAAGACGGTCGGGGACACCCCGATAGCCTTCCCATTTGACGCCATGTTTCTCAAGCCAATCGAACAGGTCGAGATTATTGTCGGCGTAGGTACGCACCAGCGCACGGTCGCTGAACCGGCCCATCGGCTTTTCCGGCCGCGACCAATCCGCGAACACCAGATCGGGCGTATCGTTGCGGCCGGCGGCCTTCTGCAGCCGGTTGCCGCCGCCGATATAGAGGCCGCCGAAGCTCATCATGGCCCGGCCGCCGATGTCGAAGTTCATCTCGACGATGATCACGGACGCGCCCTTCTCGCGCGCCGCGATCGCGGCCGGCAGCCCGCTGGCGCCGGCGCCGATGATGACGACATCCGCCTCGCGGTCCCAGCGGATCGGCTCCTGCGCCTGGACGGGCGTGGCCGAGATCGCGGCCGCCGCGCCAGCGGCGC
>DAIUEP010000164.1:0-3384 GCA_036845065.1 Xanthobacteraceae bacterium | reverse complement strand
AGATGATAGTCGGGCACGCGTTCGAGGAAGCGCCGCATCGCGACCTCGGTGACCAGCCGCGCGAGCTGGGCGCCCAGGCAGAAGTGCTTGCCCGCGCCGAAGCCCAGATGCCCGAGCGTGCGGCGCTCGATGTCGTAGCGGTCGGGATCGGGAAACTTGCGCCAGTCGCGGTTGGCCGAGCCATAGGCCAGCACGACCTTGTCGCCCGGCTTGAGGCTTTGACCATGGAGCTCGACCGGCCGCATGACGGTGCGCTTGAAGCGCTGCGCCGAGGTGTTGAAGCGCAGTGACTCCTCGATCGCCGGCGCGATCAAACCGGGATCGGCGACGATGCGGCGGCGGGCGTCGGGATGGTCGTGCAGGTTGAGCGCCAGCATGCTCATGAAGCTCGAGAGCGACTCGACGCCGGCCATGACAAAGGTCGCCGACGTGAGCACGATCTCGCGCTCGCTCAGGCGGTCGCCGTCGATCTCCGCCTCGGCCAGGTGGGTGATGAGATCGTCGCGCGGGCTCGCACGCCGCGCCGCCACTTCCGCGGTGATGAAGTCGCCAAGCTGCTGGAAGGCTGCGATCTGCTCGGCGTTGCGGCCTTTGACCGCCTTGTCGGTCGAGACCGCCAGGATGACCTTGCGCCTGATCTCGGCGTGGTCGCGCTCGGGCAACCCCATGGTGCGGAACAGCAAGCCGACCGTGATCTGGCTCGAGAAGTCGGCCACAAAATCAAAGTGCTTCTGCTCGCAGATCCGATCGAGCGAGCGGTCGGCGATCGCGACGGTCGGGGCGGCGAGGTGCTCGATGTTGCGCTTGGCGAAGGCGGCTTGGCTCAGCGCGCGCAGCCGGTCGTGCCGGGGCGGGTCGGTGGTGCCGAGCGTGGCGCCGGCGCGCCCGGGCAGCTCGTCGATCATGTTGCCTTGCGATGAGGAATAGGTCTGCCAGTCCAGCGCCGCCTGCGCGACGTCGTGGTAGCGCGACAGGATGAAGAGACCGGCGCCCTCGCTCCAGTAGCAGGGATACTGCTCCCGCAGAACCGCGTAATAGGGGAACGGATCGGCGTCGATTGCGGGGGAGTAGAGGTCGAACGCTTCCATCACGGGCGCCAACGTGTCATTGGGTCGATGATAGGAGCCGATGGCGACCTTGGCCAGATGGGCGAGGACAGGATGACGAAGCGCGCGGCAGGCCAGAGCGGCGAGGACGAGATCATCGCCCGCTATTTCCGGCCGCTCGCCAAGCATCCGGCGGCCTACGGGCTGATCGACGACTGTGCGGCGCTGCCGGTGCCGGCGGGCAGCGACCTCGTGCTCAAGACCGACGCCATCGTGGGCGGCGTGCATTTCTTCCCCGAGGACCCGGCCGACAAGGTCGCCCAGAAGGCGTTGCGGGTGAACCTCTCCGACCTCGCCGCCAAGGGCGCCAAGCCCGAGGGCTTTCTGCTGGCGCTCGCCTTGCCGAAGGAGATCGGCAAGGACTGGCTGGCGGCCTTCGCGCGCGGCCTCGGCAAGGACGCGGCCGCCTATGGCTGCCCGCTGCTCGGCGGCGACACCGACCGCACGCCCGGGCCCATCACCATCGCAATCACGGCTTTCGGCACGCTGCCGCATGGCAGCATGGTGCCGCGCAGTGGCGCCAAGCCGGGCGACCGGGTCATGGTCACCGGCACGATCGGGGACGCGGCGCTTGGCCTCGCCCTGCGGCAGGACCCGGCCGCCGCCGGGCGCTGGAGCCTGTCGCGGCGGGAGGCGGCGCATCTCGCCGACCGCTATCTCGTCCCGCAGCCGCGCAACGCGGTGGCCGAAGCGCTGCGGCGGCATGCGGCGGCCGCCATGGATGTCTCGGATGGGCTGGTCGGCGATTTCACCAAGCTCTGTGCCGCATCCGGCGTCTGCGCCGAGATTGAGGCAGCGCGCGTGCCGCTCTCGTCCGCCGCGCGGCGCGCGGTTGCGGCCGAGCCCGCGCTGCTCGAGCGCGCGCTCACCGGTGGCGACGACTACGAGATCGTCTGCACCGTTGCGCCGAAGAAGGTCGCCGCCCTCCAAGCCGCCGCCGCCAAGGTGGGTGTGCCGCTCGCCGAGATCGGCGTCGTGACCAAAGGCAGCGCGCCGCCACGCTTTCTCGACCACAGCGGCAAGCCGCTCATGTTCAAGCAGCTCTCGTTCAGCCATTTTTGATCTGAATGGGCGAGGGCAGGAGAGACACACATGGATGACCGTACCAGCACCAGCAAGCTGACCGTCTCGTCGTCGGAGCAGTCCGCCTATCGCGGCGGCAGCCCGCTGCGCCGCCGCTTCCCCACGATCGCCTACCTGCGCGAGCATGCGCGCCACCACATTCCGCGCTTCGCCTTCGAGTATTGCGATGGCGGCGCCGGCTCCGACAAAGGCATCGCGCGCAACTGGGCGGCGCTCGACGCGGTCGAGCTGGTGCCGCGCTATGGCGTGATGCCGTCGCTGCCGGCGTGCGAGGTCGAGCTGTTCGGCCGCAGCTATACGGCGCCGCTCGGGATCGCACCGATGGGAGGTCCTGCGCTGGTGTGGCCCGGCGCCGACCGGTTCATGGCGGCGGCCGCCCAGAAGGCGCGCGTGCCTTATGTGCTCGGCACCGTCGGCGGCTTGCCGATCGAGGAGGCTGCGAAGCTCGCGCCCGATGTGCTCTGGTTCCAGCTCTACCGCATGGCGCGCAACGACCACGCGCTCGGTTTCGACCTGACGCGCCGCGCCGATGCGGCGGGCGTCCATGTCCTGGTGATGACGGTTGACGTGCCAGTGCGCACCACGCGCCCGCGCGAGGTTGTCGTCGGGCTCGGCGGCGGCAAGTTCAGCCCCGATCTGCGCATGATCCTCGACATGCTGCGCGCGCCCGGCTGGCTCGCGGCGCTCGTGCGCGAAGGCCATCCGCGCTTCGCCAATCTCAAGTCCTACGCCGGCGCGAACGCCGGCACCAACGAGGTGATCGCGTTCGCGCGCGACGAGATCGGCGGCGCCTTCACCTGGGACGAGATCGCCCGTTTCCGCGAGCGCTGGAAGCGCCCGCTGGTACTCAAGGGCATCATGCATCCGGCCGACGCCGCGCGCGCGGTGTCGCTCGGCATCGACGGCATCTGGGTCTCGAACCACGGCGGCCGCCAGATCGAGGCGCTGCCCGCGTCAATCGACGTGCTGCCGGCGATCGCGGCCGAGGTGGGCTCGCGTGCGACCCTCATTCTCGACAGCGGCGTGCGCAGCGGCACCGACGTGGTGCGCGCGCTGGCGCTCGGCGCCAACGCGGCGTTTGCCGGCAAGGCCTTCCTCTGGGGCCTCGGCGCGCTCGGCGCCGACGGCCCCGCTCATGTCATTGATCTCCTGCGCGACGAGACCCGCGCCGCGCTCGGCCAGATCGGCGCCCATA
>DAIUEP010000163.1:7255-11380 GCA_036845065.1 Xanthobacteraceae bacterium | reverse complement strand
GAGGCGAGCGCGGTCGCGCTCGCAAAGCCGAGATGGATCAGGATCAGGAACAGGCTCATCACCATGAGGATGAAGAGGGCGCTCGCCTGCTTGAGGCCGAACTCGGCGACCGCGATGTCGGCGAGCCAGACCGCGCCCTTGGTCTGCAGGAGCGCAGTGCCGAGGCTGATGCCGATACCGAACAGCACCACCGTGCCCCACGGGATTTTCGGCTGCGCCTCCTTCCAGGTCATGATGCCGATGCCCGGCAGGAACATCAGCGCGACCGCCGCGATCGTGGTGGTGCTGGTGTCGAAGCGGTGCAGCACGCCTTCGGTAGCCCAGAAGCCGAGCAGCGTGAGCGAGAGCGCCAGGAGCTTCTTCTCCGACGTCTTCATGGTCCCGAGATCGGCGAGCGCCTTGCGGATCGCATCGCGCCCGCCCGGCACGGTCGCAACCTCAGAGGGCATCATGCGGGTCATCACCACGTAGAGCGCGAGCGACATCAGGATCGCGAACGGACCAGCAGCGATCAGCCATTCCAGCCAGGTGATGGTGGCGTTGAACGCCTTCTCGATGAAGCCAATGGCGACCATGTTCTGCGCCGCCGCGGTCTTGATCCCGACGTTCCAGATGCTGGCGGTCTGGGTGGTCGTGATCATCAGCATGCCGGCGAACGCGCCCTTCCGGTTCACCCCGAAGGCCGCGATGATGCCGAGCGTGATCGGCACCAGGCAGGACACGCGCGCTGTGGTCGAGGGCACCAGGAACGCGATCACGATGCCGACCAGGATCGAGCCCGCAACGACGTGGCGCACGTCGGTGCCGACGCGCGAGAGAATGACAAGCGCGATGCGCTTGTCGAGCCCGGTCGCCGTCATAGCGGCGGCAAGGAACAGGGCCGAGGCGACGAGCGCGAGCGCGGTGTTGGCAAAGCCGCTGAAGGCCACGCCAAGGCCGGCGCTGGTGCCCATCAGGGCGGCCGGGTTGGCGGGGTTCGGCGCCGTGCCGAGCAGAAAGGCCATCAGCGCCGCGATAACAACCGCGGACACCGCGTAATCAAGCGCTTCCGTCATCCACACGATTACCGCAAACCCGAGCAGCGCCAGCATGCGGTGGCCGGCGACCGGCAGGCCTTCAGGCGTCGGCAGCAACAGGACCCCGATGAGGACCGCGACCGCCGCCAACAGACCCCAATGGCTCGCCAGGAAGCTGCGTTGGGCCGCTCCTGGCGCGCGGCCGGCCGATGCCTGTTGTGCCAATGACATGAAGCGCTCCCACAATCCGCAAGATCGGCGCAAAGAATCGCTTGTTGCGGGGTAGCCTGCTTTGAGCGAGATCAATGGGACTGCGGCCCCCATGGGCGAGGAAGCCTTCCGGCCCGCCAAAAGGTTAACCGATGTCGACCTATCGCCTCGACAAGCTGTTCGCGCCGCGTTCGGTCGCGGTCATCGGCGGCAGCCTGCGCGCGACGTCGCCGGGCCGCGCCGTCATCGCCAACCTGAAGGCAGCAGGCTTCGAGGGGCCGCTCGCCGTGGTCAATCCGCGCTACCCGGAGATCGAGGGCATCCGCACCGTGCCCTCGCTCACCGCGTTGCCGCAGGCGCCCGATCTCGCGGTCATCGCGGCGCCAGCGAGCGAAGTGCCGGCGATCGTCGCGCAAGCCGGCCAGCGCGGCACGCCGTCCGCCATCATCATCACGGCGGGGCTCGGCCATGGCGAAGGCTCGCTCGCCGACACCTGCGAGAAGGCCGCGCGGCAAACCGGCCTGCGGCTCGTCGGCCCCAATTGCCTTGGCGTGATGGCGCCGCACGCAAAGCTCAACGCGAGCTTCGCCGCGCACACGCCGCAGCCCGGCGATCTCGCGCTCATTTCGCAGTCGGGCGCGGTCGCGGCGGGGCTCGTCGAGTGGGCGGCGACGCGACACATCGGCTTTTCCGCGATCGTGTCGCTCGGCGACAGTATCGATGTCGACTTCGGCGACACGCTCGACTATTTCGCCGTCGACCGGCGCACGCGCGCGATCCTGCTTTACGTCGAATCGATCCGGGACGCGCGCAAGTTCATGTCGGCGGCGCGCGCGGCCGCGCGCGTGAAGCCGGTGCTGGTCGCCAAGGCCGGCCGCCATGCTCAAGGCGCCAAGGCGGCACGCACCCACACCGGCGCGCTCGCGGGTTCCGACGCCGTCTACGACGCGGCCTTCCGCCGCGCGGGCCTCTTGCGCGTGCTCGACTTGGATGAGCTCTTCACCGCCGCCGAGACGCTCGGACGGCTCAAGCCGTTTACCGGCGAGCGGCTCGCCATCCTCACCAATGGCGGCGGCATCGGGGTTCTGGCGGTGGATCGGCTCGCGGACCTGGGCGGGACGCTGGCCGCCCTTTCGCCAGCGACGACGACAGCGCTCGACGCCGCGCTGCCGCCGATCTGGTCGGGCGCCAATCCGGTCGACATCGCGGGCGATGCCGATCCGGCCCGCTATGCCAAGGCGCTCGAAGCGCTCTTCGACGACAAGGCGAACGACGCCATCCTGGTCATGAACGTGCCGACGGCGCTGGCGTCGTCCGCGGAGGCGGCGAGGTCGGTCGTCGCGGTCACGCAGCAGCATCGCGGCGCGATGGTGCCGGCCAAGCCCGTGCTCGCGGTGTGGGTCGGCGGCGACCCGGCGGCATGCTCCGCCTTCGATGCCGCCAGCATTCCCAACTACGCGACCGAGTCGGAGGCGATCGGCGGCTTCATGCATCTCGTGCGCTACCGGCAGGCGATCGACGCCCTGATGGCAACGCCACCGAGCCTGCCGCAGGACTTCGCGCCCGACGTGGCGACGGCACGCGCGATCGTCGACGCCGCGCTCCGCGAGGGCCGCGACTGGCTTGATCCGGTCGAGATCGCTCGCCTGTTCACAGCCTACGCGCTGCCGATCACGCCCGCGATCCTGGCGCCGGACGCCGATGCGGCGGTCGCGGCGGCCGCTCCGTTCCTCAAGGCCGGCCAATCCGTCGTGCTCAAGATCCAGTCCCCCGACATCATCCACAAGTCGGAGGTCAGCGGCGTGCGGCTCAATCTCACCGACGCGGGCGCCGTTCGCGAGGCGGCGCGCGACATCCTCACGCGGGCGAAGGCGCTGCGGCCCGATGCCCGCATCGCGGGCGTCACGGTCTTTCCGATGATCGCGCGGCCCGGCGCCCGCGAGCTCATCGCCGGCATCGCGGACGACCCGACCTTCGGCCCGGTGATCGTGTTCGGCCAAGGCGGCACGGCGGTCGAGATCGTCAACGACAAGGCGCTCGCGCTGCCGCCGCTCGACCTGACGCTCGCGCGCGCGCTGATCGCCCGCACGCGCGTCTCGCACCTGCTCAAGGCTTATCGCAACGTTCAGGCCGCCGACGAGACCGCGGTCGCGCTGGTGCTGGTCAAGCTTGCGCAGCTGGCGGCCGATCTGCCGCAGGTGCGCGAGGTCGATCTCAACCCGCTGCTGGCCGACGAACAGGGCGTGCTGGCGCTCGACGCGCGCGTCGCGGTCGCACCGGTCGAGCGCGTGCGTCCCGGCCCCGCAGGGCATCCACGCTTCGCCATCCGGCCCTATCCGAAGGAATGGGAGCGGCCGGTGACGCTCAAGGACGGCACCGCCGTCCTGATCCGCCCGATCCGGCCGGAGGACGAGGCGCTCTACGGGCCGTTCTTCGCGGAAGTGACCGAGCAGGACCTGCGGCTGCGCTTCTTTGCCCCGATCAAGGAGTTCAGCCACGCCTTCGTGGCGCGCTTCACGCAGCTCGACTATGCGCGCGCCATGGCCTTCATCGCGATCGACGCGGCGTCAGGCGCGATGCTCGGGGTCGTGCGCCTGCACGCCAACGCCAACTACGATGCCGCCGAATACGCCGTGCTGGTGCGCTCGGACTTCAAGGGCCGCGGGCTCGGCTGGACGTTGATGCAGACGATGATCGACTATGCGGGCGCCGAGGGCCTGCAGACGGTCGAAGGCCAGGTGCTGCAGGACAACACCACCATGTTGGCGATGTGCCGCGAGCTCGGTTTCGAGATCACGCCCGACCCGCAGGATGCAGAGCTTTACGTGGTGAAGCTCAAGGTGCCGAGGCGTAATGTTGGCGGGTGATGCTGTCGCTAAACACTCGGCGTCGTCCCCGC
>DAIUEP010000163.1:0-7155 GCA_036845065.1 Xanthobacteraceae bacterium | reverse complement strand
CGAGGCGTAATGTTGGCGGGTGATGCTGTCGCTAAACACTCGGCGTCGTCCCCGCCTTCGCGGGGACGACAGCAACATACGCAGTGCTATCGCTTGGCTGGACGTTCCGGCGCCTCGATGTCATCGTTGTCGAGGATGCGCAGCGCCGCGCCTTCCACGTCATCGTACTGCCCGTTCGACAGCGACCACAGGAAGGCCGCGAGCCCGGTGAGGCCCAGGAGCAGCGCCATCGGCACCAGGTACACCAGCACGTTCATGGCGCGGGCTCCCGCGTGGCCGGCGCGCGCCCGCGGACGCGCAGCGCGTTGAGCGTGACCAGGATCGAGGAGCCCGACATGGCGGCAGCCGCGATCAACGGCGTCACCAGGCCCGCGATCGCGATCGGAACCGCGATGGCGTTGTAGATCACCGCCAGCCACAGGTTCTGCTGCATCAGGCGGCGGGCGCGGCGCGCGGTGGAAACGGCTTGCAGCACCGGCATCAGCCGCTCGCCGAGGAAGACCGCGTCCGCATGGGTCTGCGCGATATGGGCGGCGCTGATCGGCGACATCGATATGTGCGCACTGGCAAGAGCCGGAGCGTCGTTCAGGCCGTCGCCGACCATCAGCACGCGGCGGCCGTCGCGCTTGAGCGCTTCGATCGCGGCGATCTTGTCGGCCGGCTTGAGGCCGCCCAGCCAGTTGGTCACGCCGAGCGCAGCCGCGACCGGCGCAACCGCCGACGCGCGATCGCCCGACAGGATGCGCACGTCGAGCCCCGCGGCGGCGAGCGCGCGCACCACCGTGGCGGCATCGGCCCGCAAGCGCTGTTTGATCGCGAACACCGCCCGGCGACCCGCATGCGTGAACACGATCGAGGACACGTCAGCCTGCAGATCGGGCGCATCCGAAGCGCCGCAGAAAGCGGCGCTGCCGAGCCGCGCCTCGCTGCCGTCGATCAGCGCGCGCACGCCCTGCCCGGGCTCCTCGACCGCGCCCGCAATCGGTGCGCGCAGGCGTGCCTCGCGCGCCAGCGCCTGCGCGAGCGGATGCCGGCTCGTCAACGCGAGCCGCGCCGCCTGCTCCAAAAGCTCGGGCTCGAACACCTCGACGTTCTCGACCCGCGGCTCCGGCAGCGTCAGCGTGCCGGTCTTGTCGAAGATGACGGTGTCGGCCTCCGCCAGCCGTTCAACGGCGTCACCTGTATTGAGGATCACGCCCGAGCGGAACAGCGCGCCCGAGGCCACCACCTGCACGGTCGGGATCGCCAGCGCCAACGCACATGGGCAGGTGATGATCAGGACCGCGATCGCGGTGATGATCGAATCATGGATCGAGGCGCCGGCCACGAGCCAGCCCAAAAGCGTGAGCGCGGCGGTGGCATGCACCAGCGGCGCATAGAGCCGCGCGGCACGGTCGGACAATCGCAAATAGCGCGAGCGCGCCGAGGCCGCCTTCTCCAGGAGCCGCTCGACCTCGTCGAGCAGCGTGCCTGAGCCTGCGGCGGTGACACGCATCGTGAGCGCGCCGGAATGGTTGAGGCTGCCGGTGTAGATCGTGGCGCCCGCCGTCACCTTGCGCGGCACGGTCTCGCCGGTGACGAGGCTCTCGTCGATGGCGGACGCCCCTGAGATCACCATGCCGTCGGCCGGCACCCGCTCGCCCGGACGCACCAGCAGGCGATCGCCCGGCGCGAGCGCCGCCGCCGGCACCATCACCACTTCGCCACCGGCGTCGAAGCGATGCGCGACCTCGGCCTTGAGCGCCGCCAGATTGCCGGCGACCGCGCGGGTGCGCTGCCGCATGGCATGCTCGAGATAGCGGCCGCAGAGCAGGAAGAACAGCAGCATCACGGCGGAATCGAAATAAGCGTGCTGGGCGTGGGTCGCGGTCTCGTAGAGCGACATGCCGAGCGCGAGCAGGACGCCGAGCGAGATCGGCACGTCCATGTTGAGCGCGCGGGTGCGCAGCGCCCGCCAGGCGCTGTGGAAGAACGGCTGCCCCGCATAGGTGGCGGCCGGCAGCGCGATCAGCGCCGACAGCCAGTGGAAGAAATCGCGGGTCTCCTGCGTCATGTCGGAGACGTTGCCCGACCACACCGACACCGACAGCAGCATGATGTTCATGGCCGCGAAGCCTGCGACCGCGAGCGCCTTGAGCAGCGCCCGCGCCGTGACCGCCTCGTCGCTCTCGGCGCGCTGCGGCTCGAACGGGTGGGCGTGATAGCCGATGCGCTCGAGCGCATCGACCACGGCCGACGCCTCGAGCTCGGCGGGACGCCAGTCGACCGCGAGCCTCCGGTTGGTGAAGTTCAGCCGCGCATCGACCACGCCGGGCAATTGCTTGAGCCCGGTCTCAATCTTGCGGATGCAGCCGGCGCAGCCGACGCCCTCGACCGCGAGATCCATGTGCGCCAGCTCGCCGGTGCGCTTGACGAAGACGGACAGATCGAGGGTCTCGGCCATGGCGTCACCTCAGCGTAGCGACACGCGGTTCTTGGAACGGAACAGCCGGTTGCCGTCGCGCGACAGCTCGATCACCAGGTCCCATTGTCCCGCGGCCGCGGGCGCGCTGCCGCGGAACTGGCCGGCGCCATATCCGGCGAGCGCAACAGCCACGTCGGCACGGCGGTCGGTGGGATGCGCGAGCGCGGCGCTGGCGTCGAGATTGAGCACGGCCCGGCCCGCCGCGTCGCGCGCCGTCACCTCGACGACGGTCGTATCGCCGGTCATCACGGCCTTGGCGGTGACATCCCAATGCAGCGCATTCTGCGCCTGCGCGGTCGCCATTTCGTTGGCAAACGCAAGACCTGCGCGGTAGGAGCTCTCGGTCTCGACACCGCCAAAGGTTGAGATCGCCAGATGGATCATGACGGCATTCACGCCGGCGACCACGGCGAAGAACGCGACAAGGGCGATGAACACCATCCGGCCGGTCACTTCGGTGGGGCGCCACCAACTACTTGGGCTACGCATGATCACCCTCACGGTCCGCGGAAATGGTCGACGACGCTCGCACGCCGCCCGGTCGCCGGATCGGTAATGTGGAACGTGAGCGGCAGCGAGGCCGCGGGCGGCAGGGTCTGATAGGTGCTCACCAGCGCCCTCACCTCGCGGGTCTGATCGGGACCGACCGACACCACCACGCTGCGGCCATTGCCGCCCTCGATGCCGGCTATTCGCAGATCAAGATCGGACAGGCCCTCGACCGACAGCACGAAGTCGCGCGTCTCCAGCATCTTGTTGAGGATTCGCACCGTGAAGCCGTTGCGCAGCTCGCCGTCCGCCAGCCGCACGAAGACCGGATTGCGGTCGTGGATCACATTGATCGATTCGGAATGGCGTGTCGCCAGCGTGTAAAGCATCACCGCGCCGACGATCGCGATCATCGCCACGTACAGCACCGTGCGCGCGCGCACGATCCGCACGATTGGCCGCTCACCGGCCTGGCGCCGCTTGATGTTGAGATCGGTGTCGTAGGCGATGAGCCGCGGCGGACGGCCGATCTTCGCCATCACGGCGTCGCAGGCGTCGATGCACAGGCCGCACTGGATGCAACCGAGATCGGAGCCGCCGCGAATGTCGACCCCGGTCGGGCAGACATGGACACATTGGTAGCAGTCGATGCAGTCGCCGGCCGGCTGCCCTTGCAGGCGCAACGCTTCGTTCTTCTTGACCGAGCCGCGCGGCTCGCCGCGGTCATAGCGGTAGGTGACGTTGAGGGCGTGCTCGTCGGTCAGCGCCGCCTGGATGCGGGGCCACGGACACATATAGAGACACACCTGCTCGCGCATGTGGCCGGCGAGCGCATAGGTCGTAAAGGTGAGGATCCCGATCCACATATAGGCAACGAGCGGGGCCTGGAAGGTGGCGAGGTCCTTCACCAGGGTCGGCGCGTCCGCGAAGTAGAGAACCCAGGCGCCGCCAGTCCACCAGGCCACCATCAGCCAGAGAAAGTGCTTGAGGCCTGCGCGCGCCAGCCGCTCGGCCGACCAGGGCTCGCGATCGCGCTGCAGATGCTCGCGCCGATCGCCTTCGACCCAGCGCTCGATGGTCTGGAACAGATCGGTCCAGACCGTCTGCGGGCAAAGGTATCCGCACCAGATCCGCCCCGCCACCGCGTTCATCAGGAACAGCGTCATCGCGGCCACGATGAGGAGGCCGGTGAGATAGTAGACTTCCTGCGGCCAGATCTCGATGAAGAAGAAATAGAAACGGCTGTTGGCCAGATCGACCAGCACGGCCTGGCTCGGTGCATTCGGTCCGCGATCCCAGCGCACGAACGGCAGCAGGTAGTAAATGCCAAGCGTGACGTAGAGGACGATCCACTTGATGCGGCGATAGGTGCCTTGCACGCGCTGCGGATAGATCCGCCGGCGCGCGGCATAGAGCGGCCCGTCGTCCTCGGGCTCGGGCAGATCGTGAGCGACCGCCGGCGCCGCCGCGGACAGCTCGGCATCCTTGACGAGCTTGAGCAGCGCCGGCCCAGGCGGCGTCGCTTGCGACATGGCAGCCGGGGCGTCGCCGCTCATGATTTATTTCTCCCCGCCCCCCAGCGTGTGTACATAGACCGCGAGCGCCTTGATGGTGGTGTCGTCGAGCCGGCCAGTCCACGCCGGCATCACACCGGCGCGCCCGTTCCAGATCCCATCGACGATCGTGGCCTTGTCGGAGCCGTAGAGCCAGATCGCGTCGGTCAGATCGGGAACGCCGAGATCGCGATTGCCCTTGCCGGCGTCGCCATGACAGCCAACGCAGTTCTGGCCGAAGATCGCCTTGCCGGCCGCGAGGTCGGCCTTGGGATCGGGCGCAAGACCACCGAGCGTGCGCACGTACTCGGCGACGGTCTCGATGTCGGCGCGCTTGATCATGTTGTCACGGCCAAATGCCGGCATCGCAACGCCCTGGCGCGCCTTCGGATCGCCGGAGCGGATGCCGTAGCGGATCGTCTCGGCGATCTCGTCGAGCTTGCCGCCCCAGATCCAGTCATTGTCATTGAGGTTCGGATAGCCCTTCCCTCCGCCACCGCCCGCGCCGTGACAGGGCGCGCAGTTCTCGCCGAAGACCGGGCGACCTTGCGCGCGCGCAAACTCGAGCAACTGCTGATCCGCGACGATCTCCTGCGGCGAGGCTGCCGCAAGCCTGCTGACCATCGGGCCGCGCTGCGCCTTGAGCGCATCGAGATCGGACACCACCGCCTCGCGCGAGCTCCAGTTGAACGTCCCCGTGGTAAAGGAGCTCAGGAGCGGCCAGGACGGATACACAACCCAGTAGCCCACCGACCAGACGATGGTCACGTAGAACAGCCACAGCCACCAGCGCGGCAACGGCGTATTCAGCTCGCGAATATCGTCCCAGACGTGACCGGTGGTCGCGGTGCCGGTGAATGCGTCGGTCTCTTGTTTGTCGGCCATGTCAGTCCTCACGAAGCGGAATGCGCGCGGCCTCGTCGAACTGGCGCTGCCGCGACGGCCACAGCGCATACGCGAGCACGACGAGGAAGATCGCGACGAAATAGGCAAGGCCCCAGGTCTGGGCGAACTCGGCGAGCGTTTGGTAGATTGGGCTCATCCGGGACCTCAGCGAATGTTGGCTTTGTCGTTGTAGAGCTTGAAATCGACGAGCGTGCCGAGCACCTGCAGATAGGCGATCACGGCATCCGCTTCGGAGATGCGGGCGGGATTGCCGTCGTAGTCGCGCGACTGCGCCTTCGGGTAGCGGTCGCCGAGAGCTTTCGCCTCGGGCGCGCCGGTCGTCGCCTGGGTGCGCACATCCGCCTGCGCCTGCGCAATCATCTCGGCCGTATACGGCACCCCAAGCGTGGCCTGGATCCTCAGATCGGTGGCGATGTGGTCGTAGTCGAGATCGGTCGCCACCAGCCACGGATAGCCCGGCATGACGGTGCCCGGCACCACCGATCTCGGCGCATTGAGGTGATCGCGGTGCCAGTCATCCGAATATTTGCCGCCGACGCGCGCCAGATCGGGACCGGTGCGCTTCGAGCCCCACTGGAACGGCCGGTCGTACATGCTCTCGGCTGCAAGCGAATAGTGACCGTAGCGCTCGACCTCGTCACGCAGCGGGCGAACCATTTGCGAATGACAGTTATAGCAGCCTTCGCGCACGTAGATGTTGCGGCCGGCGAGCTCGAGCGGCGTGTACGGCCGCACGCCGTCGACCTGTTCGATCGTGCTCTTGAGATAGAACAGCGGCGCGATCTCGACCAAGCCGCCGATCGCAATCACGATCAGCACGCCGATGACGAGGATGATCGAGTTCTTCTCGAAGATCGCGTGGCGCGTCCAAAGCGACATCGGTGCCTCCCTATTCGGCCGGCGCGAACGTCGTGCGACCAACCGGTTCCGCCACCGGATAGACGGTCCGCCACAGGTTGAAGACCATGATCAGGGCGCCCGCGAGGAACAGAGCGCCGCCGAGCGCGCGGATCACATAGAACGGGTGCATCGCCTCCACCGTCTCGGTGAACGAGTATTCGAGGAAGCCAAGCTTGGTGTAGGCGCGCCACATCAGGCCCTGCAGGATTCCGGACACCCACATCGCCGAGATGTAGAGCACGATGCCGATGGTCGAAATCCAAAAATGCCAGTTCACGAGCTTGAGCGAATAGAGCCGCTCGCGATTCCACAGCCAGGGCACCAGGCAATAGATGGCGCCGAACGAGACGTAGCCGACCCAGCCGAGCGCGCCCGAGTGAACGTGGCCGATGGTCCAATCCGTGTAGTGCGACAGCGAGTTCACCGCCTTGATCGACATCAGCGGGCCTTCGAACGTCGCCATGCCGTAGAAGGCGACCGACACCACCAACATGCGCAGCACCGGATCGGTGCGCAGCTTGTCCCACGCGCCCGACAGCGTCATCAGGCCGTTGATCATGCCGCCCCATGACGGCATCCACAGCATCACCGAGAAGGTCATGCCGAGCGTCTGCGCCCAATCGGGCAGCGCGGTGAAATGCAGGTGGTGCGGGCCGGCCCAGATATACAGGAAGATCAGCGCCCAGAAGTGAATGACCGAGAGCCGATACGAATAGACCGGCCGCTCGGCGCGCTTGGGAATGAAGTAGTACATGATCCCGAGGAAGCCGGCGGTCAGGAAGAAGCCAACCGCGTTGTGGCCGTACCACCACTGCACCATGGCGTCCTGCACGCCCGCCCACA
>DAIUEP010000162.1:0-11382 GCA_036845065.1 Xanthobacteraceae bacterium | reverse complement strand
GGCATGCCCATGGCGGCCTGCACCTGCAGGAATCCTCTCACCCAGGCGTCGGGCAGATCGACCTTTTTCTCGAAGCGGCCGCCGGCGCCGGAGGTGCGAACATCCAACCCCTCGGGGCCGATGCGAAAGGTGGTGGAGCGGCTGGTCCGTAGTTCGCCGAGCGCACCCCAAAGCCAAGCCGTGAAATCGATATTGGTCGTGCCGCACACCACCTCGCCCATGGGCTCGAACACGGCGGGATCGACGATCAGCGCCACATAGGTGGATTGGTCCTGGCTGAACGCCTCGAAGAAAAGGCGGTCGTTATGCACGGTGATGACCGGATCGAGCAGATCGGATTGAGACACCCACGTGTCGTCCGACCAGATCGCCTCGCCTAGCGCCCGCAGCGCAATGCGCAGGATAAAGCCATGCTGGCGCACCACGCCATGGAAGCGCACACACCGACGCAGGTTGGTCGAGAGGCCGACCGTCGTCGCATCGCGGGTCGATTCCAGCAGCGAGGGTGAGGCATAGTCCACGAGCACGATCATGCCGCCGCCCTCGCCTGGCGATAGACCACGGGTTGCTCGGCCGCGGTTGCGAGCCCGGGGTGAGCGGCGAGCACGCGGCCAATGAGACCGATCAGCTCGGCCTTGGGATATTTCTTGTCGGGCAACTTCAAGGCCTCGCGCGCGCGGGCATGGACGCGCCTGGCCACCGCTTCGCTATGTCGTGCCGCGTTGGCGAGCGCCTCGAAGGCTGCCATCCGGGTCTTGCGGTGCAGCGGCCGCAGCAGCGTGCCAAGCAAGATGTCGATGTTGTCGGCCGCGAGCGCGCGGGCGCGCGGGTCGGGCAGCGCCAGCACGCGGTAGGCCACCATCATGACATGGATGTTGGAGCCTTCCACCAGATCCTGCACGGCCTGCGGCACCGCCAGATATTGCTCGAGCGAGCGCACGAACAGCAGCCGCGCCAGATCGTTGAGGCGCAGAAGCTGGTGCTGATTGAACGTGGCATAGGCGGGAATGCGCGTGAGCACATTGGCGGCGCGGCGGGAGAACTCCACCGCATCGCGGTCGCGGATCGCCTGGTAGTAGCTGGCAATCTCCGACGTCGTCTTGTCGTCCGCGTCAGGCTCCTGCTTGCGGCCCGACAAGCGCGCCCACGCGATGCGCGTCGCGTAGCGGCTCGCCAGCACATCGACAAGATCATCGTCGTTCGCCGCCTGCACGGCCTTGACCAGGTTGGGATAGCCGCGCCACCAGGTGGGCGTCACATTGGCGCGCAAGGGGCCGCGGATCAGGTCGGGATAGCGCGCGTAGACGAGGCAGGCGAGATTGTCGTCGAGGGAGTGCACGATGGCGAGCCCCAGGCCCGGCCAGTTCCACTCGCGCGAGACGCCGGCCAGCGCCTTGAGCCGCTCCCGACGCGTACCGTCGCGGAGCGCCTCGTCGCGCATCAGCTTGCCGACGCATTCGTTGAACAGCTTGGCGTTGCTGGCCGCTCGGATCGAGGCGCTCCAAAGGTCCCACCAGCCCTTGCGCTCGGCGAGATCGACGAAGCGCCTGGCATGGTCGTCCCTGCCCCAGCCGCCGATGGTCTCCTGAAGCTTGGCGCGCACATAGGGCATAACGTCCCGGCCGCGCTTCTCCAGCAGCTTGAGGACCGTGCCGCCGCGCGCGATGCCGTAACCCTCAAGGTGCCGGTTCTCCAGCACCCGATTGAGCTCGGCCTGCTCGATGACCGCGTCGGCGAGCGTCAGCACCTCCCTCTCCCAGCGCGCCACCGGCATCAGCTTGCGATAGAGGGCAAAGAACATCGCCTCGTCGCCGCGCGCGCGGGCGGCGGCCCCGAGCCTGTCCCACATCGCCCGCTTGGTGTCGCTCCAGGACGACATCGGCAGATGCTTGAGGATGAAGGCGGTGGCGCTGCGATCGATCTCATAAAGGCGCAGCGCCGTGGACTCGTCGAGCACAAACCAGTCGTCGAACTCGTCGAGCGCGATGGCGCGCGCGGCCGGTGTGGGTGCCGCCCGATAGGCGTCCGCCAGCGCCGCATTCCAGCGAGCCTGGTCAAGACCCCAGCCTTTTGCGGCTGCATACTTCCAGCGATGCAGTCGCCGGATCAGTCCGCTGTCGCGACTGGTGCGCGCCGCTTGCAGCCAAGCCTCAAGATCGGAGGCGTGTTCGGCCCAATGAACGCGTGCCCAGCGCTCGTTCGCTGTCGTCCATTGCGAAAAGTGATTGAGAATGAACGGGCGAAATATCGCTTTGCTGCGGGCGTAGAGCCTGGGGCCCCAATACCACGTGAGCGCGGGCAACAGCGGATCGCGGCTGAGCCCCTCCAGATTATCGCGTAGCCGCTGATTGTCAGGCTGGCTTTCGAGCAGTTGCTCGATCGCTCTGCGCAACTGCTTCTCGTTCATCTCCCGGCCGCCCCCAGCCAAGATGGCAATGGGCGTGAACTGTCAGCATGCCTGTGGCGGAATTGAGCCGCCTTCAGACCGGGCGGTGTGAGGCGCCAGAAATACCGACCGGCTATGCCTTCACCGGCTGCAGCAGCGGCGCTTTTTCCTTGGCGGCCTCTTCCGCGCTCGGCAGTGGCGCCGCACCCTTCCACGGGTGGTCGGTGATATCGAACACCACGCGATCGGGGCCATGGAATTTCGTCTCGTAGAAAGTCGTGGTGCCGGGCGGCCGTCGCGCAAAACATGTCGCACCGAGCTTCTCCAGCTTCTCGGTATGAGCGTCAACATCCTCGACCAGCACGCCGAAGTGATGGATGCCGCGGAAGTCGAGGCCCGGTCCCTGATCCCAGCCGAACCGCAGGATCGCCAGATTGATGGTGCCGTCGCTGAGGAACACGCCATAGGACGAGCCCTCGTCCTTGGGCTGCGTGCGGCGCACTTCCACGAGATCGAACGCCTGCTTGTAGAACTCGGCGGTGGCGTAAGGGTCTTCCGCCGCAATGGCGATGTGACGAAGCTTCGGCATTTATGTCTCCTTCGGCCCGCACTCGGCAGCGGGGAAGAATAACCATAACACCTCCGCGCGCCGGGCGAAGCCGGCGGCGCAGGCAGGCCGCGATCGTTCGTTCGATGCGGGAGGCGGCGTCAGAGCATCAGGCAGACGACGGCAAGCATCCCGGCGATGCCGGCGTAGACCGCAAGCCGACGATGACGGCGTGGCCCGTAGGCCCCCGCTTGGCGCTTGGCCCGGATCACGGCCGCTTCAAACTCCGCCGACGACGTGAATGGGCAGGCCAGTGAGTAACCGGCGCGCTCGAGGTTGGCCTGCAGCTCGAGCCTGTGCCGACGCGTGCGTGGAATCCCCATGCGCAAACGTTAGCGCCGCACCTGTAAATGAGCCGTGCATGCGCGTGCACGCGCGGGCGCTTGGTTAATGGCCGGTAACCATGCTGGTCGTCCAATCCGATAGCGAGAGAACCTTCACTGCCCGACGTTTCCCGGGATGGTGACGAACAGCTCCTCGATCGGAATGATCTGCGGAATGAAATGCTGCTCGGCCATGTATTGCACGAGCGCTTCCAATGTCGGCCGATTGGGCTCGACGCCATACGGAAAAGCGTCGCCGCCGAACACCTCGTCGATCTCCTCGATCTCGGACTGCAGCCAGGGCAGCATCGTGGCGAGCGAACCCGCATAGCGCATGCGCGAGCGCGCGCGCCGCTTCGCTTCGACAAACGTCTTATAGAGACTCGTGGCAAGCCAACGGTTCTGCTCGTAGAGCTCGCGGCGGATCACGACGAGATGCATGATCGGAAAGATCTTGCGCGTTTCGTACAGCTCGCGCTCGAGCGCGCGATAGTTGGGAAACAGCCGCGCCACGTCGGCATGACGACCGAGAATCTCCGGCTTGCGTGAGCCGATGAGCGCGTCGATATCGCCACGCGCCAGCATGGTTGCGAGCGGCAAGCCGGTGGAATTCTGCTCGATCGCGACCGGGCGCAGCAGCGCCGGCGCATGTGGCTTGCCATGCGTGCCGCCTTCTTCGACCGAGCCTTGCAGCCAGCGGATGGTCGCAAGATCGACGCCGAACTGATGCGCCAGATGGCCACGCACCCACAGCGCGGCGGTCTGCGTATAGAGCGGCAACCCGACACGCTTGCCTTCCAGGTCCTTGGCGGTGCGGATGCCGGCGCGCGTGTTGATGAAGACATAGCCGTGCCGGAACACGCGCGATGGAAACACCGGCAGCGCCACGAAGCGGCGATCGCCCTGGCCGGCAAGGCTGATGAACTCGGAGGCGGAGAGCTCAGCGACGTCGAATTCGCTGCCTCCAACCATGCGGTCGAACACATCGCGTCCCGACTTGAGCGTGATGCAGGTCAGCTCGACGCCTTCCGGCCTGACGACGCCTTCGCGGATCGCCTCCATGCGATCGTAGCGGCAGCAGGCAAAGGTCAATCGCAGACGGGACATCGCGCCATACTGGCCAAGGCACCCCATATCAAGCAAGAGGGGCGCTTGCGCGCCCCTCCCCCACCTGCGCCCCCGCCGGTGAGACGTCTTTTTATCGCCTGGACCTTAGCGTTTGGAGAACTGGAAGCTGCGCCGCGCTTTGGCCTTGCCGTATTTCTTGCGCTCGACCACGCGCGAATCGCGGGTGAGGAAGCCGCCACGCTTGAGCGCGCCGCGCAGATCGGGCTCATAGGCCATCAGCGCCTTTGACAGCCCATGCCGCACCGCTCCGGCCTGGCCCGACAACCCGCCGCCCGAGACCGTGCAGACTACGTCGTACTGGCTGGCGCGGTTGGTCGCCAGGAGCGGCTGCTGAATCAGCATGCGCAGCACCGGGCGCGCGAAATAGACCTCGACCGCGCGAGTGTTGATCTCGATCTTGCCGCCGCCGGGCTTGACCCACACGCGGGCGACTGCGTCCTTGCGCTTGCCGGTGGCATAGGCACGGCCCTGCTTGTCGATCTTCTGTACATATTTCGGCGTCTCAGGCGCCGCCGCCGGCTTCAGCGTGGACAGCTGGTCGAGCGACTGCATGGTTTCGGCCATCGTCACGCGCTCCTCGAATTCTTGCGGTTCATCGCGGCCACGTCGAGCTTCTCGGGATTCTGCGCCACGTGCGGATGGTCGGGTCCGGGATAGACCCGCAGATTGCCGAGCTGGACGCGCGCCAGCGGTCCGCGCGGCAACATGCGCTCGACCGCCTTCTCGACGATGCGTTCCGGAAACTTGCCTTCGTAGATCGACTTGGCAGTGCGCTCCTTGATGCCACCGATATAGCCGGTGTGGTGCATATACACCTTCTTCTCGCGCTTCTTGCCGGTGAGCACCGCTTTGGCGGCATTGATGATGACAACCTTGTCACCGTCGTCGACGTGCGGCGTGTAGGTCGGCTTGTGCTTGCCGCGCAGCCGCATCGCGACGATGGACGCAAGCCGGCCGACCACGAGGCCGTCGGCATCGATCATCACCCACTTTTTCTCTACCTCGGCGGGCTTCGCCGAATACGTGCCCATGGATTGTCCCTCAAATCCCTCAAACCGTGACCGTCGACCGCTGCCGACGACGCCGAGCGCGCCAACACGCCCGTGCATGAAGTGGGGCTCATACACCAGCGCGCCGCCTCCGGTCAACGCCTACTTTCCGTAGTAGTTCAATAAAATCAGCTAGTTAGAAAAATGGTTATATAATACCATCACACGAATTGATGCTCAGGCGCAAAAAGGACCCGCAGCTCGCGCTTGGCCTGCTCAAGAGTGCGCCGGCGCGCGGCCGGCAGGTTGCGGCCGGCACGGTTGATATAGAACGTCAGCATGGAGAGCGCGGACCGATAAGGACCGGCCTTTCGTCGCCGGCTCCGCAACGCCGAGCGTTTGAGCGAGGCCGCGATCGCTCTTGGGGCGCCGAGCGTGAACACCCCGGGTTCAAGGTCGAGCGCGTTGCTCTCCTGCGTCACCCGCTGCGACCATCGCTTGATCTTGCGGACAGATCGGCCGTGTTGGCCAGGGCGGGCGCGCGCCTTGACCCGCTTGGTCCGGTTCTTCGCATTCGCCGGTCTGCGAGACATTGCAACCTCTCCACGACCGTTCGCAATGCCAATCCGTGGTGCTAACCCGCCGCCGGCGGACCCGTTCCAGCGGCTCGAAAAATCACGGCCGCGGCGGGATCGAATAGGTCGAGGTCAGATGAGCGACCGGCCCGTCCTCGCCACCCTCCCGGATCATGACCTCGCCGATGACAAGACGCTTTCCGATCTTGATGAGCTCGCAGTCGGCCAGGAGATCCACGCATCCGGGTTTGCGCAGGAAATTGATATTGAGGCTCGTGGTGACCGCCAGCGGCTCCCACCCGATCGAGCCCAGCAGCGCAACGTAGACGGCGTAGTCGCCGAGCGCCATGATGGTGGCGCCCGAGATCGTCGCACCCGGACGCAAGGATCGGTCGCGGAAGGCCTGGCGAAGCTGGCAGCCGCCGAACCAGACGTTTTCAATGGAGAGCCCGCTCTCGTGGCTCCACACCTGTGGAAACTCCGCGGTCAGAAGGCGTGTGAGCTCGTCAGCGGCGAGAGCGGGTGCTTTCATGAATGTCTCACGCGTCCTGCGGTACCAAAGTCGCGCCAGCACCGCGGGGTGGCGCATCGGCGCAAGCTTGGCGCCCCGTCGGCGATCGGGTTAAAGTCAGGTGCGGCCATTGGAGGCATGATGATGACGAAAGACACACGATGAAAGGCCCACTCACGATCGCGATTTCCACCGCCATTGCCACGGCGTTTGCTCTTGCTGCCAATGGCGTTCGCGCCGAGCCGCTGCCGACACAGCGCTACCTGCCGCTCAGCGTCGCAATCGACGCCGCGCTGGCCGCGCTCAAGGAATGTACCGACAAGGGCCATCATGTCTCGGTCGAGGTGATGAACCACAATGCCATGGTGCTGGTGACCTTTCACCATGAGCTTGCCACCATCCACTCGTCCTATTCGGCGCATGCCAAGGCCTACACGGTCCTCAGCTACTCCTATGCAAGCGGTGAGACGACGTCGGCGCAAATCGCGCAGCGCCTCACCCGCAATCCGGCCGACGTGGCGCGCATCCAAGGCATCCCCGGACTGATTCTGGCTCCCGGTGCGGTGCTGATCCAGGCCGGCAAGCAGACGGTCGGCGCCATTGGCGTGGGTGGCTCGGCCGGCCCGGTCAATGATGAGCTCTGCGCCAAGGCCGGCATCGACAAGATCAAAGACCGGCTCGCGCCCTAACCCATGACCAGTCCGAGCCCACAAGCGACATCGGCTCTCGTGTTGCGCGAGACGAGCGATGCGATCGCGATCCTGACGCTGAACCGGCCGGAGGCCCGCAACAGCCTGTCGGCGGCGATGATCGTGGCGCTCGCCGAGGCGCTTGACGCGATCGCTCACGATCGCGCGATCCGCGCCGTCGTGCTGGCGGCTAACGGGCCGGCGTTTTCAGCGGGACACGACTTGAAGGAGCTGGCCGCGCGCCGCTCCGATCCCGATCGCGGCCGCGCGTTCTTCATGCATGTGATGACATCGTGCAGCGCCGTGATGCAGCAGATCGTGCGCCTGCCACAGCCCATCATCGCGGCCATCCATGCCACTGCGACCGCCGCCGGCTGCCAGCTCGTCGCGTCCTGCGATCTCGCCGTTGCATCAAACGTCGCGCGCTTTGCCACGCCAGGCGTGAACATTGGACTGTTCTGCTCGACCCCGATGGTGGCCCTCTCGCGCAACGTCGCGCGCAAGCATGCCATGGAGATGCTGCTCACCGGCGAGCCTGTGAGTGCCGACGATGCCGTGCGCATCGGGCTCATCAACCGCGTGGTCGCGGCCGGCTCGGAGCGCAGCGAGGCGCTCGCGCTTGCACGCAAAATCGCCGCGAAGTCGACCCATGTCGTGAGAATCGGCAAGGAGGCCTTTTACCGTCAGATGGAGCTCGACCTCGCCGGGGCTTATGCCTACGCCTCCGAGGTGATGGTCGAGAACATGTTGGCGCGCGATGCCGAGGAAGGGATCGCCGCCTTTGTGGAGAAGCGGCCGCCGCGGTGGGAGGATCGGTGAATTTGCGGGCGACGGAGATCACACACCGATCGAATCACGCTACAATGGGGGGTCTCCTTCTCAAACTTGCGGGCCGCAGAACGCGGCCGTAACCGGAGCAGAACGATGCAGAAATTGATCGCGCTGGGGTTCGTATTGGCTGGGATCGCTTTCGCTGCCCCTGCCCCCGGTCAGACTTATAGCGACGAGGAACGCCAAGCCTGCGAGGGCGATGCCTTCCGGCTTTGCAATCACGCCATCCCGGACCAGGAACGGGTCAAGGCCTGCCTGATCTCCAACATGTCGAAGCTGACCCCCGCCTGCCGGCGCATGTTCCAGCGCGGCCGCTAAGCCCAGACGAGCGCTGCGCCGACCTTATCGGCGCTCACAGCAATGACTATATTCGGATGATCCTGATGGGCCCATCCGAATGATGAATCATGATACCTATCCCGACGCCTACATTCGCGGGATTCTTAACACGGTGAAAACGATTGCGATGGTCGGTTTGTCCCCGAAGGACAACCGACCAAGCTATTTCGTGTTCAAGTATCTGCTTGAGCGCGGCTATCGGATGATCCCGGTCAACCCGGGCCAGGCGGGCAGCGAGATTCTGGGCCAGAAGGTCTACGCCAAGCTCGCCGACATCCCGGAGCCGGTCGACATGGTCGACGTTTTCCGCGCCTCACAATACGCGCTTGGCATCGTCAAGGAAGCACTCGCGCTCACGCCGCGGCCGCAAGTGATCTGGATGCAGCTCGGCGTCCGAAGCGACGAGGCGGCCAGGCTCGCCGAGGACAATGGCCTCAAGGTGGTGATGAACCGCTGCCCGAAGATCGAGTATGGCCGCCTGTCGTCGGAGATCGCCTGGATGGGCGTGAACACGCGCACGCTCTCCTCCAAGAAGGCACAGCTCTCCGGCCGCGGCATCCAGCGCATGTCGCTCAACCGCACCACACTGGCGGGCGGCGAGACCGAGGCGGCGACCCGCGCGGGGGCGGCAGAGAAAGGCGGCCGCTAGGGCGCGTACGCGCGGACAGAATGCTCCTACCCTGGCTCCATTCCCTTTGCCTTGAATACGGCCGCAGCGGCTGGTCCAGCAAGAAACCGAATGAAAGCTTGGCCAGCCTGGACTTCCTTCGCGGAGGCAGGGGCCGCGGCTGAAAATGAGAAATCAGCCGGGCTTTGCAGCTCTGCCGGCAGCCAGCCAACAAATTGAACACTGGGCTCGGCATAGAACTCCATCGGCTGCGTCATTCCAATTTCAACCTCGCCGCTGACAATGAGCGCCGGTGTGAAGTGTCCTGGAGGGGGAAATTTTGTTTTCCGCTTCATCTCCTCGATGATTCCGAGCCGCTCGAACACCCGCATCAAGTGAATTCCGGATGCGCCCCCTCTCGCGGGATCGGGATGACCGATTGACTTGGCAACCAGCAGCGTGCGCTTGAAGGCATCGACGGTGCTGATGTCAGGCTTGGGAGCGCCGACGCGCACGGCCATACCGACACCAGAGCGCGCAATATTCATGATGCTACTGGAGGCGACTTTCCTCTGCTGCAGCAGCTCATCCATCACCGGACGCGTGAGGATCGTCACGTCGGCAATTTCATCTGCTTGAATACGGGCTCTGACCTGGCCAACCGTGTAGTAGTCGATGATGACCTTGTGTCCCGACGTGCGGGTAAAATCCTTTGCAATCTCGTCAATGACGCCAGTAAAGACATTGGCACTGACGACCTTGATCTCTGCCGCACGGACGGCATTGGCCGACGCGAGTGCCATCAGCACAATCGATAAGCCCGTCGGTAACACTCGCGCCATCATAGTCTCCTCCATCGCAATCGTTACAGCTCATTGGCCGGTGGCCCGAAGTATCGAGAGTCTCTTGCCTCCGACTCTTGGCCAGAGCGCACGATGAGGCGCGAGACGAAGGGAGATTGGGCAACGACCAGGCCTTCATGAATGTCGCCCATGGGTCATTTTCATCGTTGTTGGCCAACCCCGCGGATTGTCGAATTTCCGGCGCGCCCGGAAAGCGATAGTCGGCCCCAGCGATTGCGCCCTGTCGCCATGGGTTAGACTCGGACATGAAGCGATCGCCCGGGACAGGCCTAACGGCCGGACCATATTTCGTTAGAACATGTCTCGCTTCACACGCAGACTTGCTCATACCTCACGCATGATGGCGGTGATCCCAACGAGATGTCCCGCCGGATCGCGGATCGGAATGAGCGCGACATCGAGCGTCACGCGCTCGCCATTGCGCCGCAGCCCCTCGACGTCGAGGATGTGGTCGGGACGGTAGTTAAGAATGCCGCTCGCCATGACGCGCCGGTAGTTGCGCCAGTGATCGGGGCGTTCCTCTTGCGGAATGACGAGGTCGAGCGTCTGCCCGACCGCTTCATGCGCGGCGTGGCCGAAGATGGACTCGGCCGTCGCGTTCCACTCGCGAATGATCCCGTCGCGATCAGCCGAAACGACGGCGTGGGGGCCGGGCGCGAGCGCGGCTTGCGCGATATCCTTTTCGCTCGCTAATAGCATTGCGGCATTCTCCATGCGGCAACGGTGATCCGTGCAATATTAGCGCCATCCGCATGGAAAGACCATTGCAAAGAGGCGAGCCGGAGGTCCGAAAGGATCGACCCCGTCAATTAGAAAGTGAGCGAAGGTTGTCCGGTTCGGCCCCGAAAGCTGCGACAGCGCGCTATTGGGTGCGGCCCTAGCGAGCCGCCCGCCGCAAGGCATCGCTGCCAGTTGGCCCAATTCTGGATGGATGTTCCGTCGCGGCCCCGTCTTGACGCGCCGCCCGCGTTCGATAAACCCGGGGCTCCGCGGACCGTATCGGTCCCCGCAGACGAGGACCGGCCATGACCGACCGCACCCCAGGCTTTGCGACCCTTTCGATCCACGCCGGAGCGCAGCCCGATCCCACCACCGGGGCGCGCGCGACCCCGATCTACCAGACCACCTCGTTCGTGTTCGAGGACGTCGACCATGCGGCGTCGCTGTTCGGCCTGCAGACCTTCGGCAACATCTATTCGCGCATTGGCAATCCCACCAACGCCGTGCTGGAGGAGCGCGTCGCCGCGCTCGAAGGCGGCACCGCCGGTCTTACGACCGCGTCCGGACATGCCGCGCAGATGATGGTCTTTCATTGCCTGATGCAGCCGGGCGACGAGTTCGTCGCCTCCAAGAAGCTCTATGGTGGCTCGATCAACCAGTTCAATCACGCCTTCAAGAACTTCGGCTGGAACGTGGTGTGGGCCGAGCCCGACGACATCTCGACCTTCGAGCGCGCGGTGACGCCCAAGACCAAGGCGATCTTCATCGAGTCGCTCGCCAATCCGGGCGGCGTCGTCACCGACATCGAGGCCAT
>DAIUEP010000161.1:0-11441 GCA_036845065.1 Xanthobacteraceae bacterium | reverse complement strand
ATCCGGTGTTCGACCTGCGTCCGCTGCCGCTCGCCGAGAGCGTCGCCGCGCTCAATGCCTCAACGCTTGTTGTCTGCATGATCGAAACAGTTGAAGGCCTGGCCAATGTCGACGAGATTGCAGCGGTCGACGGCGTCGACGTCCTGCATGTCGGCTGCAACGACCTTCTCACCGCGATGGGCAAGCCCGGCGCCTTCGGCGATCCCTCGATCGTGGTCGCCGTCGAGCGCGTGATCGCGGCCTGCAAGACGCATGGCAAATACGCGGGGCTTGGCGGCGAGCGCGACCTCGCGCGCCAGAACGCCTTCATCAAGAAGGGCGTGCGCTTCGTCACGACCCAGACCGATCTCGGCTTCCTGATGGCGGCGGCCGGCCAGCGCACCGCACAAATTCGTGAAAGTCTTGAAAAACAGCCCTGATCTCTCATTCCGTCATGCCCGCGCTTGTCGCGGGCATCCACGTCTCCCTTGATTCAACGGCAAGACGTGGATGGCCGGGACAAGCCCGGCCATGACGGAGTAGGACGGAGGGCTCGTGGGAGAAGGCAAAGTGGTTTCCCTTTTGGTCATGGAAGGCGACGGCATCGGGCCGGAAATCTGCGCCGCGACGCTTGCGGTGCTGCGAGCTGCCGATCGCCGGTTCGAGCTCAAGCTCAGCTTCACGACAGCGACGATTGGGTTTGCGGCGCTGCGTGCGCAGGGCACCACCTGTCCGGACGCTGCGATTGCGGCCGCCAAGGCGGCCGACGGCGTGATCCTGGGGCCGGTGTCGCACAACGAATATCCCGCCGTCGCGGATGGCGGGCTCAATCCGTCGGGCGAGATGCGCCGGCGGCTCGACCTCTACGCCAACATCAGGCCCGCGCGCAGCCGTGGCGGGTTTCCGCCGCGCTGCGGCTCTCCCGTTGATCTCGTGATCGCGCGTGAGAATACCGAGGGCTTCTACGCCGACCGCTCCATGCATCTCGGCCCGGGCGAGTTCATGCCGACGCCTGATCTCGCGCTTGCGGTGCGCAAGATCACCCGGCTGGGCTCAACGCGCATCGCGGAAACAGCCTTCGCGCTCGCGCTGCGGCGGCGCAAAAAGGTGACCGCCGTGCACAAGGCGAACGTGCTGCGCGTCTCGGAGGGGCTGTTCCTGGAATGCGTGCGGGCGGTCGCGGCGCGCTTTCCGGGTGTCGCCTACGAGGAACGCCTGGTCGACGCCATGACGGCGCTCCTGGTGCGGGACGCCAGCCCCTACGACGTGATCGTGACCACCAACATGTTCGGCGACATCCTGTCCGATCTCGCCTCCGAGATCGCGGGCAGCCTCGGGCTCGCGGCCTCGCTCAATGCGGGTGCCGCGCACGCGGTGGCGCAGGCCCAGCACGGCTCGGCCCCAGACCTTGCCGGCAAGGACCTCGCCAACCCGGCCTCGCTCGTTGGCTCGGCCGCCATGCTGATGGCCTGGCTGGGCGAGCGGCGGCACGACGAGCGGCTCAGCCGTGCCGGCGACGCGATCGAGGCCGCGCTCGATCGGGCGATCGCCGAGCCGAAGTGGCGCACGCAAGACCTCGGCGGGCCGCTCGGGACCGCGGCCTTCGGCGAGCGCGTCGCGGCCTTGATCGGCGAGGCGTGAGCCGAGGTGGCGGCTTTGGCGACCCTTTTGACGCCGCGTGTCGGATGCGCGAGAATTCAGCACAAGCAAGCAAGGGGGCATACCCAGTGAGTGTCGAGTTGGCGCCGACCCGCGATGGAACGCGGCTCGCCTATACCCTCCACGGCGACAAGAACGCGAAGAACCGAGCCGTCCTGGTCCATTCGGTGGCCATGGACCGCGAGTTCTGGCGTCCGGTCGCCGAGCGGCTGGCTCCCAAGGCTGCCGTCCTCACCTACGACTGTCGCGGCCATGGCGCCTCCGACAAGCCGGGCGGCCCCTACACGGTCGAGCTTTATGCCGACGATCTCGCCGAGCTATTGGACCACGTCGGCTGGCCGTCGGCGCTCGTGGCCGGCGCCTCGATGGGCGGCATGGTGTCGCTTGCGTTCGCGGCGATCTATCCGGAACGCACGGCGGCGCTCGGCCTCATCGATACCACGGCGTGGTACGGGCCGGACGCTGCCAAGAACTGGGCGGAACGCGCCGACAAGGCGTTGCGCGAGGGCCTTGGCTCGCTGGTCGCGTTCCAGACCACCCGTTGGTTCGGCGACGCCTTTCGCGCCGAGCATGCGGATGTCGTGAAGCGCTGCATCGAGGTGTTCCTGCGTAACGACATCGCGGCCTATGGCGAGGCCTGCCGCATGCTGGGCCGCGCCGACATGCGCGCGGCGCTGCCTCGCCTCAAGATGCCGACCGCGGTCGTCGTGGGTGAGGAGGACTACGCGGCGCCGCCCGCCATGGCGGAAGCGCTGCATCGCGGCATCGCGGGCTCGACCTACAAGGTGCTCAGCAAGGCGCGCCACCTCACGCCGCTCGAGCTGCCGGACGTGATCGCGGCCGAGCTTGCGGCGCTGATGGCGCGGATCCCGCAATGAAGTTCACCGGCGAGCTCAGTGTGAAGGCGCCGCGCGCGGCCGTCTTCGCGAAGCTGCGCGACGCGCGGTTCTTCGCCTCGTGCGTGGATGGCGTGCGCGACCTTGCGGAGATCGGTCCCGACCGCTATGCCGCAGTGTTCGAGACCAAGGTCGCGTACATGAAATTCAGCTTCAAGGTGACGGTCGAGCTCACCCGCGCCGATCCGCCAGGCGAGATCGAGGCCAAGGTGGAAGGAACACCGCTCGGCGTGATCGGCCGCATGACCGCGACCTCGATGACCACGCTGAGCGAGGTCGGCGACGAGACCAGGATCGCCTACGCGGTCGACGCCGCCCTGACCGGCAAGCTCGGCAGCCTTGGCCAGCCGGTGCTGCGCTCGAAGGCGCGCGAGATGGAGAAGCAGTTCGCCACGCGCCTCGCCGCGGCGTTTGCACCGCCAAGTACAAATAGTGGTGCGCTCCAATGACGCCGTTCGAGCTGGCCGAGCCCGCGACACTCAAGGAGGCGATCGCGCTCCTCGATGCCGACGACCCCTCGGTGCGGCCGATCGCCGGCGGCACCGCCCTGATGCTGATGATGAAGGCGGGCGTGTTCCGGCCGAGCCGGCTCGTGAGCCTGCGCAACGTCAGGGAGCTCACCTCGATCAACACGGCACCGGACGGCGCGTTGACGATCGGTGCGATGACGCCGCTCGCGGTCGTGGAGCGTTCCGCGGCTGTGCGCGCGCATGCACCCGTCATCACGCATACGCTGCGCACGCTGTCCAATATCCGGGTCCGCAACGTCGCGACCATCGGGGGCAGTCTCGCGCATGCCGACCCGCACATGGACATGCCGCCGGTCCTGATCGCGCTCGGCGCCCATGTGACGGTCGCCGGTCCCGCGGGTGAACGGACGATCCCGGTCGAAGATCTATTCGCCGGCTATTTTGAGACCGTGCTCGGCCGCAATGAGCTGATCAGCAGTGTTGTCATTCCGGGGCAGGACGCTCGGCGCGCGACCTATCTCAAATGCACCACGCGTGCGGTGCACGATTGGCCGGCGCTCGGCGTTGCGGTGTCGCTCGAGAGCGACGGCACCACCGTGCGCGATGCGAAGGTCGTTGTCAGCGCCGCGACCGAAACGCCGGGCCGGCTTGCGGGTGTCGAGCAGGCGCTGCGTGGCGGTAACGTCGGCGATGCGCTCTGGCGGCAGGCCGGCGAGGCGGCTGCCGCGGAGGCGCAGACGATCTCGGACGGCCAGGGCTCGGCGGCCTACAAGCGGCAGCTCGTGCGCGTCTATGTGGCGCGCGCCCTTGCCGCGGCGCTCAAGACGGACGAGGCGCGCTGATGGCGACGTTTACACAGGTCGGGCGCTCGGTGCCGCGGCTCGAAGGCCACGCCAAGGTGACTGGCAGCGCCGAATACGTGCACAACTTGCGCCTGCCCGGCATGCTCTATGGCAAGATCGTCCGCAGCACGGTCGCGCACGGCCGCATCGTCAAGCTCGACGTGAGTGCCGCGCAGGCGCTGGACGGCGTCTATCGCGTTGCGACCATCGACGACATCCGCAAGGTCGTGCCCAACCCGTTCTACGGCCCGGCGTTCCACGATCAGCCGATCCTCGCTGCCGGCAAGGTGCACTATGTCGGCGAGCCGGTCGCGGTGGTGCTGGCGCGCGATCCGCATGTGGCCGACGCGGCCGCGCAACTGGTCGAGGCGGAGTACGAGGAGCTTACCGCCGTGTACGACGAGGTCGAGGCGATGACCTCGAAGGCGATCGTGCACGACGAGCTCAAGCCCGCCGGCACCTTCCCCGACCTCAAGCATCTCAAGGGCCGCACCAACACCAACGTGGCGCTTGATTTCCATCTGCGGCGCGGCGACGTGGCGGGCGCCCTTGCGCAGGCCGACCACGTTTTCGAGCATACCTTCCGCACCCAGCAGGTGCTGCACCTGCCGCTCGAGCCTTACGTCTCGATCGGCGAGCCGACAGACACCGGGCTCACCATCCACACCGCGTCGCAGTCGCCCTCGTTCGTGCGCATCGAGATCGCGCGCCTCCTAGGCTGGCCGGAGAACAAGGTGCGGGTGAAGGTGCCGTATCTCGGCGGCGGCTTCGGCGGCAAGCTCTACATCAAGCTCGAGGCGTTGGTGGCGGCGCTCTCGCTTCTGGTCCGGCGGCCGGTGAAGATATCGCTCACCATGGAGGAGCAGTTTTATACGCTCACCAAGCATGCCAGCACGTTCCGCATCAAGAGCGGCATCAAGGACGGCCGCATCACGGCGCGCGAATGCGAGGTGTGGTGGAACGGCGGCGCCTATGCGGATATCGGCCCGCGCATCACCCAGAAGTCCGGCTTCACGGCGCCCGGCCCCTACGACATCGACAACGTGTCGATCGATTCCTATTCGCTCTACACCAATCTGACGCCGGCCGGCGCGCTGCGCGGCTTCGGCATCCCGCAGCTGGTGTGGGCCTATGAGAGCCACACCGACCTGATGGCGCGCGCGCTCAAGCTCGACCCGATCGAGTTCCGGCGCAAGAACCTCTTACGTGACGGCCGCCCGCAGGCGACCGGCACGCTCATGAAAGATGCCGCCATCGAGGCGGTGCTCGATCGCCTGGCGCTGCGCATGAACTGGAGCTCCCCGTTCGAGCGCGGCAGCGGCACCGTCAAGCGCGGCCGCGGCATCGCGATCGGCTTCAAGGCCTCGATCTCGCCCACGACCTCGATCGCGATCGTCAACGTGGCGGCCGACGGCAGCGTCACGCTCTATTGCAGCACGGTCGACATGGGGCAGGGCTCCGACACCGCGAATGCGCAGATCGTCGCCGAGGTGCTCAACATCCCGGCCGAGCGCGTGAAGGTCGTGCATCCCGACACCGACGTGACGCCCTACGACATGGCCACCCTTGGCTCGCGCTCGCTGTACCATATGGGCAACGCGGTGCGGCTTGCCGCCGAAGACGCCCGCAACAAGATCGCTGCGCTCGCGCGCGAGCTGGGGCTGCCGGAGGGCAGCAACGTGCCGGTCGCCGAGCTGTTCCAGAAGAAATACAAGATGCAGGCCGGCAACATCATCGGCACCGGCAGCTACATCCCGAGCTACGTGCCGCCCGACCCGAACGGGCAGACCCCGGAGGCGACGCCGTTCTGGATGGTGGGCGGCGCGGGCGTCGAGATCGAGGTCGATACCGAGACCGGGCACGTGCGCGTGCTGAAGCTTGTCAACGTCGTTGACGTCGGACGCCCGATCAACCCGCGCATCGTCGAGACCCAGATATCGGGCGCCGCCGTCATGCAGCTCGGCTTCACCATGCAGGAGAAGATGGAGTTCGACTCCGGCCAGGTGACCAACGCCTCGCTCGCCGACTACAAGATCCCGAGCATCCTCGACATCCCGACCAACATGCAGAACGAGGCCGTCGAGGCCGAGCAGGGCTCGGGTCCCTTCGGCGCCAAGGGCGTCGGCGAAAGCGGCACCTTTGCGGTCTCGCCCGCGATCGCCAACGCGATCGAGGATGCGGTCGGCGTGCGGCTGACCGCGCTGCCGCTGTCGGCCGAGGCGGTCTATCGCGCGCTGCGCACGGCGCAAGGCGCGCCGCTGGAGGATTGAGATGGGAGTGCCGCGAGCCGCAGTGGTTGTTGCTGCGCCCTCTCCCCTTGCGGGAGAGGGCAGCGAGGCGATTCAACGAAACGGATTGGGTGAGGGGGCAACCTATCCCCCTCACCCGACCGTGCTTGTGGGACATCCGGTGCTGCCCTCTCCCGCAAGGGGAGAGGGCGCAATAATGTGCGCCGAGCTCGCGGCTGCTCTGACGACAACCGTGAGATTGATATGAATCGCACGATCCACTTCACTCTCAACGGCGAGAAGGTCGCGGCCGAGGCCGCGGCCCATCACACCATCGTCGAAGTGCTGCGCGACCGCTTCGATCTTTACGGCGCGCGCGAGAGCTGCGCGCAGGGCCTGTGCGGCTGCTGCACCGTGCTGGTCGACGGCACCGCCGTGTCCGGCTGCCTCTATCTCGCGGCGTTCGCCGACGGCAAGACGGTCACGACCATCGAGCACCTGGCGGCGGATGGGGTACTCAGCCCGCTGCAGGAGGCATTCCTGGAAGCCGGCGCGACCCAGTGCGGGTTCTGCACGCCGGGCTTCGTGCTGATGGCGGGGCAGTTGCTGAAGGAGCATCCGGACCCCAGCGACGATGAGATCCGGCATTATCTCTCCGGCAATCTCTGCCGCTGCGCCGCCTATCCGGAGATCATCAAAGCGGTCAAACTTGCAGCCGCCAGGCTGCGGACAGGCAGGATATGAGCATACAACGTAAGCCCGTAGCCTTTGGCGATCTGCGCGGCTGGATCGACGCGCTGCGCGCCGCGGGCGAGTTGCACGAGATCAACGCCGAGGTCGACTGGAACATCGAGCTCGGCACCATCATGCGGCTGGCACAGGGTCCCGGCACCGGCCGCGCACTGTTGTTCAACAACATCAAGGACTACAACAAGCCGACGAGCCGCGCCCGCCGCGTCTTCGGCTCCGCGCTCAATAACAACCGCCGCATCGCCATGATGCTCGGCCTGCCGCCCGAGACCCATGCGCGCGAGCTGGTCAAGATCGGCCGCACCATTCTGCAGGAGAGCATTGCGCCCCGCATCGTCAACGGCGGCCCGTGCAAGGAAAACGTCGTCACCGGCAAGGACATCGATGTCGAGGCATTCCCGGTGCCGTACTGGAACCGGCTTGATGGCGGGCGCTACCTCATCACTTATGCGGGGGTGGTGACCAGGGACCCCGACACCGGCGTCATGAATGTCGGCGTCTACCGCGGCATGGTCGGCGGACGCGACCGGATCCCGATCCTGATGTGGCGGGCGCAGCATATCGGGCACCACGTCACCGCCTGGCAGGCGCGCGGCGCCAAGGAAATGCCGATCGCGGTGGCGATCGGCTGGGAGCCCGCGCTCGGCTTTTGCGCCGGCTCGCCGGTGCCCAAGGGCATATGCGAATACGACGTGATGGGTGCGATCCGCGGCGAGCCGGTCGATCTGGTCAAATGCGAGACGTCCGACCTCTATGTGCCGGCCTCCGCCGAGATCGTGATCGAGGGCATGCTCGGGCTCGAGCCGGACACCTACATGATGGAAGGCCCTTATGCGGAGTTCACCGGCTATGTGGCGGGCGACCGCTCGCCCAAGCCGACGATCCGGGTGACCTGCATCACCCATCGCAACGATCCGATCCTGCGCGGCACCATCGAGGGCTGCATGCCGGGCAGCTATTCGGAGAACGCGATGATCTCATCGATCTTCCGCTCTTCGATGGCGTGGAACGTGCTCGATCGCGCGGGCGTTCCCGGCATCACCGACGTGTGGGGACCGCCGGTGCAGGCCGGGGTCAATCTCAATATCCGGATGAAGCAGTCCTATCGCGGGCAGGCCAAGCAGGCCGCGAATGCGCTGTGGGGAAGCTCGGCCGCGCATGTGCGCTATAAGCACGTCACCGTCGTCGACGACGATATCGACATTCATGACTATGCGGCGGTCGACTGGGCGATTGCCTATCGGGTGAACGCCGGCGAGAACGACATCGTCATCATGCCGGCAACCTTCGGGCTCGGGCTCGATCCGTCGACCCGCAAGCGCGACCGCAACCCGACGCTGTTCGGCACTGGCAAGTGGAACCGCGTGCTGATCGATGCCACCATCAACCTCGACTACGATCCCGACCCTGAGTTCGGTGGCGAGCGCTATCCGCCCACGGCGTGGCCGACGCGGGAAGACGAGGAGGCCGCGCGCAAGCGTTGGCGCGAGCTTGGCCTCGACAAGCTGAAACGAGATTAAGATCGCATGAGCACCCACTCCATCAGCCTCATGGTGAGGAGCGACCGAAGGTCGCGTCTCGAACCATGGCCACAAGCTCCGAGCGCGGCCATCCTTCGAGACGGCGGCTTCGCCGCCTCCTCAGGATGAGGCAGAATTGAGGGGAACGCCGTGAGTGAAGAGAACATCACATTTGCATCCGCCGGATTGAAGCTGTCCGGCAACGTGCGCGTGCCGGACGGCCTCAAGCCGGGTGAAAGGCGCGCGGCCTTCCTGGTGCTGCATGGCTTCGGCAGCAACAAGGATTCCTCCAACGTGATGGCACCCACCAAGGTGCTGAGCGAGATTGGCTATGTCACGTTGCGTTTCAGCATGCGCGGTTGCGGCGACAGCGAGGGCGAATTCGGCCGGGTGATCTGCCTCGAGCAGGTCGAGGACACCCGCAACGCCCTGACCTTTCTGGCGAGCCATCCGGCGGTCGATCCCAAGCGCATCGCGGTCGTCGGCTCGAGCTTCGGCGGCGCGGTCGCGGTCTATGCCGGCGGGGTCGACGAGCGCGTGGCGGCCGTCATCTCGAACGGCGGCTGGGGCGACGGCGAGCGCAAGTTTCGCGGCCAGCACAAGAGCCCGCAGGAGTGGGCGCGCTTCAGCAAGATGCTGGAGGACGGCCGTGCCCATCGCGCCAAGACCGGCCGGTCGCTGATGGTGCCGCGCTATGACATCGTGCCGATCCCGCCGCATCTGCGGACTAATCTCGCCAAGAACTCGATCGAGATGTTCCCGGCCGAGACCGCCCAGAGCATGTTGGATTTCCGCGCCGACGACGTGGTCGGCAGGATCGCGCCGCGGCCCCTGCTGTTGATCCACGCCGCCAACGATTCAGTGACCCCGACCGAGCAGTCGATCGAGCTGTTCAAGCGCGCCGGCCAGCCGGCCGAGCTGCACCTGTTCAGCGAGGTCGACCACTTCCTGTTCGGAGAGGACAACGCCCGGGTGTGGGGCGTTATGCGCGATTGGCTTGGCAAGTACTTTCCGGCAAGGGTGTAGGCCCACCGTAACGGGAGCTAGCCGTGACCGGAGCCTTTAGTCGGACCGCAGTTCTGGCGCTGAGCATCTTCGGCGCCGCGTGCCTCGCGCGCGCCCAGGACTTTCCCTCACGCGCCATCAAGATCATCGTGCCGAACCCGCCCGGCGGCGCCGGCGATATCGGGGCGCGACTGGTCAGCCAGAAGCTCAACGAGGTGTTCCGCCAGTCGGTCGTGGTCGAGAACCAGGCCGGCGCCTCAGGCGCCATCGGCATGACCAATCTCAAGCGCGCCGCGCCCGACGGTCACACGATCGGGGTGGTGCTGTCGCTGTCGCAGACCATCGACCGCGTGCAGAACAAGACCGCCTCGTTCGACATCGCCACCGATTTCACCCCGATCACCGCCATTGCCAACAATCCGGCGGGCCTCCTGGTCAATTCGCAGATCGCGGCCCGTTCGATGGCCGAGTTCATTGCGGAGGTGCGGGCGAAGCCCGGCACGACCTCCTATGGCAGCGCCGGCATCGGGACCGCGCATCACCTTTATGGCCAGGTGCTCAACAAGGTCGCCGGCATCGAGCTCGTCAACGTCCCGTATCGCGGTGTCGCCCCGGCGCTCAACGACCTCTTGGGCGGCCACGTCCCGGTGGCGATTGTGAGTCTCGCGACCGCGCTGCCGCACGTCCAGAGCGGCCGCGTGCGGCTGCTGACCGTGTTCGACACCAAGCGCTACGCCAAGGCACCCGACGTTCCGACGATCACCGAGGTCCTGCCGGCCTATCAGCCTGGGCGGGCCTGGGTCGGTTTCCTGGGCCCTCGCGACCTGCCGCAGCCGATCACCACCAGGCTTCACGATGAGATCGTCCGGATCCTGAAGTCACCGGAATCCTTAAATGTGCTGGGGGAAAATGGCCTTGAGGTGATCGGCAACCAGCCCTCCGAGTTCGCCGTCATGATTCGCGAGGATGCGCGGATATGGGACGAAGCGGCCGCGATCGCGGGCCTGTTGCCGCCGAAGTGAGGCCGGCACCCCCGGACGGCTCGGGGCCTGGGCCGGCGGCTTCCGGCGGCATAGGGTATCGGCGGGCATATTGTGGAGAGCGGCCGTCGGGCCTATTTATAACCTTCAGGACCCCGGAGAGCCGATGCCCGAGATTGCCGCCACGCCCGCCCTGTCGCGCCCGCTTGTGATCCTCGCGGGAGTAGGGGGCTTGCTGCTGGCCGGCACGCTGGCGCTTTGGCTCCATTACGGCACCGCGGTGTTCTACGAAATGGTCGTGGCGGGGCTGGCGCTGTGCCTGTAGTTGCGCCCGCCATGGCTCCGCGCCACGTTCGCCTCATCCTCATGCTCGGCGCCTTCCTGGCCGGTCTGGTTCTGTGCGGCGCGATTATCCTGTTGGCGACCGGCCCGTTTTCGACGCCGAGCGGTCCCCAGGTCGCGGCCATCGGCGGGCCATTCCGGCTCATCAATCAGGATGGACAAACGGTCACCGATCAGGACTTCAGGGGCCGGCCGTTCCTGGCCTTCTTTGGATTTACTCACTGCCCGGAGATTTGTCCGACCACCCTGTTCGAGGTGTCGGAAATCCTGCGCAATCTCGGTCCGGACGGCGATCGCGTGCGCGCGATGTTCATCACCGTCGATCCCGAGCGCGACACGCCTGCGGCACTCAAGGAATACCTATCGAGCTTCGATCCACGGCTGGCGGGCCTGACGGGCGAGCCTGAGGCCATCGCGGCGGTGGCAAAGAGCTACCGCGCCATCTTCCGTAAGGTGCCGCTCGAACAGGGCGGCTACACCATGGACCATACCGCCATCGTCTATTTGATGGACAAGCAGGGCCGGTTTGTCGCGCCTTTCAGCCTCAAGCGGACGACCCAAGCGTCGGTCGCCGAGCTGCGCAAGCATCTCTAGTGCCGCCGATTTGAAGTTCCTGCACCACCTGCAGCAAACTCTGTCAGGAGCTTCAAATCGAAAAGCGGCACTAGAATCGAGAGTTGCTAGTGCCCCTTTGTTTCCGAAAACTTGAACGGGAGGAGTGTGCCAATACCGACGCTCGCTTGGTATTTTTTGGTCTGAAGTTCCTATAC
>DAIUEP010000160.1:0-11496 GCA_036845065.1 Xanthobacteraceae bacterium | reverse complement strand
AACCCGACCGAGAACCATCCGGTCGCCGCCACCTTCTTCAAGCAAGCAGCCAAGCGCGGCGCCAAGCTGATCGTGATGGACCCGCGCGGGCAGGCGCTCAAGCGTCACGCCTGGCAGATGATGCAGTTCAAGAACGGCACCGACGTCGCGATGCTCAATGCCATGCTCAACGTCATCGTGAGCGAAAAGCTCTATGACGAGCAATATGTCCAGACTTACACTGAGAATTTCGACAAGCTCGCCGAAAGCGTGAAGCCGTTCACGCCGGAGGAGATGTCCCCGATCTGCGGCATCGAGCCGGACGTGCTGCGCACGGTGGCGCGCACCTTTGCCCGCGCCGAAAGCGCCATCATCTTTTGGGGCATGGGCGTGTCGCAGCATACCCACGGCACCGACAATGCGCGCTGCCTGATCGCGTTGTCGCTGATCTGCGGTCAGATCGGCCGGCCCGGCACCGGGCTGCACCCGCTGCGCGGCCAGAACAACGTGCAGGGCGCGTCCGACGCGGGCCTGATCCCGATGTTCTTTCCCGACTACAAGTCGGTGGAGAACGCAGAAATCCGCGGCAAGTACGAGGCGGCGTGGGGCGTGACGCTCGATCCCAAGCGCGGCAAGACCGTGGTCGAGATCATGGACGCGGTCCATGCCGGCGAGATCAAGGGCATGTACATCATGGGTGAGAATCCCGCGATGTCCGATCCCGATCTCAACCATGCGCGCGGCGCGCTGGCGCATCTCGAGCATCTGGTGGTGCAGGACATCTTCCTGACCGAAACCGCGTCCTATGCGGATGTCATCCTGCCGGCGTCGGCCTGGCCGGAGAAGGACGGCACCGTCACCAACACCAATCGCCAGGTGCAGATGGGCCGCAAGGCGCTGCCGCTGCCGGGCGACGCGCGGCAGGATCTATGGATCATCCAGGACCTTGCCCAGCGCATCGGCTGCAACTGGAACTACCAGCATGTCAGCGAGGTGTTCACCGAAATGGCGTCGATGATGCCGGCGCTCGACAACATCTCCTGGGACCGCGTCGAGCGTGAGGATCATGTCACCTATCCGGTCGACGGGCCGGATGTGCCGGGTCGCGACGTGGTGTTCGACCAGGGTTTCCCGCGGCCGAACGGCATGGCTCTGCTGGTGGCGACGAAATATACGGATCCGGACGAGATGCCCGATGCCGAGTATCCGTTCATCCTCACGACCGGGCGCCAGCTCGAGCACTGGCACACCGGTGCGATGACACGCCGCTCCGCGACGCTCGATGCGCTGGAGCCGGGGCCGGTCGCGAGCTTGTCGCGCGGCACGATCGCGAAGCTCGGCATCCGGGCCGGCGATCCGGTGCGGGTCAGCACCCGCCGCGGCACGGTGGAGCTGGATGCGCGTCAGGACGATGGGGTTCCGGATGGCGTCGTGTTCATCCCGTTCGCCTATGTCGAGGCGGCCGCCAACCTGCTCACCAATCCGGCGCTCGATCCGTTCGGGAAGATCCCCGAGTTCAAGTATTGCGCCGCCAAGGTGGAGAAGGTCGCGACGCGCGTGGCGGCGGAGTAGCCCGCGCTGCTGCGGTCGTGGAATGAATGAGCACGTCACGCCCGATCCTGCGCAACGCGGTGTTCGCCGCCGGCTCCGGCACCCCGGTCCTTCTCCTGCATGGCTCGGCAAGCTCGTCGGCGATGTGGACGCCGGTGATCAATGCGCTCAAGCCGCGCTTTCGGCTGATCGCGCCTGATCTGATCGGCTATGGGCGCACCGATCCTTGGCCGGAGGGCCATGAGTTTCGCCTGGACGACGAGTTGCGGCTGATCGAGCCGCTGATCGCGCACCTGCCGGGCGGGGCGCATGTCGTCGCCCATTCCTATGGCGGCGTGGTCGCGCTGGCGCTCGCGCGCGCGGCGCGCGTCGATATTCGCTCGCTCACCCTGATCGAGCCGGTCGCGTTCGACATCTTGCGTGACGACCCGCAGGCGTGGTCCGAGGCCGAGAGGTTCAGCAGCGATTTTGCCGAACGCATGGCAAGCGGTGAGGTTGAAGCCGCGATGCGGCATTTCGTCGATTACTGGTCGAGCGCCGGGACCTGGGACTCGATGGACGAGGGCTCGCGCGCGCTCCTGCGGCGCGCGGCGAGCAAGATCGTGCTCGAATTTGCGGCGGTCTTTGCCGATCCGGACGTCGGCACGCTACGCACCCTGGTGTTGCCGGTGCGGCTCATCGCCGGCGACGAGAGCCCGCTGCCGGTCCGACGCATCGCCGCAATTCTGGCCGAGCGTCTGCCGAGCGCGAGCCTGCGAGTGATCGCCGGCGCCAACCACCTGTTGCCGTCGACGCATCATAGTGTGCTGAGCGCGCTGCTGCTGCAAGCGCTGGCCTGACGCCTCGTCAGCCGATCTCGAGCAAGAGCTTCTGCAGGATGGCCTGCCTGAAATTATCGAAGCCGATCGATTCGATGGTGACGTGCCCGTCGCCGCCAACGACATGGTTGCGATAGTAGACCTCAAGGCCCTCGGGCGGCTGTGGCGGAAAAATATATTCAGGCGGCTTCACGATGATGGGCAGGCCATTGATCACGACGCCCTTCGCAACCAACGTGTCACGCACCAAACGGAGACCGGCAATTCCCTGGTTGTCATCGCCATCGCCGGAGACGTCGATGACCTTTCTGCCGCCACTGAACTCCTGATCAAAGCGGGCGTCGCAGAACAGCAGCGCCTGGCTGATCAACGTATTGATCCCGATGCGGGGGCGCTGCGCATTTCTCAATCGATCGCGAAACAAGTCCATTGATCTCGCGTCGTGCACCCGCATCCAGGGCACCATGATGGCCTGCTCGCGAGACCATGCAATGAAGGTGATCGCCAGGACCGCTGGGTCGAGCTCGCTGATGACTCTCAGCACGCGAGGGTCTCCGAGCGCATCCAGATATCCGTCTTGCTGGGTCCGGTAGCGCGACGGGCTCACGCTGCCGGACACATCGGCAGCCAGGATGAGCTGCATCCCGACCGGCTCGGCTGCGTTGGCAGCCAATGGAGCAAGCGCGAGCGCGGAAGTCGCCGCCAAAGCCTGGCGCCGGGTCAGCAGAGTTTTCATCGCAATTTTCCTGTGTGCCACCTGCCTCAGTTATCGATGGCGCAAGCCGCTCGACCGCTGCGAGCACCGCGGGAAGCCATCCGCAACACAAGATCAGTCAGAACCACAAGATCGCGGCGGAAGTGTACAGCAGCGGACGGTTGGGTGGCGAGGCGCAGCGACCAGAAATGTGCCCGGCTGTGGAGCATATTGGTATTGCGGGTTCATGCTGCAACTAAGCTCAGATTGAGCATAAGGACCATAATTGCACCTCGGTGCGGAACATTGGCGTGCCGTGTGGGCGGGTCGCGTGGACCCGCCCGTCAGAAGCCACGCCGTGACAACGCCTCACAACGCAAAGACAAACAGCACGGTGTGGTGCCGCATTTCCCGCAGCTCAGGGGTCAGCGTGAGCCGGCCCTTGGAGATCTGGCTCAGCCCCGACATGATCGCAACATATTGCTTGCCGCCGACCTCGAAGGTCATCGGCGGGGCGTTGAAGCCGCTGCCGACGTTGATCTTCCACAGCTCCTGCATGCTCTCGTCGTCATAGGCGACGAACGTTCCGTCGCCCAGGCCGGTGAACACCAGGCCGCCGGCGGTCGAGAGCGCGGCGCTATAGTTCGGATAGGGAGCACGGACCCTTTTCTTGACCTCGCCGGTAAACGGATCGGCGACGACGATCTCGGATTCGGTCGGCGTGAGCAGCCTGATCCGGCCGTGCAACAGGCCGCCGGTGGGGCTCCTGGGCTGGTCGGGGGTCATGGTGACTTCATTGCAGGTCGGCCGCGACGGAATGTAGAGGAGCTTGGTCCTCGGGCTGTACGACGCCGACCAGTAGTTGTTGCCGCCCTCGTGCGACGGACAGATTCTCTTGGTCGGATCCGTCAAGGTTTGACTCTGCACCCCTGAATAGACCTGGATGTCCTTCGTGGGATCGTAGTCGAGCGGCCGGCCGGTCTTCTGATCGATGCCTTTGGTCCAGGTGATCTCTTCCATATAAGGCTTGGCGAGGAGCGGCTGCCCGTTGGCCCGTTCGAAGCTGTAGAGAAACCCGTTGCGCGCCGCGTGAGTCACCAGCTTGTGCTCGCGGCCGGCAACCTGGCCGTCGATCAGGATGTGCGTGCCAGCCTCGTCATAGTCCCACATGTCGCCCGGCGTATACTGGAAGTACCAGTTCATCTTCCCGCTGTCGGGGTCCCAGGAAATCAGGCTGTTGGTGTAGAGATTGTCACCGGGGCGGATGTAAGGGTTATACATCGGCACCGGATTGCCGGTGCCCCACAGCACCTGATTGGTGGCGACATCATAGGAACCCGTGACCCACATGCCAGCGCCGCCGGTCTGCCAGGAGTTGTTGTTGTCCTTCCAGGTCTCGGAGCCGGGCTCGCCAGGAGCCGGGACCGTGTATTTTCGCCACAGCAGCTTGCCGGTCGCCGCATCGAGCGTCGCGATGTAGTCGCGCACGCCGCGGTCGCCGCCGGCCGCGCCCACGACGATCTTGTCCTTGACCGCAAGCGGGGCCGCCGTGAGCTGCACGTCGGCCTGCCCTTCCGACAGGTTCGTCTCCCAAGCGATCTTTCCGGTTTCCTTATCGGTCGCGATCACACGCGGCGGGTAGCTCGCAACCGAGATGACGAAGTTGCCCCAGAGCGCGGCACCGCGATTGGCCAGTGGCAGCTTCTCCTGCTTGGGGTCCATGCGCCAGACGATCCGGCCCATGGTGCCTGAGCGGCCGTCAATCTTGTAGAGCACGCCCCATTGATCGACGACATACAGGAAGCCGTCTTCGGCGAGCGGCGTTGATTGCAGGTTCTCGTTTATGGTCGCGCCGCCGATCGCCACCGCGTAAGCAAGCTTGAGCGACTTGACGTTGGCCTTGTTGATCTTGTCGAGCGGCGAGTGTCGCTGTGCATCATAGGTGCGATGGTTCATCAGCCAGTTGTGCGGCTCGCGATCGGCGTTAATCAGCCGATCCGACGTGACATCGGCGGCTATCGTCGAGCCGCTGAGGACAAGAACACTGGTGCTCAGTAGCGCTGCAATGACGGCGTTGCGTCGATTCATGGTGTCCTCCCTTGATTATTTAGAGTTTTGAGTATCGAAGACTACAGCGTCGACAGGGCGGTTGAAAGAGAACTGAAGGCTGACAAGAGCCAACCAGTTTTCCTGCCGGCTCCACTGTCGCTCCGAAATCGGCCGTGGCCTCACAGCCCCGGCAGGCGTGGGGCACCATCATCGAGGTGCACGCCTTCGAGCGCCAGGAGCTTCGCCTTCGTGGCCGCTCCGCCGGGCGCGGAGAAGCCGCCGAGCTTGTTGCCGGCCGCGAGCACGCGGTGGCACGGGATGACGACCGGCACCGGGTTGCATCCCATCGCTTCGCCGACATCGCGCGCGGCTTCGGGGGTCGCGAAGCCGATCGCGCGCGCAAGCGCGCCGTAGGTCGTGGTATTGCCCCAACCGAGCGCGCGCATGGCGTCGTAGAGCTTGCGGCGGAACGGATCGATGCCGGAGAGATCGACCGCCACCGTGGAGAAGTCGACCGGCTCGCCGGCGAGATAGCGTGTGATGTCGCCGATCAGCGCGGCGATCCGGGGCGGCGGTGCCGCGACACCGGCGCTGCGGCTCCTGGCGATCAGGCGCCGCTCGGTCGCGGCCCGATCGCGCTCGGGCAATTGCACGGCGACGAGCCCGCGTGCGCTCCAGGCGATGCCGCAGGGCCCGATCGCGGTATCGAAGACGCAATGGCTGATGACGGGCGGTTCGATATCCATGATGCCCAGCATGTAGTGCTCGTTAGGCCCGCGTCCACCCGGAATGAGCCTGACAGCCGGCAGGGCCGGCGCTCCGCTATTCGCCCTTCTTGTCCTTGAAATAGGCCTCGACCGGGCCCGAGAGCTTGATCAGCAGCGGATTGCCGTAGCGGTCCTTGGCCTTGCCGGCAGCCACCCGGATCCAGCCTTCGCTGATGCAATATTCCTCGACATTGGTCTTTTCGGCGCCCTTGAAGCGGATGCCAACGTCGCGCGCCAGCACATCGGCATTGTAATAGGGGCTGTTCGGATCGTTGGAGAGGCGGTCGGGTGGTGTATCGGACATGGCGCTTCCATCTGTTCCGGGAAACGTAGCGCGGATGAAGAAAAAGTGAAATGCGTGTCGATTGTTCCGTGCCGCCGTCCGGCCTACCTTCTTCTTGCTCTGGCCACCCGGCAACAAGGATCGACCATGAAGGCTATCCTCAACGGCAAGGTCATCGCCGAGAGCGACGACATCGTCGAGAACGACGGCTACATCTACTTTCCGCCGGTCGCGGTGCGGATGGAATGGCTCGAGAAAGCGCCGGTGACCGACAAGGATCGCGCATGCCCGCATGGCGTCCAATTCTATGATGTGGTCATCGACGGCGTGCGCCACCCCCGCAACGCCTGGGTCTACGAGGCGGCGCGGCCTTCGAAGGCCGAGACCCAAGGTCGCGTCGGCTTCTGGCAGGATGTCGAGGTCGGCTAAGGGTGCGCGCCCGATCGTTGGCCGTGTCCGAAAATCCAGCGTATGCTTGTGGTCAACGCGCCGCAGCATGCGGCCGGTGAAAACGAACGGGAGGACGCCATGGTCCGGATCATTGCCGCCACAATGGGATTGGGCCTCATGCTGACCCAGGCACAGGCCGTCGAGATCAAGCTCTTGGCTTCCAACGCGTTGAAGTCGGTGCTGCAGGAGGTAGCGCCGCAATTCGAACAGGCGAGCGGGCACAGGCTTGCCATCACCTTCGGCTCGACCGGCAATCTGACTGCAAGCATCGACAAGGGCACACCCTTCGACGTCGCCATCATGGGCGCGGATGCGCTCGACAATCTGATCATGCGGGGCGCGCTCGCGGGCCCACGCCTCGACATTGCGCGCGCCGGCATTGGCGTCGCCTACCGCAAGGGCGCGCCCAAGCCCGACATTTCCACGGCTGCGGCGCTCAAGAGCACGCTCCTGGCGGCGAAGTCGATCAGCTTCAACCCGCAAGGCCTCTCCGGCACCCACATGCTGGCCGTGATCGAGAAGATGGGCATTTCTGCCGAGGTGCGGCCGAAGCTGAAGGTGCCGCCGGTCAGCGCCGCCGAAGACGTCGCCAAGGGGCTGGCCGACATTGGCATGACCCAGTCCAGCGAAATCCTGCCGCATGCGGCCGAGGGCGCCGAGCTCGCCGGGCCGCTGCCGGCGGAGGTACAGCTCTACACGGCGTTCTCGATCGCGGTTGGCGCCAAGGCGCAGCAACTGGACGCCGCCAAGGCGCTGATCGTTTACCTGCGCGCGCCTGCTCTGGTGCCGGTGCTCAAGGCCAAAGGCTTGGAGCCGGGATGAGCGGCGTGGCGAGCAAACAGGGGGGTGCCATGAACGTGTATGTCATCGGTCCGCTGACGGCTGCCATTGCCGCCGTCGCATCGGGTGTGCTGGCACAACAGGACACTGCCGAATCCCATATCGCGGCCGCCAAGGCCGCAGCCGGCACCGAGCATGTCGCGCTGTTCGAGGCGACCTGCGTTCGCAAGCCGGGCCCGCCACCTGCAGTCACCGGACCGCGGCCGGTGCCGGAGCGCTCGACCTGGCATTACGAGCCGGTCAAGGTGTTCGATAATCTCTACTATGTGGGCGAGAAGGAATATTCGGCCTGGGCCGTGACGACGTCCGACGGCATCATCGTGATCGACACGATCTGGGCCTATTCGGTCGAGGACGAGATTGTCGGCGGCCTCAAGAAGCTCGGCCTTGACCCGGCCAACATCAAATACGCTCTGGTGAGCCACGCCCACATCGACCACATCGGTGGTGCAAAATATCTGCAGGAGAAGTTTGGCACCCGCATCGTGATGTCGGCCGCCGACTGGGACTTTGCCGAGCGCAGCACGCGGCTGCCGGCCGAGATCAAGCCCAAGCGCGACGTGGTTGCGCCCGACGGTCACAAGCTCACGCTCGGCGATACGACACTCTCGCTTCACCTCACGCCGGGCCACACGCCGGGGACGATCTCGACCATCTTCACGGTGAAGGACGGCGGTCGCGCGCATACGGTCGCGACCTGGGGCGGCACGTCGTTCAACTTCCAGCTTTCGCCGGAGGCGTTCCAGATCTACATCAAATCCGCGGTGAGCTTTCAGGACGTCGTCAAGCAGGCGGGCGCCGACATCATCTTGTCCAATCACACGATCTTTGACGGATCGCTCAAGAAGTTTGAGGCGCTCGCGACGCGCAAGCCGGGCGATCCGCACCCGTATGTCGTCGGGCAGGATTCCGTGCAGCGCTTCGTGAAAGTCGCCGAGGAATGTGCGCGGGCTCAGCTGCTGCAGTTGAAGTAGCAAGGGCGCGGCCTCAGTGATCCCTCCTTCGCTGACCGCGACGCCGGCTGCGGCCGGGAAGATATAGGCGTCGCCCTCATTCCCCGTGCGCATTTGCTGCTATGCTGCCCCCAACTGTTTGCCGTAAAGGGTCGCATCCCATGTCACACCGCAGATCACCCGCCGCCAAGTCTTCCGCGCTCAAGTCTTCCGCGCTCATGTCTTGCGCGCTCGTGGCATTCGCCGCGTTCGCTCTCCTCTCCTCATCCGCTGCTGCGCAGCCTGCGCCCGCGGACAACAAGCCCGATGTCACGCTCGGCTCGACGCCGGACACCGTGATCTGGGGTTATCTCTCGGCGCGCGTGCCGCCGGTGCTGCGCATCAAGTCGGGCACCACCGTGCGCATCGACACCATGTCGCACCAGGGTCTGGTTACGCGCGAGGATCCCGTCACGTTTTTCGGCAAGGCCGGCATCAAGCCCGATGAGGTTTTGCAGGACGCGAAGGACATCTACGCCAAGGTGCCGCGCGGCAAGGGGCTGGGCGTCCACGTCCTCACCGGGCCGATCTGGATCGAGGATGCGGTGCCCGGCGACGCGCTCGAAGTGCGCGTGCTCGATCTGCAGTTCCGCGTGCCTTATGGCGTCAACAACACCGGTCCGGGCTCTGGCGTACTGCCCGATCTCGTGTCGACGCCGTCGCCGCGCATCATCAAGACCGACCCGCAGCGCAAGGTCGCGTTGCTGCCCGGCGGCATCGAGCTGCCGCTGTCGCCGTTCCTCGGCATCATGGCGGTCGCTCCGCCGCGCGACCTCATCATCGTGAGCTCCGGGCCGCCTGGAAAATGGGCCGGCAACCTCGACCTGAAGGTACTCGGCGTCGGATCGACGCTCTACATCCCGGTGTTCAACGACGGCGCCTTGTTCTACACCGGCGATCCGCATGGCGTGCAGGGCGATGGCGAGGTCGACGGCGGCGCGCTCGAGCAGTCGCTCACTGCGACGCTGCAATTCATCCTGCACAAGGGTGCCGGCAACGCCATGCGCGGGCCGCGCGCCGAAGACGCCACGAACTATTACACGCTCGGTCTCGACGTCGATCTCAACGTCGCGATGAAGAACGCGGTGCGCGAGGCGGTCGAGCTGTTGCAGGAGAAGGCGGGCGTGACGGCGGCGGAGGCCTATGCCATTGCCAGCATGGGCGTCGACTTCCGCGTGGCCGAGGCCGTGGACAGCGTGCAGTTGATCTACGGTGTCGTGCCGAAGAGGTTTTTCAAGCAGAACCCGGGATATTGGACGAACAAATAGCCCTGTCGCTTGTGATCATCGTGGCGCCGCAGCGGGCGTGCGCGCGTTGACTTGTCGATGGCTGCATGCGACGCTTTCGCGGGCAGCGCATTTCGTTGTCCTACGCTTTGTGGTGATGACGGCCCAAAGCCAAAACACGCAAAGCCAAAATGAAGAGACGTGATCGGTCGCGTACCACATCCGCCGTTGCGATTGTGGTTGCCGACGCCGATCACCAACGGGAGGCTCAGCATGCTGAAATCAGGTTTTGCCGTATTGGCGTTGGTTGCGACGGCGTCTTGTCCTGCGGCGTTGGCACAAGACGCTGTTGGCACCCTGGCTGGCGTCATCACCGACGCGGCCGGTGCGCCGGTGGCAGGCGCGTTCGTTCAGATGAAGAACGCAGAGCGACGTCTCAATTTCATGGTCATCACGCAGGAGCAGGGCAAATATTCAAGCAACAGGCTTCCGGCCGGCAAATATGTCGTGCAGGCGATTGGTGGCGAGCGTCAAAGCGCGCCGTCGAATCCGGTCGAGGTGGCGGCCGGCAAGTCGTCGTCTGCCGATCTGTCGCTCACGGTTGAGCGCGCGGCGCCGCTGCCGCCGGCGTGGCCCGGACGCAGCCCTGGCGAGCGCGGCGCCGAGGCCGCGGCGGCCGTCGGCGGAGCCGGGCCCCGCTTGGCCGAAGGCGAGGGCAAAGCCATCATCGAAGCGAAATGCATGACCTGCCACGACGCGCAGCGGATCGTCCGGTCACGCGGCAATGAGGCTCGCTGGCAAGCGACCCTGCGTACCATGACGGCCTATGCGCAAGGTTCGACGCTGGCCAAGCCGCTCACCGGCGATGAGGAAAAGGCTCTGCTGGCCTATCTTTCGACCAACTACGCGCCCGCTCCCGGTGCTGTTGCCAGGGCGAAGCCGGATCCGTTCAGCCGTCTCCCGCGGACGCTGCTGCCACCGGAGGCGAGGGGGTACATGGTCGTCGAATACGAGCTGCCCAATCCGCGGGCCGAGCCCCACGAGGTGGCGGTCGATAGCGAGGGCAACGGATGGGTCTCGCAGCGCGTCGGCGGACGATTGGGCCGGCTTGATCACAAGACACTCGCCTACGTTGAATATGAGCCGCCGGCAGCGAGCTCGCCGATCGTCCGCCTCAACGGGATCAGGCGTGGCAATGGCGGAGAGCTATGGATGGTCGACGGCGGACCCAATCGGCGCTGGCTGAGCTTCGACCCCAAGACCGAGCGGTTTGCCGTCTATGATCTGCCGCCCACACGCAGCGGCAGCGCCAGCGGCAATACCATGCGCGTGCATCCCGACAACACGGTGTGGCTCGCCGCGATCGGCTCGAACCAGATCATCCGTCTCGACCCGGCGACCAAGCAGTTCACCATTTACGACGTGCCGGTCGGCGTGAAGAACAACAGGAATGCCACCCCCTACGGAATGGCCATCGGCGGCGACGGCAACATCTGGTTCGTGGAGAATGCATTCGACCAGATTGCGCGCGTCGATCGCGCGACCGGCAAGTTCGACGAGTATCCGCTCAGCGTGAAGGATCCGGTCGCCCGCAAGCTCGGCGCGGATTGGGACGGCAACTTGTGGGTCGGTCTGCACGGCGCCGGCAAGCTCTTACGGGTCGACTACAAGACATTGAAGATGACGGAATTCACGCCGCCGAGCGAAGATGCCGGGGTCTATCTCGCGGAGCCGGACCTCAAGAACCAACTGATGTGGACGACGCTCCACCACGTCGACAAGCTCGGGCGCCTTGATCCGGCGACAGGCAAATGGACCGAGTACCCGCTCATGATGGCGGAGACCGA
>DAIUEP010000159.1:4717-11602 GCA_036845065.1 Xanthobacteraceae bacterium | reverse complement strand
GCGGCATCCTTGGAGTTGCGCAGCGTGAGCGACGTCTTGACGTTGCGCACATGCGGCGCCCCGGTGAGCTCGGCGACGAAGTCCTGGAACGTCTTGAGGTTGGGCGCGACGCACTTGAGGATGAAATCGATCTCGCCCGACAGCATCCAGCATTCGCGCACCAAGGGCTCGCCGCGCACGAAGTCCTCGAACGCCTTGAGGTCGGCCTCCGACTGGCTCGAGAGGTGAACCATGGCAAACACCGTCACCTCGTAGCCGAGGCGCTTCTCGTCCAAGAGCGCTCGATAGCCCTTGATATAGCCCGCCCGCTCTAGCGCGCGCACCCGGCGCAGACACGGCGGCGGCGAGACCCCGACCCGGCGCGCCAGCTCGACATTGGTGATGCGGCCGTCGTCCTGCAGCTCCTTGAGGATTTTGCGATCGATGGCATCGAGTCGTGCCGGCACCGGAGCCTCCGCTAGCTAGCCGGCTCTCTATTACCCCCACTCGGGCCATCGCGAAACATTCTTGCGCATTAACGGTATTATAATATGTCGAATCACGACCCCGTGCCCGCTGCTCTGCGTATCTTGCATGGCTTGGTAGATTCCCTACATTAGTTGCAAGTCGCTGGCGCCTGCCGGCCCAGCCCGCTCTTAAGCGGGCAGAACTGCCAATAACCGACAAACGGGGGCTACCAGATGGGCAAGACGACCCATGCCAAGGTCGTGATCATCGGCTCGGGTCCCGCCGGCTACACGGCGGCGATCTACGCGGCGCGAGCCATGCTCGAGCCGGTGTTGATTCAGGGCATCCAGCCTGGAGGCCAGCTCACCATCACCACCGATGTGGAAAACTATCCGGGCTTTGCCGACGTCATCCAGGGCCCCTGGCTGATGGAGCAGATGCAGAAGCAGGCCGCCCATGTCGGCACCCGGATCATCACCGACTATGTGACCAAGGTGGAGCTCGCGCAGCGGCCGTTCCGGCTGACCTGCGATTCCGGCGACGTCTATGTCGCCGAATGCGTGATCCTCGCGACCGGCGCGCAGGCGCGCTGGCTCGACCTGCCGTCCGAGCAGAAGTTCAAGGGCTATGGCGTGTCGGCCTGCGCCACCTGCGACGGCTTCTTCTATCGCGGCAAGGAGGTGGTCGTGATCGGCGGCGGCAACACCGCGGTCGAGGAGGCGTTGTTCCTCGCCAATTTCGCCTCCAAGGTCACGGTCGTGCACCGGCGCGACAGCTTCCGCGCCGAAAAGATCCTGCAGGACCGGCTCGCCAAGAACCCGAAGATCGCAGTGATCTGGGACTCGGAGCTTGAAGAGGTCCACGGCGGCGAGAGCCCGCTCAAGGTCAACGCCATCAGCCTGAAGAACGTGAAGACCGGCGCACGCACCACAATGGCGATCGACGGCGTCTTCATCGCGATCGGACACTCGCCCGCGTCCGAGCTCGTGGTCGGGCAGCTCGACATGAAACCATCCGGCTACATCAAGACGGCACCGTTCTCGACCGCGACCTCGGTGCCGGGCGTGTTTGCGGCGGGCGACGTCACCGACGACGTCTATCGCCAAGCCGTGACGGCAGCCGGCCAGGGCTGCATGGCGGCGCTCGAAGCCGGGCATTTTCTTGCGGCGCATGGCGAGGCGGAGCCTCGCATTGCAGCCGAGTAGCGGCCGATCGCCAGCCGGCGCGGCGCAACGCCGTGCCGCACCTGGCCGCGCCGCAATGTTGGACAGGAAGTCAGTGTCAATGGACTGGGACAAGCTCAAGGTCTTCCATGCCGCCGCCGAAGCCGGGAGCTTCACGCATGCCGGCGAGCAGCTCGGGCTGTCGCAGTCGGCCGTGTCGCGGCAGGTCTCCGCGCTCGAGCAGGAGCTTGGGGTGTCGCTATTCCATCGCCACGCCCGCGGACTGATCCTGACCGAGCAGGGCGAGCTTCTCCACCGCACCGCCCATGAAGTGTTCATGAAGCTCGAGGCTGCGCGCGCCAAGCTTACCGACAGCCGCGAGCGCCCGAACGGCGAGCTCAAGGTGACGACCACGCCCGGGATCGGAGTGCATTGGCTCACCCCGCGGCTTGGCGAGTTCCTCGACCTCTATCCCGACATCCGGGTCACGCTGATCACCACCGAGGAGGAACTCGACCTCGCCATGCGCGAGGCAGACGTTGCGATCAGGCTACGCCAGCCCGTGCAGCCCGATTTGATCCAGCGCAAACTGTTCTCGCTGCATTTCCATGCCTGCGCCTCGCCCGAATATCTCAAGCGCTTCGGCACCCCGCGCTCGCAGGAGGAATTGGACAAGCACCGCATCGTCGTGCTCGGCGGGACGGCGCCGCCGTGGCTGCAGCAGAGCGGCAATTGGCTGTTGACCTTGGGCCATGATGAAACCGGCGCGCCGCGGGTACCGTGGTTAACCATCAACAATGTGCTGGGCGTGCTGCGCGCCTGCCAGCGCGGCATTGGCATCGCCATGCTGCCGGACTATCTGGTCGAGGAGAACGGCGGCCTGGTGCAACTGTTCGGCGACAGCAACAGCTCGCTCGCCTACGATGCCTACTTCGTCTATCCGGAAGAGCTCAAATCGGTCGCGCGCGTGCAGGTGTTCCGCGACTTCCTGGTGTCCAAGGCACAGCGCTGGAATTTCTAAAGCACATACTTTGGATGGAGTAGCGCTGCGACCCGTCGCCAGCAAGTCTGGTGCGAATACGTCATCGTGTTGAATTTGCAGACGTCGTCGCTGGCATTACACGCAGCCATTGCCTTCCAATGTTGGTCGAGCGTGCTGCTTCTTGCGACCTCCGCATGGCTGGCATGCGAGCCTCCATGTTGTCCCGACTCATACCGCTCGCCATACTTCAATCGTTGCTGCTGACGGTCGGTTGTCCATCCTCCCAGATCGCGATCGATGCGTCGGTAGTGTTCCCCTCTGGAAGGTGATAGTCGGCTCCCGCGCCGACGAACTTGAACCGGACCCGCAAGGGTCCGGTTTTTCTATGACTCTGTGCCGCAGGCAGTTACACACCGGGAGGTAACGAATCCAATTGCGAATATGGTACCTCCTGTCGGACACTGCCGGGACAGCCGCACCTGTTCCGTCCAGGGAGGTTTCCATGACATACCGATTCGCACCGACCGGCGCGCTGCTGTCCACGGCGGCATTCCTGGCATTGACCGCCGCCTCGGCAATCGCGCAGCAGCCCTCCGAGGACAAGCTGCCGACGGCGCAGCTCAAGCTGCCGGCCGGCTTCAAGGTCGAGACCTACATCCATGGCCTGACGGATGCGCGCTCCCTGCGGCTTGGCGACAAGGGCACCGTCTTCGTCGGCAACCGCACCCGCGACAAGGTCTATGCGGTCGTCTCGCAGGGCAACAAGCGCGAGGCCAAGGTGATCGCCTCCGGGCTCGACCGGCCGAACGGCCTCGCCTTCAAGGACGGCACGCTCTACATCGCCGAAGGCACCAAGATCTCGAAGCTCGACAAGATCGAGGACAGCCTCGACAGCCCGCCGAAGCCCGTCGTCATCTACAGCGACTTCCCGGACCATCGCTCGCACGGCTGGAAGTTCCTGGGCGTCGGTCCCGACAACAAGCTCTATGTCAGCGTCGGCGCGCCCTGCAACATCTGCGAGCCGCCCGCCGCCAACGCGCAGATTCGCCGCCTCAATACCGACGGCACGGGCGCGGAGCCTTATGCGCTCGGCGTGCGCAACTCGGTGGGGTTCGACTTCCATCCCGTCACCAAGGAGCTCTATTTCACCGACAACGGCCGCGACTGGCTGTCGGATGAGCTGCCCCATGACGAGCTCAATCGCGTCACCAAGATGGGCCAGCACTTCGGCTTTCCGTATTGCCATCAGGGCGACCTGCCGGAGAACGAGCTCGGCGGCGGCCACGCCTGCAGCGAGTTCGTTCCTCCGGTCGCCAAGCTCGGGCCACATTCGGCTTCGCTCGGCATGCGCTTCTACACCGGCACGATGTTCCCGCAGAAATATCGCGGCGGCATATTCATCGCGCGCCACGGCTCCTGGAACAAAGCGGAGAAGATCGGCGCCGACGTGGTCTACGTCACGCTCAACCGCGACGGCAGCGTCAGGACGTTCGAGCCCTTCCTGACCGGGTTCCTCAAGGACAACAATTATATTGGTCGCCCAGTCGACGTGCAGGTCATGAAGGACGGCTCCCTGCTGGTCTCCGACGACTACGCCGGCGCGATCTACCGCATCACCTACGGCACCGCCCGGACGGCGGAGCGATAGACCGTCTACGTCTTGTCGTCCCGGCCTAGCGTGCGATCTGCTTCGACCTATGGTGGCCGACGCAGCGGCACGAGGCCCTTGCCGGCCCCGCCGGACGATTGCGCTCGCCCCACCCGCTCAATATCAATGGGCCTCCTCGTCCTCCCGGAGCCCCTGATGAACGTCCCCACGCCCCAAGCGAGCGGCGGCAAAGCCGCCCCGCGCAGCCCGCAGATCCTCGGCCACAATGGCACCGCCTCGGTGCATCTGACGCTCGCGGTCTGCGACTACGACCACACCCGCGACGTCATGTCCGGTGCCGTGCGCGCGGACGGCATCACGCTCACGCCGCTGGTGTTCGACACCATCGAGGAGATCACCTTTCGCTTCCTCAAGAACCTGGAATGGGACGTGTCCGAGCTCTCGTTCGGAAAATACACCTCGCTGACCTCGCAAGGGGCGGCCCCGATGGTGGCGATCCCGGTGTTTCCCTCGCGCGTGCATCGCCATTCGGCGATCTATGTGCGCGCCGACCGCGGCATCAAGAACGCCAAGGACCTCAACAAGCGCACGATTGGCATCCCCGAATGGGCACAGACCGCCGGCGTCTATGTGCGCGGCTTCCTGGCCGAGGAGTACGGCGTCGACCTGTCCTCGATCCAGTGGCTGCAGGCGGGCGTCAATCAGCAAGGCCGCGCCGAGAAGGTCGCGCTCACGCTACCCAGCGGCATCCGCTACGAAGCGCGGCCGCAGGCAAGTCTTTCGTCGATGCTGATAAGCGGCGAGATCGACGCCGCGATCACGGCGCGCGCGCCTGATGCGTTTGTCAAAGGTGACGGCAAGATCGTCCGGCTGTTTCCAGACTACCGGGCCGAGGAGGAGCGCTTCTTCAAGAAGACCGGCATCTTTCCGATCATGCACCTGATCACGCTGCGGCGCGCCGCGTTCGAGCAGCATCCGTGGATCGCAATGAACCTCTACAAGGCGTTTGATGAGGCCAAGCGGCGCTGCCTCAAACGGCTGCGCGACTTCACCATCGCGGGCACCGCACTGCCCTGGATCGCCGCGATCGCCGACGAGATCGTGCAGGCGCAGGGCGAAGACCCCTTCCCCTACGGCATCGAGGCGAGCCGGCCGACGCTCGAGGCGTTCTGCCGCTACTGCCACGACCAGGGCGTCACCGCACGGCGGATGACACCGGAGGATCTGTTTCCGGCCGAGGTGCAGGCGAGCGCGAGGGTGTGAGCGAGCCTCGTTCCCCGCACGCGGTGCAGCGCAAAGCGGTGCGCCGCAGATGCGGGGTCGTTACGCAGTTCTGTGCCTGTGACGGTCTCGGGTCTGCAGCGCACCACTCGCGCGCGGACACACTCGCGCAAGAATTCCCAGACCTGCCTGCGCGCGCTCGTGCTGCGCTGTACCCGGGACAGGCGTCAGGGCGCCAAGTTGTCTGCGAGATCACGCCAATCCGGATTGAGCTTCTCAATCAGGTCGAATTTCCACGCTCGTCGCCAGCGATTGAGAACGCGCTCTCGGTTCCGTGCTTCGAGAATAGATGAGTATTCTTCGTAGTAAACGAGCATGGTCAGGCCATACCTGCTCGTGAATCCGGGCACGACCTTTGCCTTGTGTTCAGACAGGCGACGCACCAGATCGTTCGTCACGCCGACGTAGAGCACGCCGCGCTTGCAATTAGTAAGGATGTAGACGAAATACCGCTTTTCCATCGCACCCGTGTCCCGGGCGCAGCGCAGCGCGGCCAATGCGCCAATATGATTCACCGTGAACGACCCGCGCTACGCTGCAGACCCGGGACCGTTACACACTCCGAATCTGGAACGGCCCCGGATCTGCGGTGCAGCGCTTCGCGCCGCACCGCGTCCGGGACACAGCCGCTTACGGCTGCAGCGACGCGGCGTAGGCCGCGATCGCCAGCATGTCGTCGTTGGTGAGCTTCTCGACCACCGGCTTCATCAGCGCGGCGGACGGCCCAACGCGATCGCCGTTCTGCATGTTCCAGAGCTGGCGCACGATGTAGTTCGGATGACGGCCCGCCAGCGCCGGCCAGTCGCCGAGGCCTTTGAGCGTCGTGCCATGGCACATGGTGCAGGGCGTGGTCTTGCCGCCACCGCCGGTCTTCACCAGCGCCTCGCCCTTGGCGATGCTGCCGCGCGGCACATAGGCGACGAAGCCCGCGATCGGATCGCGGTACACCACCGCCTCCTCGTCGTCCGGCACCTCGATGATGCGGTTACCGAGCGCCTCGGTGCCGCCGGCCGGATGCACCAGCCGCTTGTTGCCGGGGCCAACGAAGCTCTTCGGCACCGTGTCCGCCTCCACCACCTTGATCCACGGCCGCGGCTTGAGCGCCGCGAAGTAGTCGGCCGCCTCTTTGATCTCCGCGTCGGTGATGACCTTGGCCATGGCAATCATGGTCGCGCCGAACTTGCGGGTGCCGTTCTTCCAGTCGGCCATCTGCTGAGTGAAGTAGCGCTGCGTGAGGCCCGCCACATAGGCGGACTCGTCATGGCCGGTGCCGGTCGGCAGATGGCAGGAGCCGCAAGCGCGCACCTGCGTATCCTTGTTGCCGTACTGCACGATCTTGGGCATCGCCGGATACATGTCCGGCCGCCAGTTCGGGATGTTGAAGAAGTCGTCGGCGCCCGCCC
>DAIUEP010000159.1:0-4617 GCA_036845065.1 Xanthobacteraceae bacterium | reverse complement strand
CTCCTCGATGCACTCCTCGCGCCCGATGCCGGACTGCTTGTAGCCGCCGAACGGCGCGCCGAGGAAATGCTTCGACACCTCGTTGATCCAGACATAACCAGCTTCGACCGCGGCGGCGGTGCGGTGCGCGGTGACAAGATCGTTGGTCCAGATCGAGCAGGTGAGCCCGTACTCGACCTGGTTGACCTCGGCCAGCATCTTGTCCTCGTCGCTCCATCTGAACACCGAGAGCACCGGCCCGAAGATCTCCTCCTTGCCGATCCGCATATTCATGGTGACGTCGGCAAAGATGGTGGGCTCGATGAACAGGCCCTTGGCGAGCGCGGGATTGTCCGGGCGCTTGCCACCGGTGACGAGGCGGGCGCCGTCTTCCTTGCCGGCCGCGATGTATTTCATGATCCGCTCGTACTGCACCTGGCTGATGATCGAGCCCATGGTGGTCGCCGGGTCGGTCGGGATGCCGGGCTTGTAGCGCTGGATCGAGGCCTTGGCGCGCTCGATCACGGCGTCATAGATCTTTTCGTGAATGAACGCCCGGCTGGTCGAGCCGCAGGACTGCCCGCACCAGGTGAAGTTCATGCCGTCGACGACCGCAGCCGAGACCGCCTCAAGATCGGCGTCCGGGAAGGCGATCAGCGCGTTCTTGCCGCCGAGCTCGAGCAGCACCGGCTTGAGCGTGTCGGACGCGGCTTTCATCACCGCGCGCCCCGTCGGCACGCTGCCGATCAGCGCGGTCATCGCCACGTCGGGATGGCTGGAGAGAACCTGCCCGACCTCGCGGCCGCCCGGCACCACGTTCCAGACGCCCGGCGGCAGGATGCCGTCGATCAGCTCGGCAAGGCGCAGCGCCGAGAGCGGCGCCTGCTCCGGCGGCTTGAGCACGACGGTGTTGCCGGCGGCGAGCGGCGCCCCCGACTTGCCGGCCGCGAACATGAACGGATGGTTGAACGGGATGATGCGGCCGACCACGCCGAACGGCTCGCGCACCGAGAAGTTGACCACGTCCGGACCCATCGGGATCGAGGCGCCCTTCATCTCGGTGACGAGGCCGGCGTAGAAATCGAGCTGCGCGGCGCCCGCGCCCGCGTCGCGCACCATCTCGGCATAGGGATTGCCGCAATCGGCGGCGTCGATCATCGCCAGCTCATCGCCATTCTTGCGCAGCACGTTGGCGATCTCGCGCAGCATCTTGGCGCGCTCGAGCGGCGGCACACGGCGCCAGTCGCGGAACGCGGCCTTGGCGGCGGCGATGGCGGCTTCCGCATCCGCGACGGTGCCGTCGACCACCTTGCCGAGCGACTCGCCGGTGCCCGGATTGGTCACCTCAGCGTAGCGGGTGCCTTTCTGCCATTGGCCGGCGTAATACGGATCGCGGTGGGTCGGCAACCGCAGCGCGGCAGCCTCGGACTTCAGCGTGGTCGCAACGGACATGATTCACCTCACAACACGGACAATCAGTTTCGCTTGATATCGTCGAGCCCGCCCAACCGCCCGATCAGCGCGTTGGCGCCGATCGAGATCACGAACAGCACGATCAGCAGCGCATACATCAGCGGCATGTTGAACAAACTGTAGGCCTGGATCACCTGGAAGCCGACGCCGCTGTTGGACAGCTTGGTTTCGGCGAGCAGGGTGCCGATCAGGCATACGCCGAGCCCGAGCCGCACGCCGTTGATGATCGGGTGGCGCATCGCCGGCAGGTAGATCTTGGTGACCATCTGCCAGGTGTTGGCGCGGAAGCTCTTCCCGACACGGATCAGCACCTGGTCGATCTCGCGCATGCCGCCCGCAACGTTGAGCGCAACGGGGAAGAAGCAGGAGATCGCGCCCATCGCGACCTTGGAACCGGGGCCGACGCCAAACCACATGATCATCACCGGGAAGAAGATGATCTTCGGGCAGGGCCCGAGGTAGTAGAGCATCGGCTCATAGGCCCGCCGCAACAGCCGCGAGCTGCCAATCGCGATCCCGGCAACGAGGCCGCTCAAGCCTCCGAACACCATCCCGAACGCGATCTCGTAGAAGGTGACGTAGAGATGCCAGTAGATCTGCGGGATCGTGGTCGCGGTCTGGATCCGGAACAGATAAAGATCAATGTCGATCTGTGCCGGCATGTCCGGCACGGCCAGAAGGTTGAACAGCGCCTTGCCGATCGCCACCAGCGAGGGCACGACGTCGCGGTAGAGCAGGCCCGAGGCCGCCAGCGCCTCCCAGCAAGCCAGTGTCACCACGATGATCGCGATCCGAAGCCATGTCACCGGCGACAGCCCGCGCGATGGCGCCGCCCGCAATGTCAACCGACCGGTCTCAGCCATCGCTCCAGCCTTTCGGTGACGAAGAACACGCAGATGCTGATCAGGATCACGAATGAGATCGCCGCGTAGGTGCCGGCGAGGTCATAGCGTTCCGCAAGCTCATTGATGAGCTGGCCGAGCCCGCCGAAATTGATCAGGAACTCGACCCCCACGATGTTGATCAGGGAGAAGATCAGCCCGAGCCGCATGCCGACGAAGATGGTCGGCAGCGCCGCCGGGAACAGGATCTTCCAGAACTGCTGCCAGGGCGTGAGATTGAAGCTGCGCCCGACATTGATGAGGACGCGGCGCGTGCCGGAGAGGCCTTCGAGCGTCTTGAGCATCACCGGCGCGAGGCCCGCGGTGAATCCCATCATCACGATGGTGGTGGCGTTGCGTCCGAAGATGACGAGATAGAGCGGATAGATCAGCACAAGCGGGGCGGCCGCGACCGCCGCCACCCAGGTCTCGGTCGCTTCCCGCAGCAGGCGGAACTGGTAGAGCAGCACGCCGCCCGCGACGCCGAAGACGGTGACCAGGATACTGGCCGAGAACGCCTCGCCGGCGGTGAGCAGGAAGCGCCGGAACACCTCCTCCTCGATGACGACGCGCGGAAACGCCAGCACGATGTCCGACGGCAGCGGCACGATGAAGCGATTGATCAGGCCGAGCCGGATGAACAGCTCCACCAGCAGGACTGCGCCGATGAAGGAGCCGAACCCCAGCACGCCCGGGAACCAGCGCGCCTTCGTCACAGACGCGCTCATGAGTGGCCGCCGTGGTGGAGCTTGGCGCTCTCGTCGGCGCGCATCCCCCGGCTCGCCTCCTCGCGCAGATCGCCCCAGATCTGCGCCACGTAGCGGCCGAACGCCTCGCTCGAGACGATCTCGGACGTGCGCGGGCGCGGCAGATCGATCTTGACCATGCGCTTGAGCTTGCCGGGCCGGTAGGTCATCACGAAGATGCGGTCGGACAGCTGCACTGCTTCCGTGATGTTGTGGGTGATGAGGAGCGTCGTCTGCTTGAGCTGCTGCTGGATCTGCAGCACCTTGTCGCCAAGGAGAAGCCGCGTCTGCTCGTCGAGCGCCGCGAACGGCTCGTCCATCAGCATGATCTTTGGCTGCGCCGCGAGCGTGCGCGCCATCGACACACGCTGGCGCATGCCGCCGGAGAGCTCGGCCGGATAGCGCCGCTCGAAGCCGTCGAGCCCGACCAGCGACACGAAGTGCAGCGCTTTGTCGTAGCGCTCGCTCTTGGCCACGCCGGCGATCTCCAGCGGAAAGGCCACGTTGTCGATCACGGTCCGCCAGGGGAACGTCGACTCCTCCTGGAAGATCATTCCGATCGCAGGATGCGGGCCGCGCACCAGGTCGCCCGCGACCTTGACGGTGCCGTCATAACCGTCGAGCAGGCCGCCGATGATGTTGAACAGCGTCGACTTGCCGCAGCCCGAAGGGCCGATGATGCTGACGAACTCGCCGGGCGTGACTGAGAGAGAGACGCCCTCGACCGCGGTGACGACGCCCTCCGGGGTCTCGAACCGCTTGGTGATGTTGTCGACGGCGAGGATTGCGTTCGCGGTCGCGGCTGCTGGTCCCGGTGGCACTGCTGCCGTTAACACTGTTGCGGCCGCCATGTCGCTCTTTGTCCCTGGATGGCCCCCCGTCGGGGTCGCTGGGCCATATAGCACATCGCGGGACCCTGTCGCACGGCGCGCCCTAAGCCCCTTGCCGCAAGAGCCTTAGCCCAGCTCGGCCTGGAACGGCCGGCCCGCCCGCCGGCACCAGTTCTCCCAGGCCCGGTTGAGCGTATAGGGGCCGGTGCGCGAGATCACCTTGTCGACCTCGCCGGGGGTGAGGAACTTGATGTCCCCCATCGCCATCGCCTGCATCTGCAGCTTGGCGTTCACCTCAAGGTAAATCGAGATGAAGACGGCATGGCGCACATTGGAGGCTGCGACCGTCGCGCCGTGCCCGCGCATGAGGATGCTGGGGCGAGACCCGATCGCGTGGGCGAGGTCGCGCCCCATGTCGACGGTCTCGACCAGGAGCGCGGTGTCGCCGAACTTGTCGTGCGAGTCCCAGGTCGGCACCTCGTGGCCGATATTGGCGCACATGTGCAGAAGCGGCTTGAGCTTGCGCTCGGTGATGCCGAACGGGATCACGCTCGGACTGTGGTTGTGGACCACCGAGTGGACATCCGGCCGCGCCTCGTAGATGCCGCCATGGATGAAGCGCTCGAGGTAAGGCGCCCGGCCACCGGCGTTGACCGGCTCGCCCTCGAGCGTGAACTCCATGATGTCGTCCTTCTCGATGCGCTCGGG
>DAIUEP010000158.1:0-11789 GCA_036845065.1 Xanthobacteraceae bacterium | reverse complement strand
CGAGCTCGCCAAATGGGCGGACGTGATCAAGCGCTCGGGCGCGAAGCTGGAATAGGATCTCTATGGCGAAGAAATTGTCCGCATCATCTCCACGTGCAAGGCGACGAAGGGCGAGCGCTCGCACTATGAAGAAGGGGCGTCACATGACGCGCGAGCTTCGCGCTCTCGCGACCATGAGCGACGCCGTCATCGATACATCGGACGTTCCAGAGATCGTCGATTGGCGCGGAGCGGAGCGCGGACGGTTCTATCGCCGCTCAGCCAAGCTGTGAGACGCACTGCTGCTTGTGCGCCGCTACGTTCGATCACTCGTGCCGCAGCGCCTCGATCGGATCGAGCCGCGCGGCCCGCCGCGCCGGAAAGAAGCCGAAGACAACGCCGACCAGCGCCGAGAACCCGAAGGCGATCAGGATGATGGTGGGGTCGATCGCGAACGGCACCCGCAGGCCGCCGGTCGCGAGCCAAGCCAGCGTCAGGCCGAACAGGATGCCGACCACGCCGCCGAACAGCGACAGCACCGCGGCCTCGACGAGGAACTGGGTCAGCACCTGATGTTCCAACGCGCCGATCGCGAGCCTTATGCCGATCTCGCGCGTGCGCTCGGTCACCGACACCAGCATGATGTTCATGATCCCGATGCCGCCGACCAGCAGGCTGACGGCGGCGACTGCGCCGAGCAGGCCGGTCAGGATCGAGGTGGTGGCGGTCTGCGTCTGCGCGAGCTGCTTCATGTCGCGCACCGAGAAATCGTCCTGCTCGCCGCGCGAGATATTGCGACGCTCCCGCAACAGGCGCTCGATGTCGGCCTGGACCTTGGCGGTATCGACGCCATCCCGGGCCGAGATACTCATCGTGCTGATATCGGTATTGCCGGCGATACGGCGGTGGAATGCCCGCAGCGGCATCAGCACGACATCGTCCTGGTCGGTGCCGACGATCGATTGGCCCTTGGCCTCGAGCACGCCGATCACCTCGCAGGAGACATTCTTGACGCGAAGCCTTTGGCCGATTGGCTCACCGCGGCCGAAGAGCTTGTCGCGGACCGTCTGCCCGATGACGCAGACGGCGCGGCCGGAGCGCACCTCGCCGTCGAGGAACTGGCGACCGGCCAAGACCGACCAATCCTGCGTGATGAAATAGTTGGTGTCGGTTCCGGTCACCATGACCTGCCGGTTCTGGCCGCCATAGATGATCGTTGCCGACCTCTGGGCAACGCCGGCGACCGCTGCGGCGCCGGAGATCTGGCTGCGCATGGCATCGACGTCGCGGACGTTGAACGGTTTGGCGGTGGAGCTCGCCCGTCCGGGCCCGAATTGGCCGGGGCTGACGAACAAGAGGTTGCGGCCGAGCTTGGCCAGATCGGCGGTGACCTTGGCGGTGGTGCCGTTGCCGATCGTCACCATGGCGATGACGGCGGCGACGCCGATTACGATGCCGAGCACGGTGAGGAACGAGCGCAACGCATTGCGCCGGATCGCCTGCAGCGCAAGCTTGAGCGCTTCCAGCAGCATCAGGCGGCCTCGCGGCTGAGGTGGTCGGACTCCACCCGGCCATCGACGAAGCGGATGACGCGCCGTGCATAGGCGGCGACATCGGCCTCGTGGGTGACCATGATGACGGTGATGCCCTGATCCGTGTTCAGGTGTGTCACGAGCTCCATGATCTCGCGGCTCGTCCTGGTGTCGAGATTGCCGGTCGGCTCGTCGGCGAGCAGCAGGACCGGGTCGGTCACGATCGCGCGCGCGATGGCGACGCGCTGCTGCTGGCCGCCCGAGAGCTCGGCCGAGGTATGGTGCTCGCGACCCTGCAACCCGACGCGCTGGAGCGCCTGCATCGCGAGGCCGCGCCGCTCGGCCTGCGGCATGCCGCGATAGATCAGCGGCAGCTCGACATTCTCGGCAGCCGTGGTGCGGGCGAGCAGGTTGAAGCCCTGGAACACGAAGCCGAGATACTGTCGGCGCAGCAGCGTCCGCTGGCTACGGCTGAGCTGGCCCACCTCGACGCCCTTGAAGAAGTGATCGCCGGCGCTCGGCGCGTCGAGGCAGCCGATGATGTTCATAGCGGTCGACTTGCCGGAGCCGGACGGGCCCATGATGGCGACGAATTCGCCGTCCTCGATGGTGAGGTTGACGCCCGCAAGCGCGTGCACGGCCGCCGATCCGGTGCCGTAGATCTTGGTGACGCCGCGCAGCTCCACGATCGGAGGCAGTCGAGCCTTATCGGGTGCCATCACACGCGCGCCCTCATCGCCCCGCCGTGATGGTGTCGGTGATGACAGGATCGCCCGCCGTCAACTCGCCGCTCACGATCTGGGTATTACGGCCGTCGGTCGCCCCGATGACCACCGGTGCGGCCACCGGCGCGCCATTGCGCAGCACCCAGATCGTGCGATTGGGTCCTGTTTCCTCCTGCTTGCTGGGCGGGCGAAACGCCGGCGGTCCTGGGAGCAATCGACGCAACAGGCTCGGGCTTGCGCCGCCCTGGCTTGGCGGTGAGAACCGCAGCGCCGCGGTCGGCACCAGGAGCGAATCCGTGACCTCCTGCACGACGACTTCGGCCGTTGCCGTCATGCCGGGGCGGATCATCAGCTCCGCATTGTCGATCGTGAGCACCGCCTTGTAGGTGACGACGCCCTGCACGATCTCGGAGCCGAAGCGGATATCGCGGATCTCCGCCGGGAAACGGCGGTCGGGATAGGCGTCGACGCCGAACGTGGCCTTCTGCGCGGCCTTGACCTTGCCGACATCGGCCTCGTCAATATCGACCTGCAGCTCCATGCGGCGCAGGTCCTCGGCGATGACGAACAGAACCGGCGCTTGCAGCGAGGACGCCACGATCTGGCCGGGATCGACGCTGCGTTTGAGCACGATGCCATCGATCGGCGAGCAGATGCAGGCTTTCGTGAGATTGATCTCGTTGAGCCGCAGGTCGGCTTCGGCAACGGAGACATCGGCAAGTGCCATCGCATGTTGGGCGACCGATCGGTCGAAGTCCGCTTTGGCGATGTCGAGGTCTCTGGCCGAGGTTGCGTCCCGCGTCGCCAAGAGCTTCTTGCGGTCAAAGTCGGTGCGCTTCTGCTCCATCGCGGCCGCTGCGTCCGCTACCTTGGCGTTGGCGGAAGCGAGCCTTGCCTGGGAGTTCTGCACCGTCGCCTTCAGCTTGTCAGTGTCGAGCTCGGCCAGCGGCTGGCCGACTTTCACGAGGCTGTTGTAGTCCACATTGACCTTGCGGACGGTGCCGGACAGCTCGCTCGACACATTGACCTGGTTGACCGGCTGCGCGGAGCCGGTTGTGGTCACGACGACCGTCAGATTACCGCGCACCGCGGGCTCGGTCGCGTATCGGATGGTGGACTGGTTGCCGCCGCGAAGAAAAAGCAGGGCAGCGCCGGCAATCACGACGGCGGCGACTGCCGACCAGATCCACTTGCGGGCGCGCGCGTATCCGGTACGGCGAGCACCAAGTCCGAGTGTCGCCTGGATATCGTCTGCCGAGCCGGACGGGCTCTGTTTCGGCTCCGGAGGACTGAGCATGGGCGTCTCGTCTGATCTAAGCTGGGGCCCACGCTTGCAGGAGGCTCGCCGACGAGACACTGACTTAGGTCAAAATACGCCTCGCAACAACAAACATGAACTCAAGTTAATGTGCGACGACGAGGCGCGACGGCTCCGACCAAGCGAGGAGAAACGCTTGCCCGCTCACCCCTTCGCCTTGCGCGACTGGTAGAGCTCGAGGCCTTCCTTCGGCGAAAGGTTCTTATGCACCACCGCGTGCACGGCCGCGATCATCGCCTTGGGCGCGTCGGACTGGAAAATGTTGCGGCCCATGTCGACGCCGGCGGCGCCCTGCTGCACGGCGTTGTAGGCCATGGTGAGCGCGTCGAGCTCGGGGAGCTTCTTGCCGCCTGCCATCACGATCGGCACCGGGCAGGAGGCGGTGACGGTCTCAAAGCCGTCGGCGACGTAGTAGGTCTTGACGTATTGCGCGCCGAGCTCGGCGATGATGCGGCAGGCGAGGCGGAAATACTTTGCGTCGCGCACCATGTTGGTGCCGACCGCGGTGACGCCCATCACCGGCATGCCGTAGCGCAGCCCGGCATCGACGAGCTTGGTCATGTTGTGGATCGAGCGCGTCTCGTGCTCGCCGCCGATGAAGACCTGGATGCCGACGCCCGACGCGTTGAGGCGCAGCGCATCCTCCATGTCCATGGCGATCTGCTCGTCGGAGAGCTCCTTGAGGATGCTCGGGCCGCCGCTGGCGCGCAGCACCATCGGCTTGCTGCTGTCGGCCGGGATGACCGAGCGCAAGATACCGCGGGTGCAGAACAGGGCGTCGCAGGAGGGGAGTAGCGGCACGATCGAGAGATCGATGCGCTCGAGCCCGGTGGTCGGACCCTGGAAATAGCCGTGATCGACCGCGAGCATCACGGTGCGTCCGGTCTTGGGATCGAACACGCGCGCCAGCCGGTTCTTCATGCCCCAGTCGAGCTGGTGCGAGCCCTTGAGGAAGAAGCCGGGCGCCGCCTGCGGCGTCCCGGCGGCAAAGCGTTGTCCTTCATTGTCGGCTTCCGGCATGTGTTGTCTGATCCTTGGCGTCCAATTTCAATCATTGCTCACGTCAGAGAAGAATCGCTCAACGAAGTTGAACTCAGCTTCCGACAGTACCGACATGAGGCTCTGTGGGTTTCGCTGACTATAGCGCCAGTTGCTGCACCAGCCAAAACCGAGCCTCCGCTCCCACTTCGCCTCCGGTACGACCTGACATTCAATCATGTTTCCAGCCATTGTGCTTGCGAGTTCTACTCTCGCGCCCGGAATGCGAGCGCAAAGATTGGTGAGCGTTTCGGTCAGCAGCGCATCCGGCTTGGCGAGATAGCACATAGGTACCAGAAGGAGACCCGACGCTGGATGTGCCGTTGTCTGCTCCAGCGCTTTGAGAAGCCAGACCAGTTCGCTCGGTCTCAATCCCGGAAGCGAAAAGTGACCGCTGTCGTAGCCGAGAAGGGCTCGTTGGCCGGAGGCTCTTGAACCGATCCAGGCCCGATTCTGATATTCCGCGCCACCCGCGCACTCAAATTCGACGTACCGATCGCTATCGACCTCCAGCGGGAAAATCGGCCAAGTTGCCGAGTTGATGAGCGGCTCCAAGAATTCGGTGTAGTAGTTGTTCACTTCATCCTGGCGCAACCCAAGAAGCTCTTCATAGGGTCGTTCGGTCGATTCCGAGTCCATGTAGAGAATGGAGAAATTGCCCCAAAACAGTGGGTTGGAAAGCTCCTTTGACAGATCGATGCTGTCTCGGCGCAGGAGCACGCTACCCAAACCTTCGACGAGACTATTTGCGTTTATGGAGAAGTGAGGACCAGGGGTGGCGATGTACAGTTCGAGCTGCGTATCGTGACCGGCCATGACCGGCCAGTCTTGAGGCGCTATCAAACCGTGGCTCAGTATTGTTGCGGTTCGCTCCTTGCCCGTTGTGTCCTTCAGCCGAATGTACTGTGGCCCAAAGTAAGCGCCCTCGACGAGCCGACCCCGAATGCAGGTCTCGTTACCCAGATTCTCGGTGCTATCGACGCGCAACCGGAACGACATCTCTCGCCCCCCGGACTTGAATATCGCCTTGTGAGCTGTTGTGGAAGAAGCTTCCGCCGGCCGCGGGCGGTCGCAATCATGTTGCCGGCGGTGCCCGATTGCCGGACAATGAGCGATGACCAGGTTGGCGACGATTGGCGCGGAGGATCTGGCGATCCTGCGCGAGCTGGAGCGCAAGGTGCTCTGGCTTGCAAGCTGGACCATTCATCACGCCAATCACGTCCGCGACAACCTCGACGGACTGAAAGTGGGCGGGCATCAGGCGTCGTCCGCTTCGCTCGCGACCATCATGACGGCGCTCTATTTCCACGCGCTGCGGCCGCAGGACCGGGTCGCGGTCAAGCCGCATGCGTCGCCGAACTATCACGCCATCCAGTATCTCCTCGGCCGCCAGACCCGCGAGCGGCTGGAGAATTTCCGCGGCTACAAGGGCGCGCAAAGCTATCCGTCACGCACCAAGGATGTGGACGACGTCGATTTCTCGACCGGATCGGTGGGGCTTGGCGTCGCGCAGACCTTGTTCTCGTCGCTGGCGCAGGACTATGTCCGCGCGCACGGCTGGGGCGGCGACGCCCCGGAAGGGCGGATGATCGCGCTCGTCGGCGACGCCGAGCTCGACGAAGGCAACATCTTCGAGGCCATTCTGGAGGGCTGGAAGCAGGGCCTGCGCAACTGCTGGTGGATCATCGACTACAATCGGCAGAGCCTCGACGCGGTCGTGCGCGAGGGCCTGTGGTCGCGCTTCGAGACCTTGTTCCGCGGCTTCGGCTGGAATGTCGTCATCCTCAAATATGGCTCGCTGCTGCAGGCCGCATTCGCGGAGCCTGGCGGCGAGCGCCTGCGGGCTTGGATCGACACCTGTCCGAACCAGCTCTACTCCGCGCTCGTCTTCCAGGGCGGCGCGGCCTGGCGCAAGCGCCTGATCGAGGACCTCGGCAAGGACGATGGCGTGTCACGCCTGATCGGGCGGCGCAGCGACGAGGAGCTTCATCGGCTGATGACAAACCTTGCCGGTCACGACCTGCCGTCGCTGATCGAGGCGTTCCATGCCAACGACCACGACCGGCCGACCTGCTTCATCGCCTACACCATCAAGGGCTATGGCCTGCCGTTCGCCGGCCACAAGGACAATCATGCCGGGCTGATGACGCCCGCCCAGATGGACACCTTCCGTGCCGCGATGAACGTGCGGCCGGGCCATGAGTGGGACAAGCTCGAAGGCCTGTCGATCGAGGCGCGCACGCTTGAGGATTTTCTCGCGCGCGTGCCGTTCGCGCGCCGCGGCGCGCGGCGCGCTGCGCGGCCGATCCCGGTTCCGGACGCGCTGCCGGTTACGATTGCGCCGGTGATGTCCACCCAGACGGGCTTCGGGGCGATCCTCAACGAGATCGGCCGCAGCGCCGATGACTATGCCGATCGCATCGTGACGACCTCGCCGGACGTGACGGTCTCGACCAATCTCGGCGCTTTCGTCAACCGGCGCGGCCTGTTCGCGCACGAGGCGATGGCCGACACCTTCAAGAGCGAGCGGGTGCCCTCGACCTTCAACTGGGAGTTCTCGCCCAAGGGCCAGCACATCGAGCTCGGCATCGCGGAGATGAACCTGTTCATCCTTTTGTCCGCGCTCGGGCTCTCGCACGCCATCAACGGCGAGCGCCTGTTGCCGATCGGCACGCTCTACGATCCATTCATCGCGCGCGGGCTCGATGCGCTGAACTACGCCTGCTACCAGGACGCCCGCTTCATCCTGGTCGCCACGCCGTCCGGCATCTCGCTCGCGCCGGAAGGCGGGGCGCACCAGTCGATCGGCACGCCGCTGATCGGGATGGCGCAGGATGGGCTTGCCGCCTTCGAGCCCGCCTTCGTGGATGAGCTCGCGGCGATCTTGAGTTTCGCGCTCGCCTACATCCAGAAGGATGGCGCCGGCGAGCCCTCGGAGCGCAACTGGCTGCGCGACGAGACCGGCGGCTCGGTCTACTTGCGTTTGTCGACGCGGCCGATCGAGCAGCCGCAACGCGTCATGAGCGAGGAGCTGCGGCAGGCGATCGTCGACGGCGCCTATTGGATGCGCAAGCCCGGCCCGAACGCGCAGGTCGTTGTCGTCTACACCGGCGCGGTCGCGCCGGAGGCGATCCAGGCGGTCGGGCTGATGGCGGAGGACCGCCGCGACGTTGGCCTCCTCGCTGTCACATCCGCCGATCGCCTCAATGCCGGCTGGACCGCCGCGCAACGCGCGCGCGAGCGCGGCCTCGTGCATGCGCGCGCGCATGTGGAAAGGTTGCTCGCCGACGTGCCGCCGCATTGCGGCATCGTCACCGTGCTCGACGGCCATCCGGCAACGCTCGCCTGGCTCGGCGCAGTTGCGGGTCACCGCGTGCGCTCGCTCGGTGTCGAGCATTTTGGCCAGACCGGCTCGATCCCGGATCTGTACCGGCACTATGGCATCGACACCAACGCGATCGTGACGGCGGCCGAGGCGCTGACGCCGGGACGGCCGATCCGGCATCTGAAGGGGCTGGGGTGATGAGGCCTACCGCAGCGCCGCCGCGATATTCCCGCCGTCGACCGTCGTCACGTCCGCCGTTGTCTTGAGCGCCAGCGCCTGCGCCACGAACGCCTGCGCGACGTCCTCGGCGGTGACCTCGCGGCCCAAGAGGTTGCCGCTCATATAGTCCTTCTCGCTGACGCCGCGCGCGCTCGAGCGCTCCTTGATGAAATCCTCGGTGAGGAGGCCCGAGCGGACGCGATCGGCGTTGACCGCGTTGGCGCGGATGCCGTCGCCGCCGTATTCGAGCGCGTATTGCCGCACGAGCAGTAGCGTCGCGGCCTTCGGCAACCCATAGGGGCCGAAGTTCGGGCCCGGGTTCACCGCCTGCTTCGACACGTTGAACAGGAGGCAGCCGCCGGTGCCCTGCGCCAGCATGATCTTCACGGCGGCCTGCGCGACGCGCTGGTGGCCGTAGAAATTCAATTCGAAGCTCTTGTGCAGCACCTCTTCGTCGACCTCGCCGATGCGGCCCTGCCAGGCCGCGCCGGCGTTCGATACCACGATGTCGACGCCGCCGAACGCGGCGACGACTTCATCGAACGCCGTACGCACCGACGCCGCGGCGGTGACGTCGCAGCGCACCGCGAGCGCCGCCGGGCCGATCGTGCGCGCCTTGGCAAGCGTCGCGGTCTCGTCGAGATCAAGCAGCGCCACCTCGGCGCCCGCTTCCATGAACGCCTTGGCGGTGGCGACGCCGATCGCGCCTGCCGCGCCGGTGATGACCGCGACCTGTCCGGTGAGCGGCTTGTCGTGAGCGTCGGCGAGCTTCGCCTGTTCCAGCGGCCAGTATTCCATCTCGAACATCTCGGCTTCCGTGATCGAGGCGAACCGGCCGACCGCTTCGGCGTCGGTGATGGTCTCGATCGCGCACGAGGCGATGTCAGCGGCGATCATGGCGTCGCGGCTGGTGCGGCCGAGGCCGAACAGGCCAAGCCCTGGAACTAGCACGACGCGCGGCAGCGGATCGATCATCTTCTTGGTGCCGCCGACGCGCACGTTGTGGCGCGCGAAATAGGACTTGTAGTACTCGACGAACGTGGTCGCAGCCTTCTGGGCGTTGCGCTTGAACTCGACCGGCCGGCCTTGCTCGGGAGCGCCCAGGATGAGCGGCCAGATCTTGGTGCGGATGACATGGTCGGGCGTCACCACGCCGGCTTGCCCGTAACGCGCAAGGTCGGCCCCGTTGACGAAATTGAGGATCGCCGGGCTGGTTCTAAAGTCGAGGACGGGCCTTCGCCAGGCGCCGTCGGTGCGCTCATCCTTGACGCTCGTGACGCCGCGCAGGATCGGGGCGATCTCGGCGAGCGGCGCCACCGGTCCCGGGATCGGCGCGGGGACAAACACGGCCTTGCGGTTCTTCGCCAGCCGCTCTTCGGCGAGCGTGACCATCTCGATCATGCGCTCGTAGGATTCGCGCGCGGTCGAGCCGAAGGTGACGATGCCGTGCTTCTGCAGGATCAGCCCTTCAACCTTCGGCTTGATCTCGTAGATGCCGACGGCCCGGGTCGCGAGACCGAAGCCCGGCATGATGTAGGGCACGATGCCCATGCGGTTGCCGTAGACGTCGGCGCAGAACAGCTCGCTGTCCTCCTGATCGGTGAGGCTGAGCACCGCGTTCGCGTGGGTGTGGTCGACGAATTTGTGCGGCAGGAAGGCGTGCAGCAGCGTCTCAACCGATGGGTTGGGCGCCATCGGGTCGATGAGGGCGTCGCGCAGGACCAGCGCCATGTCCTCGTCGGGGACCGGATCGCGCGTGCGCAGCTTGCGCAGCCGCTCGAGCCGCAGCGCTGGCAGATGCGATACGTCGATGGCGGCCATGTCGCCGCCCGAGGCCTTCACGCAGACGACCTCGGTCACCTCGCCGTGCAGGTCGGTGGTGAGCGCCTTGATCGAGGTATTGCCGCCGCCGTGCAGCACCAGCCTCGGATCGCTCCCTAGCAGTCGCGTCGAATAGATGCGCAGAGCGAGATCAGGTCCGATGCCCTGCTGGTCATAGCGATCGACGATCGCCTGCGCATCGCGCTCGGACCACGCGCTCTTCATTCCTCAGCTCCCGCGGGCAGGGTCGTGGCTTTGGATTTGACGTTTCGACGATGACAAGCCGTCATCCCGGCAGAAACGTCAAATCCGCCACACGACTCAGCCCTTGCCAAGCATCCGCCGGCTCCACCAGCCAGACCGGCGTGGGCGATCGGCCTCGTCGCCGTCCGTTGGGCTGATGATGACCGGCTGCGGGGGCTCTTGCGGTGCCGACGCGGCCGGCTCGTGCGTCGCGCTCCGCTCGACGGCGACGCTCAGCGGCGCCGGCTCGCGTACGGTGGAGCGGCGCCGAGAAAGGTCGGACATGTCCACTTCGGTGGGCGCCGGCTCGGAGGTGGGCGCTTGCCGGTGTGACGGCTCGTGGTGTGGCCGCTCGGTGACGTGGTCGGCCGCATGCGGCTGGAACGGCGGTTCCGGCTCACGCTCGAATGCAGGCTCGCCAGCCGGCGATTGCGCTTCGGCGTCCACCATGGACTCGCCATCGGACGCCGCTGGGAGACCGCCCTCGCGGTCACGGCGGTTGCGCCGGCCGCCGCGGCGGCCACGTCGCCGCCGTCGCCGGTCGCCATCGCCGCGCGGCTCGTCACCCGGTGCATCCTCGCCGTTGCCCGCCTGCGCCGCCTCTTCCAGCGGCTCACTCTCACCCTCGCCTTGGAGCATAGCCGGCGCTGCCGCCGGTTGATCGGACGGGAAGCGTTCGCGCGGCTCGCGCCCTTCGCTGCCGCCGCGGCGACCGCGACGCCTGCGCCGCCGCCGACGGACATTGCCGCCTTCTTCATCGCCGCGCGCCGGCTCGGTGGCTGCCGATTCTGTTGCCTGATCGGCCGCAGCCTCCTGCTCCTCGCCCTCGGCTTCGCTCTCGTCTTCCTCTTGTTCCTCTTGTTCCTCTTGTTCCTCTTGTTCCTCTTGGCCCTCCTCCGCGAAGTCCTCGTCGTCCTCCTCGGGAACGGGGGCGAGGGTCGTAGGCTGGCTCGCGATCGCTTTGGCCTGTTCGAGGCTGTGGACCAGCTCGCCTTTCTCGATCACGTAGGACAGTTGGCCCGCGATGCTCGCATCGGCGGTGACCACGACAGCGATCTGGAAGCGCTCCTCCAGGACACGCAGATGCGCCCGCTTCTGATTGAGCAGGTAGAGGGCAATCTCCGAGCGCGTGCGCACAATGACGTTGTGGGTCGCTCCTTTGAGCAGCATCTCCTCGAGCGAGCGCAACAGCTGCAGCGCCACCGACGAGACCGACCGCACGTGGCCCGAGCCGCCGCAATGCGGGCATTTGTCGGTCGAGCTCTCGAGCACGCTCGAGCGGATGCGCTGGCGCGACATCTCCAAGAGGCCGAAGTGGGAAATGTGGCCGACCTGGATGCGGGCGCGGTCGTGCCGGAGCGCTTCCTTGAGCCGGCGCTCGACCGTGCGGTTGTTGCGCTTCTCGTCCATGTCGATGAAGTCGATGACAATCAGGCCCGCGAGATCCCGCAGCCGCAATTGCCGCGCGATCTCGTCGGCGGCTTCCATGTTGGTCTTGAGCGCGGTGTCCTCGATGTGGTGCTCGCGCGTGGCGCGGCCGGAGTTGACGTCGATCGCGACCAGCGCCTCGGTCTGGTTGAGCACGATGT
>DAIUEP010000157.1:3946-11858 GCA_036845065.1 Xanthobacteraceae bacterium | reverse complement strand
TTGATCCGGCGACAGGCAAATGGACCGAGTACCCGCTCATGATGGCGGAGACCGATGTGCGCCGGATCGATCTCGATCCGACCAATCCGAAACGGGTTTGGTACTCGGGCGTGTTGTCGAGCCGCATCGGTTATGTGGAGCTGCTGCAATAGCTTTTGACGCGACAAGCTAGAGCAGATTTCGCTCAGTTTGAATCGGGTCGGAATACCCGCCTCATCCTGAGGAGATGCACGCTCTTGCGTGCATCTGTCTCGAAGGATGGGCGGCCCCATGGTTCGAGACGCCGCGCACGAGATTGCGGAGTTTGGATCGGCCGAGGATTGCGGCTCCTCACCATGAGGCCGAGAGAGACGGCGAGTGTATCGAGATGACCGGAATCCGGTCTAAGCATTCAGACGGTGAGACAGGGCGCCAAGTGGCGCCCTGTCGTTTATGGTATATCTGCGAGTTTCCGAATTGACAGCGTAACATCAGAGGCTAATTCGTGCCCGCCGGTCTCGCTGTATAGGTCTTGCTGAACTTGTTACGCGCGTTGGTGACGGTGAACGTCCCGTCCTGCTGCGCCGAGACCTTGATCCAGAAGGCTGGCCCATTATGCGCGGGCGGTGGCGGCGTGTTGGGGCCGGGTGTCGGCGCCGCGATCGGCGCGACCGGCATCGCTGCCGACTGATCGTCGGTGAGGTTGGCGATGAACATCCCCGGCACGGTGTATTCCTGGCCGCCGAGCAGCGAAAAATGCATCTGCCACAGGTTTTCGAGGCCCGGCGACGACAACAGGACCCGCATCACGTCGGGCTGGCCGCCTTTGCGGGTGCCGTTGTTGATAATGGCGACGCGCGGGCGCACGGCGTGCATCATGACTTCCGAGCTCGAGGTGTTGACCCCGTGATGCAAGCCAAGGAACACATCGATCGCGCCGATGCGGTTGTTTGGGCACATCAGCTCGAATTCCTTGTTCTTGGTCAGATCGCCAAGATGCAGGGTGCGGAACTTTCCGAACGCAATGTGGACGCCGACCGACAACGGGTCCTCGATATTGTTGTCGCCGGGCTTGAAGCTCGCACAATAGGGGTTCGGTGAGCCGGCGCCGGCAAGCGGCGTCTTGATGGTCTCGCCGGCCGAGGTCACGACCTGGACGTCGAGGCCCGCGATCGCGATCTTGTCGCCCGGCTTGGCGACGGTGTGCTTGGCGTTGGCGATCAGCCGCGGATACACCTTGGCGAGGAATTCATCGGGGCCAGGCGCCGGCTGCTGGTTCGGCCCATGATCTATGAAATGCTTGATCGGGATGCGCTTGGCCAGCTCTTCCATGCCGCCGTAGTGGTCGCCGTGCCAATGCGTGGTGATCAGGTGGTCGATTTGCGTCAGTCCAGCATCCTTGGCGGCTTCCATGATGCGCGAGGCATCCCGCACCGACGGTTCCGGTCCGGTGTTCCCGGTATCGATGAGCAGCGATTCCCCCGATGGCGCGACCAAGAGCGTCGCATTCCCGCCTTCGACGTCCACGACATAGATGTCCAGCGTGGTGCGCGTCTGCGCGCCGGCCGGATCGGGCGTGCTCTGGAGGAGCAACACCGCAAAGCTTGCGGTCGCCAAGAGCAATCGAGTTTTCCGCATGTGAAGCCTCCCTGCCGTACGACGTGTCATGCAACGCCGCCATCGCGTGCGTGTCTGCCGCTGCCATGCTTGTTGTGGCGGGCGCCGCATTGCCGCAAGGATAGCAACCTGTGCGGTGCGCCGGAAGCGGCTGCAGACGGGGACCGTCGAGTCCGTGGGGCATCGGCTATCCGGCCGATGCCCCATGCAATTGCAGCCACCCCGCCGTGCGCTACGGGGCCTACTTGATCAGCGGCAGGCTCTCGAACTGATGGAACGGCGGCGGCGACGACAGCGTCCATTCGAGCGTGGTCGCGCCCTCGCCCCAGGGATTGTCCGCCGCGTGCTCCTTGCGCCTGAAGGCCAGCACCATGGTGATGATAAACACCAATAGCCCGCCGGCGAAGACATAGGATCCGATCGAGGAGATCATGTTCCAGCCTGCGAACGCGTCCGGATAGTCGACGATGCGGCGCGGCATGCCGGCAAGTCCGAGGAAGTGCTGCGGGAAGAAGATCAGGTTGGAGCCGATGAAGGCGAGCCAGAAGTGCAGCTTGCCGAGCGTCTCCGAGTACATGTAACCGGTCATCTTCGGGAACCAGTAGTACCAGCCGGCGAAGATGCCGAAGGTGGCGCCAAGCGACATCGTGTAATGGAAATGGGCAACCACGTAGTAGGTGTCGTGGAAAGCGCGGTCGACGCCCGCATTCGCCAGCACCACGCCGGTGACGCCCCCGATCGTGAACAGGAAGATCAGGCCGATCGACCACAGCATCGGCGTCTTGAACTCGATCGAGCCGCCCCACATGGTGGCGATCCAGGAGAAGATCTTCACGCCGGTCGGCACCGCGATCACCATGGTGGCGGCGACGAAATAGGCCTGCGTCGCCGACGACATGCCGACGGTGTACATGTGATGCGCCCACACCACGAAGCCGATGCCGCCGATCGCGACCATGGCGTAGGCCATGCCGAGATAGCCGAACACCGGCTTCTTGGAGAATGTCGACACGATCTGGCTGATGATGCCGAACGCCGGCAGGATCAAAATGTAGACCTCGGGGTGGCCGAAGAACCAGAACAGGTGCTGGAACAGGACGACGTCGCCACCGCCTTCGGGGCTGAAGAACGTCGTGCCGAAGTTGCGGTCGGTCAGCAGCATCGTGATCGCGCCCGCGAGCACCGGCAGGGACAGGAGCAGGAGGAACGCCGTCACTAGCACCGACCACACGAACAGCGGCATCTTGTGCATGGTCATGCCGGGCGCGCGCATGTTGAAGATCGTCGTGATGAAGTTGATGGCGCCGAGGATCGACGAGGCGCCGGCAAGGTGCAGCGCCAGAATTGCGAAATCGACGGCCGGCCCCGGATGCCCGATCGCCGACGAGAGCGGCGCGTAGATGGTCCAGCCGGCGCCGACGCCTGCCTCACCACGCTCGCCTTCCACGAACATGGAGATGACCAGCAACGTAAAGGCCGCCGGCAGGAGCCAGAACGAGATGTTGTTCATGCGCGGGAACGCCATGTCGGGCGCCCCGATCATGATCGGCACGAACCAGTTGCCGAACCCGCCGATCAGCGCCGGCATGATCATGAAGAACACCATGATCAGGCCGTGCGCGGTGATGAACACGTTGAAGGTATGGCCGCTCGTGAAGATCTGCATCCCGGGCTCGGCCAGCTCGAGCCGCATCACGATCGAGAGCAGGCCGCCGATGAAGCCGCTGGTGATCGAAAACAACAGGTAGAGGGTGCCGATGTCCTTGTGATTGGTGGAGTAGAGAAAGCGCCGCCACCCGGTCGGTACGTGGTGCGTTTCATGCGCGGCATGCGCTGTGGTATCGAGCATTCGTCGCCCCCTGCGATGTGAGTTGGTTCGGGTTGAATGAGCGGTTTCGGTGGTCGGAGCCTTATGGCTGGCGATTCCTGAGATAGTCCTCGGTGGGCGGCGGGCCCCACACGGTCGGAGCCTTGTTGCGGCTCCACACCTTGGGCCGCTGCGGCAGATCGTGGTGCCAAGGCCGCGGCTCGAAGTAGCCGAGCTCCTCATCCTTCATCTGGTCGAGCTCCGTATAGAACTCCACCACCTGATCGTCCGGGTTGCGATGATAGGTGGACACGTTGTGCCCGGGCCCATGGCGCAACGGCCCCCAGATGATCGGGATGTCGCGCTCGCCGAACAGCTCGCAGGCGGTCTGGATCTGAGCGAAATCCTTCACCTCGAACGCGATGTGATGCATCCGCACCGTCTCGCCGCTGAGGAAGTTGACGGTGTGGTGATCGGGTCCGCAGCGCATGAACACGAAAAAGTCCTCGACCCAGTCGGACACCCGGAAACCGAGCACGTTCTGGTAGAAGTCCGCGATGGTCTTGGCGTCATGCACGATGAAGGCGACGTGCCCGAGCTTGAGCGGTCCGACGCCGACGACCTGGTGATGGGCGCCGAGATACTTCCATTCCGAGAACAGCTCGATGGTGGTGCCTTTCGGGTCCTGGAACGTCAGCGACTTGGGTATGCCGGGCAGCGCGTCGGAGCGGACGTCGCTCTTGATGCCTTGGCGCGTCAGGTCGCGGCTGATCTCGTCGAAATCGGAGTTGGGCGCGACCTCGAACGACAGCTTGGTGCAGCGTCCGGCTTCGGCCTGCTGCAGCTCAAGAACGAGCTGACCGACTTTGGTCGCGAGAAACGCCCGGTTCTGCTCCTGCGCGGTGAGGACGAGCCCGTTCACCCGCGTGTAGTACTCGATGGCCCGCGCGAGGTCGGGGGTCTCGAAAGCCGCGTGTCCGATCCGCCTTGCCTTGATCATGGTCGGCTCCCGTTTCGCACTCGCGGCCGCAGCAGCCTTTCGGAGCGCGCCATGGCGTTTCTCCGTTGCGCAGCAGTTACCGGAGAAACTATTTGGCGACGGCCTGGGCCGGATTTGATCTAAGTCAAAAACGCGGTCGCCCTGACGGCATGGCGGCGCAGAGCAATATGAATGGCTCGCCGCGCGCGCAAAAAAAGCCAGCGCAGGGGCGCTGCGCTGGCGCAAGGTTCGCGCCGGTCAGGGCGCGTCGGCGTTCAGACCCTTAGGCGGCCAGATTGCCGTACTTGACGAGATTCTGCTTCTGCTTCTCATTGCGCGGCGGCAGCTTGAACAGACGCGCCGCGGTGCCGCCGAGAATATTGTGCTTGGCCTTCTCCGACAGGAACGGAATGTCCCAGATCGTTGACGGCAGGTCGAAGTCCCAGTGCGGATAGTCGGAGGCGTAAAGGAGCTGGTGCTCGGCGTCCATCATCTCGAAGGTGCACTGCAGCGCCTTCATGTTCTGGATCTCGATCGGCTGCGACGAGTAGTACATGTCGCGCATGTACTCGCTCGGCTTCTTCTTGAGCGTCGGCGCCTCCGACGGGCGCATCATGTACTCGTTGTCGAGCCGCTGCATGAGGAACGGAATCCAGGCGAGCCCGCCCTCGATCCAGATCACCGGCAGCTTGGGGAAGCGCTCGCCCAGCCCGTTGATCACCCAGTTGGTGCAATGGAGGATGTTGTAGAACGAGAAGCCGAGCGCATGCACCGAGATGAACCGGTTGCAGGCGCGGAACACGGGCTCCGACCAGTTCGGGCCGGAATGGAAGGACAGCGAAAGGCCGCGCTCCTCCATAGCCCGGTAAACCTTCATGTAGGCATTGTCGTTGACCTGCAGGTTGCGCACGGTCGTGACCATGAAGCCTGAGACGCCTTTGCGGGCGCCAAAGTGCTCGACCTGGCGCAGGCAGGCCTCCGGATCGGAGAATGGCAGGCACAGCGCCGAGTACATGCGGCCGCCTGATTCAGGCAGCACCTTCTCGGTCAGCCAGCGATTGTAGGCCCAGCACAGATCGACCTCCATTTCCTTCTGGGGATGCAGGCCGATGTTGAGCATGCCGGTCGGGAACAGGCAGGAATAGTCGACGCTCATCGCGTCCATCCAGCGTTCCCCGAGCTGGATGTCGCGGATGCGGCCGGCGTCGGTCTTCTCCGACGATCGCAGCGGATAGCGCGTGACGCGCCCGCCCATGTCCTGGGTAAAGCCGGCCTGGCTCGGCACGATATTGTGGCGGCCCTTGGCGCGCCCCGACATAGTGACCTGGCGCATCACGTCGTTTTCCATGAAGGGCAGGATTTCCGACCAGTTCTCGTTCTCGTAGTGGTGCGCGTCGCAGTCGACGATGAGGACATCGTCGAATTTGCGCTGCACCGCTTGCTGGCGCGCATGCGCGAGCAGCTTGGTGGTGTTGAGCTCTTCTACCGATACGCGGCGGCCGCGCTCGACCGTGAGTTCCATGATGATCTCCTCGAATGGGTGTCTATTCAGTGAAAATGTTGTGTTCGGTGGGTCAGCAGCGTCCGGTCCTGTTCTGCCAAAGGTCGAGATCGAGTACGGCGAGCTTGACCGCCCGCAAGAGCCCGTTCGCCGTGGTCATTGCCTCGATCGGGATGACGCTGCTGAGAAGGCCTAGCGGCAACACCTCCTGGCCGGCCTCCACCTGCGCGGCGTAGTCCCTGCACACGGCCGCCATCAGGGCCTGGAGCGCTTCGAGCGTGATGGCGTTGGTCTCGCCCTTGGCGAGCGCCTGCTCGATCTCGGCGGCGATGCGCTTGGCGTCTGCCGATAGCGCGTCGGCCGAGAGCGTATCGTCCGATGCAGGCGGCGCGGGCTTTGGGGGTGCCGGGCGCTTGGCCGGCCGGCTGGCCGTGGCGACCCTAGGAGACGACATAGAGCTCATCTCCTTTTTGAACGACCTGGTAGCGGCGGAGCTTGAGCTTGCGGTCGGAGACGCACTCGCCGGTCTTCATGTCGTACTCGTAGCCGTGCCACGGGCAAACGAAGTGCATCGCGTCCTCGGAGAAATAGAGCCCCCGTGAGGTCTTGTCGGGCATGATCGCCTCTTCGACCTTGGCGATGGTCAGTCCCTCGCAGGCCGGCCCGCCCTGATGCAGGCAGTAGTTGCTGTAGGCGTAGAATTCGCCGCCCTCGCGGAACACCCCGATCTCATTGCTTCCGACGAACACGATCCGGCGGTCGCCGTCCTTGAATTCAGCGGCCTTGCCGACCAGAGTCTCAGCCATGCGCGTCACCTCCCTTATGGCTCACCATCGTTCCTGAAGCGGCGACTAAGCGGAGGGCATTGCGGCGCGCGCCTTGATCTAGGTCAAGGCGACAGTTGAGACAGTCAGGTGGATGCGCGCTTGATCCGCAGCTGCATCCGAACAGCAAAAAAGATGCCCTCTTGCTTTTGGAGGAGGGCTTGAGGCTGCTCGTACCTGGACAGGGCTCGCAGCGCCAGGCCGATCAGCCGACCGCGCCAAGGGCCGCATCATGCCCTCTGGGCTCAGCCGCCAAAAACCCCGCGATTTCAAGAACGGCATGCTCGCGCGCGGGTGGAATGGACCGGCGTCTGGGTGCTATAGCGGGCGTCACAGGAGGCGCCCAATGACCACTGCCGCTGCCGTTCTAACCCCCGCCAGAGAGGCTGCCGTTGCCATCCGCCATGACTGGACGCGCGAGGAGATCCGGGCGCTGTTTGGCCTGCCGTTCCCGGAGCTGATGTTCCGCGCCCAAAGCCTGCACCGGGCGCATTTCGACCCGACCGAGGTGCAGATTTCGACCCTGCTGTCGATCAAGACCGGCGGCTGCCCGGAGGACTGCGCCTATTGTCCGCAGAGCGCGCACTACGAGACCGGGGTCAAGGCCGAGAAGCTGATGAGCCTCGATGCCGTGCTCAGCGAGGCACGCGCCGCGCGCGAAGCCGGCGCGAGCCGCTTCTGCATGGGCGCGGCCTGGCGCGAGCCCAAGGAGCGCGATCTCGACAAGGTCTGCGCCATGGTCGAAGGCGTGCGCGCGCTCGGGCTCGAAACCTGCGCGACGCTCGGCATGTTGACGCCAGAACAGGCGCGGCGGCTCAAGGCATCGGGCCTCGACTACTACAATCACAATCTCGACACCTCGCCCGAGTTCTACGGCGAGATCGTCTCGACGCGCACCTACCGGGAGCGGCTCGACACGCTGGGGCACGTGCGCGAGGCCGGCATCCACGTGTGCTGCGGCGGCATCGTCGGCATGGGCGAGGCGCGCGAGGATCGCGTCGGCATGATCGCGGCGCTCGCCAGCCTGCCGGTGCATCCCGAATCGGTGCCGATCAACATGCTGGTCCAGGTCGAGGGCACGCCGCTCGCGAGCGGCGGCGGGCTCGACCCGCTAGAGTTCGTGCGCACGATCGCGGTGGCGCGCATCACCATGCCGCAATCGGTGGTGCGGCTGTCGGCCGGCCGCGAGGACATGAGCGAGGAGA
>DAIUEP010000157.1:0-3846 GCA_036845065.1 Xanthobacteraceae bacterium | reverse complement strand
TCACCACAGCGCCGCCGCCGCGATCATCGCCATGCCGATGAGGCTCACCATCCAGATCGCCGTGCGCAGATAGGGAACACCCGCCAGGTAGCAGGGCCAGAACGCGAGCCGCGCCCAGAAGAAGATATTGGCGCCAAGCGTCGACTGCGCGTCGGCGCGGCCGGCGAAGTGCACGGCGGCCACGAGCGCGATGAACATCGCGAGGTTCTCCACCATGTTCTTCGCGGCGCGGTCGGCGCGGCCTGCGAGCGGCGTCGGCTCGGTCAGGTTGTCACGGTTGCCGAAGGCGCGGTCCATGCCGCCCGGTTTGCGCGCCTGGATGCGCAGGCCGCTCGCGGTGCAGAGCATCAGCCAGGTGAGAACGGCCGATAGGACCAGGATCATGGCGTCGCTCATCATGGCGTGTTCCATCTCTGCGCTTCATCGGAGAAGATACGAACAAGGCTGCCGACCGGATGCGCTCACAGCCAGTGGCGCGCGAGAGTGAGACCGGCGAAGAGCCCTCCGATCGCCAGCGCCACCGAGCCGAGGACATAGAGCGCGGCGAGACCAAGCCCGCTGCGTTCGTAGAGGAGCGCCGTGTCGAGCGAGAATGCCGAGAACGTGGTGAAGCCGCCGAGGATGCCGGTGGTGAGAAACAGTTGCCAGTGCTGCGGCGCGCTGCCTCGAAATGCGAAATAGCCTGCCAATACACCCATCACTAACGAGCCGGCCACGTTCTCGAACAGCGTGTGATACGGAAACGCGGTGCCAAGGAGCCGCGCGGAGGTGAGATTGACGCCGTGCCGAAGCGCGGCACCGATGCCGCCGCCCAGAAAGACGATCAGGAAAGCCATTGCTCGTTGCCCTTTGTGATTGCCCAGGGCACAAAAAAGCCGCCTTGAGGCGGCCCGGATAACGCCATTACGGCTGCACGCTAGACGTGCCACTCCGCGCCGTCAACGGCCCCGAAAAGCATCGACCGCATCGTATCCATGCGGGTTTTGTGCTTGAACGGCCGCGCCGCCGCGTCCAGGATATTGCCCTGCACCCCGTAAAGAGAGCCGCCCAGGTTTCATGGCCGAACGTCGTCGCCGCGTCAGAACATTCGAGTGGTCGACGGCGATTATCGCGCTCACCTCGGTTGTGGCCGGCACCATCGTCTATCTGCGTGATGGTACCGATAAGTTCCTGGCCATCCTGACCAACGACCTGTGGCTGTTCTCCGGCATGCTGCCCAAGATGGCGGCAGGTTGCCTGATCGCGGCTTTCGTGACGCGGCTGCTGCCGCGCGAGGTGGTGGCCCGGGTGGTCGGCGGCGAATCGGGCCTTCTCGGCATCCTGGTCGCGATGGTGATGGGCGCAGTGCTGCCGGGCGGCCCGCTGACGATCTATCCGGTCGCGGGCGCCTTCCTGCTGCTGGGCGCTGACATCGGCACCGCGGTTGCCTTCATCACGGCATGGAACCTCCTTGGCTACAACCGCGCCCTGATCTGGGAGCTGCCGTTCTTCGGTCCCGAGTTTGTCGCCTGGCGCATCTTGCTCGCGCTGCCGCTGCCGATCATCGCGGGGCTCCTGGCGCGCGTGGCGGCGCGCGTGGTCGCGCGGCGCTGGGGAGGCGACGACCAGTGGACCTGATCACGATCGTCAGCATTGTTATCGGCACCTTGCTGTGGGTGCTGGTCGCAACGCTTGCCTTCACGGCGGCGATGCGCAGCAAGGCGCTGTTCCGCGAAGGCGCCTGGGAGGGTGCGCGCGACTTCGTGGTGTTGATCCCGCGCGTGCTGATCGGCGTGATCGGCTCAGGCTACATCGCGGCGGTGATGCCGCAGGACCTGATCACCACCTGGATCGGTCCGGGTTCGGGCGTCCTTGGCATTATGATTGCGGCGTTGTTCGGCGCGGCGACGCCCGGCGGCGCGGTGGTCGGCTTCGCGGTCGGGGCGGCCGCTCTCAAGGGCGGCGCCGGCGCCCCCCAGGTGATCGCCTATACGACGGCTTGGTCGCTCTATACGATCCAGCGGCTGATCAATTGGGAGATCCACATGATGGCGCCGCGGGTGGTGTGGCTGCGCGCCGCGGTGTCGATCCCGCTGCCGATCCTGGCCGGGATCGCGGCCATGTTGATCGGCAAACCTTGAGTCGTGCCGTGAGTTGTGTTGCGAACAACGAGGTCTGTCATGAGCAAACAGGTTGACGCGGACGCGAACACCGTGACGGCGCTCGCCGGCTCGCGGCGCGAGTTCCTGCAGGCGAGCGCGGGTATCGCGACGCTCGGTGCGAGCCTGCCGGCTTTCAGCACCGCTGCGCGCGCGCAAGGCGACGCCGAGCTCACGCGGCTCCTCGCGCAACGCCGCATTCTCATCAAGGGCGGCGTGGTGCTCTCGCTCGATCGCCAAGTTGGCGACTTCGCGCAGGCCGACGTGCTGATCGAGGACGGCACGATCCGCGAGGTCCGCCCCAATATCGCGGTGACGGGCGACGCCGCCGCGGTGGTGGATGCCACCAACCGGATCGTGATGCCGGGCTTCATCGACACTCATCATCACTTCTACCAGGGCATCCTGCGCAACATCCTCAGCAATGGCTTGCTCAATCCAGACTACAACCGCGACATCAGCAATACTTTGACGGCGCCCTATACGGCGGCCGATGTCTATGCCGGCACGCTTGTGAGCGCGCTGGGCATGATCGACATGGGCACGACCTCGGCGGTCGACACCTCGCAGGTCAATCACACGCCCGAGCACAGCGACGCCGGCATCCGCGCGTTGCAGGAATCCGGGTTGCGCGTGGTCTACGCCTATTCTCGCGGCGCCGGTGCCGGTGCGCAATATCCGCAGGACATCATCCGCCTGCGGCAGACCTATTTCACCTCCGACGACCAGCTGCTCACGCTCGCGCTCGGCGTGGGTCTCGATCGGCGGCTGTTCACGATCGCGCGCGAAATCGGCGTGCGCGTGGTCTCCCATGGCGTCAACGACAATACCGAGCGCACCCTGATCGAGCTCGGCCGCGCCGGCCTGATGAAGCCGGGCGACGAATACATCCACTGCACGCACCTGAGCGGCGAGGCTTGGCGCCTGATCAAGGAGACCGGCGGCCATGTCTCGCTGGCGGTGCCGATCGAGATGGCGATGGGCCACGGCATGCCGCCGATTCAGGAGGCACTCGACCACGGGATCCGGCCGTCGCTCTCCTCCGATGTCGACGTGACCATGGCGCAGGACCCGTTCACGGTGATGCGGGCGGCGTTCACGCTGCAGCGGCTCAACGTGCTGCAGCGCACGCGCCGCGGCGAGCAGAACCTGCCGCCGCTCCTGACCACGCGCGAGGTGCTCGAGTTCGCGACGATCGAGGGCTCGCGCTGCATCAACCTCGAGAGCAAGGTCGGCACGCTCACACCCGGTAAGGAGGCCGACATCGTCATGCTGGCGGCGGACCGGATCAACGTCTGGCCGCTCAACAACGTGCCGGGCACGGTGGTGAACCTGATGAACCCGATGAACGTCGACACCGTGCTCATTGCCGGCAAAGTCAAGAAGTGGCGCGGCAGCCTGGTCGGCGTCGACCTGCCGCGGGTGCTGCGGCTCGCGCAGGAGGCGCGTGACGGCGTGGTGCGCCGCGCCGGCTTTGCGACAAATCTGTTTGGATAAGCGATCGGCGAGCGAGTCTACGCCGCTGAAAGCTCTGGGCGAAATGGCGCTCAGCGCCCTGCGACCGTTGCTGTGGGCAGCGTATCGACAAACGCTCCGACAGCGGCGGCGGCTGCGGCGGGCGCTACCTGGAGCATCATGTGTGGTGCTTCGATGTCAACGATGCGTGTTCGCGCGACGGTCTCCGCGATGGCGTCCGCGCAGCGGCGCG
>DAIUEP010000156.1:9543-11875 GCA_036845065.1 Xanthobacteraceae bacterium | reverse complement strand
TGATTGCCGACATCACCCCGCCCGACCTGCGCGGCGCGAGCTTCGGGCTGCGGCAGTCGCTCGACACGATCGGGGCCTTCCTCGGACCGCTCGCGGCGATCGGGCTGATGCTGCTCACCGCCGACAACTTCACGCTGGTGTTCTGGTTCGCGGCCATTCCGGCGTTTCTGTCGTTCGCCGTCATCGTGTTGGCGGTGCATGAGCCGGAGCGCCCGGCTGACCTGCCGCCTGTGCGCTCGCCGCTTTCGCGCAAGGAGATCGCGCGGCTCGGTGGCGCATTCTGGATCGTGGTCGCCGTTTCGGGCACGTTCACGCTGGCGCGCTTCAGCGAGGCGTTCCTGTTGTTGCGGGCGCAGTCGGTCGGCATGGCGGTTGCCCTGGTGCCGGCCATCCTGGTGGCGATGAACGTGGTCTATGCGCTTGCCGCCTGGCCGGCGGGCGCGCTCTCGGATCGGATCGGGCGCTACGGGCTCTTGACGTGCGGATTTGCAATCCTGATCGTGGCCGACCTCGTCCTTGCCTTCGCGCCGGGCGTCGCGGCCGTGGTCGCCGGGGCCGCGCTCTGGGGCCTGCACATGGGGCTCACTCAAGGCATCCTGGCATCGCTGGTCGCGGACACCGCGCCAGCCGACCTGCGTGGGACGGCCTTTGGCCTATTCAATCTGGCCGCCGGCGTGGCGACGGTCGTTGCCAGCGTGATCGCCGGCGCGCTGTGGGATGGCCTCGGACCCCAGGTCACCTTTATCGCGGGCGCGGTTTTCACCGCGCTGGCGCTGGCGGTGGTGCCGCTGTTGCGGCGGTCCGTTGCCAGACCAAAGTGACGTCGCGGTGACGGCCCCGCCATTGCCCATGATCACAGCCCCCGTGTATGGTCCGCCCCTTTGACAACGGTTCCCCATCGCTCGTGACCAAAAATGGCTCGTGACCAAGTCGACATGACGCCGATCGAGACGCGCGACGAGCTGGTCGCGTGGTTCGCGGAAGGTTGCAAGCCGAAGTCGCAATATCGCATCGGCACCGAGCACGAGAAGTTCGCCTTCACGGTGGAAGGACACCGGCCGGTGCCCTATGAGGGCCGGCGCAGCATCCGCGCGCTGCTCGACGGCATGCAGCTCCTGCTCGGCTGGGAGCCGATCATGGAGAACGGCAACATCATCGGCATGTTCGACGTGACCGGGGGTGGTGCGATCTCGCTCGAGCCCGGCGGCCAGTTCGAGCTCTCAGGCGCGCCGGTCGAGACCGTGCACCAGACCTGCACCGAGTTGATGGCGCATCTGGCGCAATTGCGCGAAGTCGCCCGTCCGCTCGGCATCGGCTTTCTCGGGCTCGGCATGACACCCGACTGGTCGCGCGCCGACATGCCGACCATGCCGAAGGGCCGCTATCGCATCATGACCGCCTACATGCCCACGGTCGGCCGGCTCGGTCTCGACATGATGTATCGCACCTGCACGGTGCAGACCAACCTCGACTTCTCGTCGGAAGCCGACATGGTGAAGAAGCTGCGCGTGTCGCTGGCGCTGCAGCCGGTCGCGACCGCGATGTTCGCCAACTCGCCATTCACCGAAGGCAAGCCCAACGGGTTCGTGTCGTTCCGATCGGAGATCTGGCGCGACACCGATCCGGACCGGTCCGGCATGCTGCCGTGGGCATTCGAGCCCGGCATGGGCTTCGAGCGCTACGTCGACTACGTGCTCGACGTGCCGATGTACTTCGTCAAGCGCGGCGACCGTTACATCGACGTCGCAGGCCGCTCGTTCCGCGACCTGTTGGCGGGCAAGCTGGCGGAGCTTCCGGGCGAGCGCGCGACTCTGTCCGATTGGGCCAACCACGTCTCGACCATCTTTCCGGAGGTGCGCCTCAAGCGCTACCTCGAGATGCGCGGCGCCGACGGCGGGCCGTGGCGGCGGCTGCCGGCCTTCGCGGCCTATTGGGTCGGGCTCCTCTACGACGAGGCCGCGCTCGATGCCGCCTGGGAGCTGGTCAAGGATTGGCGCGCCGACGAGCGCCAGACGTTGCGCGACGAGGTGCCGAGGCTCGGGTTCAAAGCCCGCATCCGGCAGTGGAGCGTGCTCAATCTCGCCAAGGCGACGCTCACGCTCGCCGAAGCGGGGCTCGCGCGCCGGCGCCAGCACGATGCGGCCGGCCACGACGAAACGCGCTACCTGCGGCCGATCCAGGAATTCGTCGCGCGCGGGATCACGCCGGCCGAGGAGCTGTTGGAGAAGTTTCACGGGCCATGGAACGGATCGGTCGATCCGGTTTATAAGGAGTACGCCTACTAGGCCGCGGACTTCATTAGCCGGAAGCGATGTGCTCAGTCTGAGATTTA
>DAIUEP010000156.1:3172-9443 GCA_036845065.1 Xanthobacteraceae bacterium | reverse complement strand
TGAAGAACCTCAAATCCAATCGGCCTTCAAGATCGCCTCGACACTTGCGCCGCCAGACAGCACGGCGGCGGAGATCGCCAGCGCCGCGCTGAGCCGCTCGTCCGGGGCGCGATTGACCACGGCCGCGACCACGATCGCAACTAGCGAAAGAATGGGAACGAAATACCGCCCCTGCACGCCCCAGACACTGTTCGCGTCGAGCGGCGTGAAAACCAGATAGCAGACGAAGTAGACGACGACGATATAGGTCAGCGCGGTGATGCCGGCCACGGTCGCAACTTGATAGCGGGCGGCAGGTGCAAGCGGCAGCCGCGTGAGAAAGGTGCAGAGAAGGAGTCCGCTCACCGTCGGATAGACCCAACGCTGCAATACGGTATCGAACAGCCCGAGCACTCCGATGACTTGTCGCCAGAGCTCGCCCAGATCCTTCTCATGCAAGGCGGTAATGACGGCGGCGGGAAAGTGCATTGGATGATCGAGGAGATAGGTGAGCTTCACGGCCGGATTGAACGCGTCCAAATTCTGACCAGTAATGTCGACCATTCGCCACGTCGCCGTGTCGGCTCCACTGCTGAAGGTCCAAAGCACCGCGACGGCAATCGCGGGCAGGGTCGTCAGAGCAAGCAGATGCCAGCTCCGCGCCGGCTTGCCACGCAGGGGCATCAGCGCGAGCAGGACGAAAACGAGATTCGGAACCTTCGTGAGCGCGCACAACATCATCCAGAATGATTGCCGGCCTAGTATGTGTAGCTGCGGAGACAAGATCCCACGCAGCCATAAGGCCATAACCACCATGGCCGCGGCGAGCGCGCTGCCGTCGGCATTGATGACGGAGCGTCCGTAGATTGCCGCCGGTAGCATGGAGATGGTGAGAAAGATCCACGCGAGGTTGGGCACCATCGCAATGGCGTAGGCGATTACCCCGGTCAGGGCGGCAAGACCCGCAAATCGCATCAGGTAAAGCGTGGGAACAAAATCGAGGTCGAGCGCGCGCGCCACAAGCGCCGCCGCGATCTGTGGCAAGTAGGCGACCGGTGAATAGCCTTCCGATCCGGCGTATGGGACGAAGGTGGGCGGTTGGTCCGAATCTACCCTGGCGGGTCGGCGGCTGAAATAAGCCTGGAACACCGGTCCATAGGCGAATCCGGCCGCCTTTTCCTTGATGCGCACGCTTTCAAAAAAATTGAAACCCTCATAAAGGCGCGGTTGAACGAGAATGCCCTTGCGACCTTCAGCGTCACGAAGGGACGGAACGATATCGCCCTGCGCTACCCCATACGCTCGCAGAAAGTGCGCAGTCTCGTCGGGGCCTCGCAGCGGCGGAGTGACAAGAACGATCAGGGTGCCGAAGAGCAAAGACACCGTGACAAATGCCGTGACGGGACTAATGGTCAGCCCACATTCTCCATGAACCTCAGTTTCGTTTGCAAGAGGATGCCGAAAGTAGGATAGACTGGCTACGATTGGCACACCAGCTGCATTGTAAACAAGCGCGAAGAACAAATTCTGTCGGATATTGCCCCTTGGCTGCTGTCGGAATGGTGCAGCGCCGCGACGTGTCGACAAGTGCCATAAGCAGCTGTCGGACCTCCAGATGATCTACGCATAGGTTATCTCTCGCGCCAGACGATTTGCGGCGGTTGCCAAGCATATGGCATGGTAGTCACCACAAGGGTCACAACGGTGGCACTGGGATTGACGGCACGGTTGGCATGAAGGTCGTCACTATGGCTCGCATTCCGGCCGCCACCGACATGTGGCTGCGATACGGCTCACGCTGCAACTCGCTGCTGGGAACTGTTTCGCGCGCGAGGACGAAACAACAACAACGGCCTTTACTCGCCCTTTTTGAAGTCGCCGCTGATGGCGTTTGCCGAGATCGGGCGTGAAAAAGGAGGCTCATTTGGCGGTGTGGCGGCTGCCGGAATACTCGATACCGACCGCAGCCTGTTGTGCCGATTCCTCCTCTGGAGGGCGTCGGTCACTTTTGCTCGGGCAGCGATGGCATGGCGCCGCCGAGCGCGACTGCGAGCTGCCTGAAGGATACGTTCCAGTTCGTGGTCGCGACCCAAGGCGGGGTGGGATCCTCTTCGACGATCGTCACGGCTCCCTGCCGAGGCGTCGAGGCCAGTTCGCGGACGAATGGAAGCGCGGCGCCACCGCCCGTGAGAAGCACCCGGACCGGGGGGCGCTGATGCAGCATCGCGGCCTCCTTGCAGGCGACATCCAAGGTTTCGCCGAAACTGCCACGCAATTCGTCTACAAACGCCTTTATTTCCGGCTCAGCCAGAAGCTCGCGCAATTCCCCCTGCAAGGAGCCGAGCAATTCCTCGTCGCGAAAGAGGTCTTCCTTGTAGCGACGCGCTTCGCGCTTGAGCGCGGCGATGGTTCCGATGTCGGCCGGCAATTCGGCATTCAAGCCATTTCTTCTGATCAGATATGAGACGACTTGGCTGTCCAGAAAGTTTCCAGCCTTCTCCACGATGCGCCGAGCCTTGGCATACTCGCCGATCCGACCCTGCCGGTCGCGGCCGGGGACGGCGATAAAGGCGCCGAAATCCGATGTTCCGGCCCCGATATCGGCGATCACAAAGACGCGTTGCTTTCCTTGCTCCGGCCGGATTGCGGCTGCGGCGACCGCCGTTGCTTCCGGTACAAATCCTCGCTCGATGCAGTCCGCCGGCGTGGCTGTGCGGATCAGTTTCGCCTTGAGCTGCGCCGATGGCTCGGTCACATGATCAACCAGCGCGAGGGCTGCCATGGCGGCTTCGATGGCAAGGCCCTCATTCGCCTCGTAGCGCGCCCCGATCGTGCGCGCGAGGATCATGGCGCGGGCCAGGAGGTCGAGGAGCAGGGCTTCGCCATCCTGCTCATAGGCGCGCTTCCAGGCCGGTCGCGCGATCCGCAATCGAGGGACACGAGCCTTCTGAATATTTTCGGTTTGCAGCGCGCGGTCGAAGCGGAACAGGACGAAGCCCAACAAGAGCAACAGCAGTTGCGCGCGTGTGAAGCGCTGGGTGGGATCTTCCGCCTCGCTCGCGGGCGTCTCCAGCAGCTGCTGGTTGAGCGCGCTGATGTAATGCTTGGGCGATTCAAAGCGTCGCCGGTTGTCGGCCCCATGATTGGCGTGGACGATGAACGCGCGCTCCCCGAAGTGAATCCGCTCCTGCAGGATGTAGAGGACCGACGGGCACATCAGGGGCGAGAAGCCCGGCGTTGCGGCGGGTCCAATCTGAAGCGGCCTGACGTGCTCGGTCGTTGTCGCGCCGGCCTCGTGGCGCCGCACCATGACGATCTTGGAGAATGCGGTTCCGAAATCGATGCACGCCGTCCAGTTGTCGTCCACCTCGGCATCGAGAAGGCTGCGGTCGAGTTGCAGCGACGTTGCCGGTGCCGAAGGGCGTGCGCGCGCAGGCGCGGGCGGTGACGATGTCGGCTCCGTCGCCGGCTTCGGACGCAGCAGCCTTCCAAAGATACTCTTGCGCTCGTTGCTCATGGTCCTCCTGATTTCGCGTTGCCGCGATTACTGCCGCCGATTTGAAGTTCCTAGAACTAGGCGGGCTCGACATCGGCGGCGCGTAGCACGCGCCGGTTTGCGCCACGGCCTTGAAAGACCGTTGGCGTAATAATGCGGACCCGCTTCACCGCGTTCACGCGTGGGTCGTCATGCGCATGTTTGACGGGATCGAATGTGGCTTCGCTCCCCGGGGTCCCCTCGATGTCCAGCTCCCTTTTTGCAGCGGACGTCCGAACCGCCTGGATGATGGCGCCGATCTGGCCTCGCAGCTGCGGGCCAAGCCCGGCCGGCTCGCGGATCGCCTCGCGCAGCGCGGGGGTTTGCTGGAGCGCCCGCGCCAGCGCCTCGTCGGCCTCCACCCAGGCGGTTTCCGCCAGAGCATTCTCGAGATTGGCGCTTGCCGGCGGCGCTGCAGCGGGGAGCCTTGCCGACAGCAGGGCCTGGATGAGGGTGGCGGCCTGCTCGCGGTTGAACGTGAGCGCGCCGATTTTCGCCGCGGCGCCCTTGTTTTGGCCCGGCGTGGACGTCCCCGCAAAACGCTGCAAGAGCAGGCCCGCGACCTTGCCCGGGATTCCGCTGGGATACGATGTCGGATCGGCCTCAAGCTCCGTCAAAGCGGTCCCGATGGCCTCGATGACCGCATGCACATCAAGTGCGCGCGTAACAATCGCTTCCCCGATGGCGGTAGCGGCCGGCCCGGTCCTGACCAGGTACGCGTAGACACACCACTCCAACGCATCCTCGCCATAGAGTCCCAGCAGAGCTTGTGCGATCGGGGTGAGCGGAACCCCGGAGAAACTGTGGGGCGACGGCGGCGCGCCTGCCACCTCGGCGGCGCGAAGGGGGGCTCGCCAGGCCTCGTCGGCCCAGAGCGCTCCGACGAGTTTCCAGCCTTCGACCTGGCGTTGGGTGTCTCCCTGCGCTTGCGTCAACAATCGTGCTGCGAAGTCTCCTGCGAGCCCGTCCCGAATCAGCCGCTCACGAGCAGGGCGCCCTTTTGCCGACGCAAGTTTGCGGGCGTTCTCGGCGAACACCGCGTCGTCCGAGGCCAGCCAAGAAGTGAGGTCGCCTTCACGACGCTGGCGTGCGGCGACGGCTGAACTTCTCTTCATGTGGGTTCCGAGTCTGTTGCCGCCGGAAGCTTAGCACCGGCGCGCGGGCGCTGGCAGGGCGGGTCGATCTGTCGCCTCGAAACAGTTGTGACTTTCGCGCCAGCGGTGGCATGTTTGCGGCGACCCGATGCCCCAAAGGGCGATCGCGGATGCCCTGATGAGTGATGGCATGAGACGACAGGCGCTTGGGTTCCTTTGCGGGCTGCTGGTCATCGCGTTCGCGGGGGCGCCTGCGCGGGCGCAGGTCGGCTTCGACCGGCCGGGCGGCGACTACCAAAGCGTTCCGTCGCGCTCCGCTGATCCCTCGCAGTGCGCGGCGCGCTGCGAGCGCGATCCGCGCTGCCGCGCCTGGGCGTTCTCGTATCCCATGACCGAGAACGCGAATGCCGTATGCTGGCTCAAGTCGCGGGTCATGCCGCGCATTGCCGCCTCCTGTTGCGTGTCGGGTGTGCGTGGCGCCGGCATCATCGAGCTCAAAGCCGGGCCCATTGAGTTTTCCGTCGATCGCAGTGGCGGCGACTATCGGCATTTCGAGCTGCCGCCGGACCCCACCGGCAAGAGCTGTCAGGCCGCCTGCGAGGGCGAGGAAGCCTGCCGGGCCTGGACCTACCTGCGGCCGGGCTATCTCGGCTCTTCCGCCGTCTGCTACCTCAAGAATCGCATCACCCGTCCGGAGCGCAGGCCGTGTTGTGTGTCCGGTGTGGTGCGCTGAGCTGCGCGTCGCGCTCCCAAAAGCCGGTTTCAGGCCGACAATGCGGCCCTGGATCGCGGAAAGTTGAAGGGGACAAGGTCCGGTTTTCGGCCCCTCCCGGTCTGGTATCAGTTATCTCAAGCACGTTTTCCGCTGCATTGGAGGCACCGATGTTGAGAGCCATGACAGCCGTCACTGCCCTAGCGCTCGCCGGCGGCGCGGCCTTCGCCCATCACGGGTGGGGCAGCTACGACGCGGCCAAGCCCGTCACCGTCACGGGCGCGATCGCCACGTCGAAATACGAGAACCCGCATGCCACCATCACGGTGCGCAGCGACGGCAAGGTCTGGACGGTGACGCTTGCGCCCACCTCGCGCATGTCGAGCCGCGGCGCCAGCGCGGAGGTCATTGCGGTCGGCAAGTCGGTTTCGGCCTACGGCTACCCGTCAACGGCGACGCCTGACGAGATGCGCGCCGAGCGGATCACGATCGACGGCAAGACCTACGAGCTGCGTTGATGACCGGTGAGGCGCCGGCGATCCTCGTCGCGCTCGAAGAGTCGGGTTTCGGCGCCGCCATCCGGCAGTCGGTGTGGCTGTTTCCGGTGGCGAATGTCGGTCATATCCTCGCGCTCGCGGTGTTCGCGGGCGCGATCGCGATCATGGACGTCCGCCTGCTGGGCGGGCTTGCGGCGACCGCGCCTGTGCGCCTCATCATGCGCGCGCGCAGCGTCGCGATCGCGGCCTTCGTGCTGTTGGCGGCGACCGGCTTCCTGCTGTTCACCGCCGAGGCGAGCCATCTCGCGCTCAACCCGGTGTTCCAGGTCAAGCTCGCACTGATCGCAGCAGGTCTCGCCAACCTGGCGGTGTTCGAGTTCGGCGTGAAGCGCGCGCTCGTTGGCTTGGCGCCCGGCACCATCATGCCGACAAGCGCGAAGACAGCCGGCCTGCT
>DAIUEP010000156.1:0-3072 GCA_036845065.1 Xanthobacteraceae bacterium | reverse complement strand
GTGGGCTGGCCGACGCCCACCGGCACGCCCTGGCCGTTCTTGCCACAGGTGCCGATCCCGGTGTCGAGCTTGAGGTCGTTGCCGATCATGCTGATGCGATGCAGGTCGGTCGGGCCGTTGCCGATCAGCATGGCGCCCTTGAGCGGGGCGCCGACCTTGCCGTCCTCGATCCGGTAGGCCTCGGTCACGTTGAACACGTACTTGCCCGAGGTGATGTCGACCTGTCCGCCGCCGAAGTTCACCGCGTAGATGCCGTTCTTGATCGACGCGATGATCTCGGCCGGGTCGTGGCCGCCGGCGAGCATGTAGGTGTTGGTCATGCGCGGCATCGGCACATGCGCATAGCTTTCGCGGCGGCCATTGCCGGTCGGCGTCATGTTCATCAGCCGCGCGTTCTGGCGGTCCTGCATGTAGCCCACCAGGATGCCGTCCTCGATCAGCACGGTGCGGTTGGTGGGCGTGCCTTCGTCATCGATCGAGAGCGAGCCGCGGCGCTGCGCCATGGTGCCGTCGTCCACCACGGTGACGCCCTTGGCGGCGACGCGCTGGCCCATGAGGCCGGCGAAGGCCGAGGTCTGCTTGCGGTTGAAGTCGCCTTCGAGCCCATGCCCGACCGCTTCGTGCAGCATCACGCCCGGCCAACCGGCGCCGAGCACCACATCCATTTCGCCGGCTGGCGCAGGGATCGCGGCCAGGTTGGTGAGCGCCTGGCGCACCGCCTGCTCAACGGCATCCTGCCAGCTCTCGGCCGCGATGAAGCGCCCGAAGCCCTCACGCCCGCCGTAGCCATAGCTGCCGGATTCCTGCCGGTCACCCTCGCCGACGACCACAGAGACGTTGATCCGCACCAGCGGCCGCACGTCGCGGTAGCTCTCGCCGTCCCCGCGCAGGATTTCGACCACCTGCCAGGAGGCGCCGAACGAGACCGAGACCTGCCGCACCCGCGGATCCTTGGCCCGCGCATAGGCGTCGATCGTCTCCAGGAGCCGCACCTTGCTCTCGAACGCGGGCTCCTCGAGCGGATTGTCGTCGCCATAGAGCCGGGTATTGGTGCGCCCGGGCGGCTCGGCGTAGCGGCCCGAATAGCCGCCCTTGACCGCGCGCACTGCGTCCGCCGCGCGCGCGATCGCGGCCGGCGACAGGTCGGAGGCATGGGCGTAGCCGACCGCCTCGTCCTTGACGGCACGCATGCCGAAGCCCTGCGCGGTGTCGTAGGTCGCCTGCTTGAGCCGCCCGTTGTCGAAATGCAGCATCTCGGACTGGCGATATTCGAGAAACAGCTCGCCGTCATCGGCACCCTCGAGGCCGCGGGCGAGCTGCCGGCGGGCTTCATTGCGGTCCAATCCGGCGCGGTCGAGCAGCGACATGGTGGTCATGATGGGCCTCAGGGGTTGCTATCTGCACAAGATAGTCATTCGCATCCGGCCTTGCGAGCGGGACAACGATGATTGTGCCTGTATCACGAACCTGACATCCTGGCGCCGCCTTCATCGGCCGGGCTCGCCATGGCACCTCATCATCCGCTGTTTCTTGTGGGTCTTCTTGCAATTGCCGTGACTGCGACGCTGGCCCAGCCGGTCGCCGACTTCTACCGCGGGCAGACCATTTCGCTGGTGGTCGGCGCCAACACCGGCGGCGGCTACGACGCCTATGCGCGGCCGGTGTCGCGCCATCTCGGCCGCATCATTCCGGGCGAGCCCGCGATCGTGGTTCGCTACATGGGGGCGGCTGGCGGGCTGCCGGCGGCGAATTCGCTCTACACGGTCGGCTCGAAGGAGGGGCTCACCATCGGTGCGGTGCAGCGCCACACGCCGTTCGAGCTTTTGCGCGGCAACAAGAGCATCGTCTACGACCCGTTCAAGTTCAGCTGGCTTGGCAGCCTCAATTCGGAGGTGAGCGTGACCATGGTCTGGGCCAATACGCCGCACCGCAAGGCCGAGGACCTGCTGACCACGCCGCTGATCGTGGGCAGCCTCGGGCAGGAGACCGACAGCGAGATCGAAACCAGCGCGATGATCAAGCTCATGCGCGCTCCGATCCAGATCATCCGCGGCTACAGCGGCACGGCCGAGAATCTGCTCGCCCTGGAAAAGGGCGAGATCCAGGGCCTGCACGGCGTGTCGTGGTCCTATGTGAAGACCCGCAAGGCCGATTGGCTGCGGGACGGCAAGATCCGCATCCTGCTGCAGACCGGTCTGGAGCCGCATCCCGACCTCAAGTCGACCCCGACTGTGTACGATCTCGTGAAATCCGACGACATCCGGCAGATCTGGGACCTGATCCTGGCTCCCAAGGTGATCTCGCGGCCCTACCTGCTGCCGCCCGGCGTGCCGGCCGAGCGGGTCGCGGTGCTGCGGCTCGCGTTCGAGCGGCTGGCCAAGGATCCGGCCTTCCTGGCCGAGATGGAGCGGACCGGAACCGAGGTCGGTTATCGGTCCGGCGAAGAGATCGAGCGCTTGATGGCGCGCGTCTACGCCTTCCCGCCGTCGCTGGTCGAGCGGATGGTGGAGGCGATCTCCACGAGATCGGCCGTGCGATAGCGCTTTGGCGCGCGAATACCGCGGCAAGGCTCACGGCAGCTTGTCGAAGCCTTCGCCGAAGCCCTTCAGACTCATCGGGAATCCGATGCCTTCTTCGGGAGTCTGGAAGATGATGAAGGTCGCGGTCTGGCCGGCGCGCATCTGCTTCACCAAGTTCTCGTCCATGACGACCTCGGCGACGCAGCCGTTCGGCAGGCAGCGCACGAAGCCAGCCCGCCCCACATCGGCCTGGTCGATCTTGAGCCCCAGGCCGGAGGGCAGCAGCACCCCCATCGGGGCGACCACCCGCATCAGGCGGCTCTTTTGGTCGGCGGTCTTGAGCACGATCACGGTCAGGCCAACGTTGGCACGATCTTCGGCGGTGACGCTCTGAATAAGGGCACACTGCTCGCCCTGCGCGCCCGGAGGGGTGTCGCAGCGGATCTGCCAATCGTTATGGACGGACCGCACGGTGCCTTGTGCGGTCACCGGCCCGGCCGATCCCGCAAGGACGGTGAGTGCCAACAACGCCGGTACAAGCCGGAAAGCCTCT
>DAIUEP010000155.1:0-12017 GCA_036845065.1 Xanthobacteraceae bacterium | reverse complement strand
AGCGCTGGGCGTTGGTGTCGACCTCCTCGGGGCTGAGCACGATCGACTTGTAGCCGCCCTGTTCCGCCTTCATCGTGGGATCCTTGGACGGAACATCGGGATGCATCGGGATGTAGTTGGCCTCGCGAAAGATCTCCTGGCCGGCGCGCGAGGTGATGAAGTCGAGGAACAGCCGTCCGGCGTTGGGGTGCGGGGCTCCTGTGGTGACGCCGGCAACCTGCAGCGTCGTGGTCACCGCGTCGAGCGGGACCCAGCGCACCGGCGCCCCGATGCTGCTGCTGATCGCGACGTGCGCGTTGACCATCTCAAGCCCCATGGCGTACTCGCCGGCGATGACGCGGTCGAGCACAGCGCGCGTAGCGATCGGCAGCGGCGTGATCTCCTGGCGCGCGAGCTTGCGCAGGTAGGCAAGGCCTTGCTCCTCGCCCATGTGGCGCAGCACGGTCGCGATGAATCCCCAGGCGCCGGTCATCGCGTTCGGGTTCCAGACGAACGCGCCCTTCCAGCGTGGGTTGAGCAGGTCCTGATAGTTTTTCGGCGCGGCTTCGGGCGCAACCAGGCGCGTGTTGTGTCCAAGCGACCGGGTCGCCAGGTTAGTGGCGATCCAGCGCCGGCCGGGATCGGCCAGAGTTGGCGGCAGCGTGCGCGCGCTGGCGATGTCGAAGGGCGCCGCGATGTTGTTGTGGGTCAGCGGCGCGACGCCGTCGATCACCGACCACACGTCGGCCTGGACGCGGCTGACTTTCGCCTCGTTCATCAGCCGCACCACCTGCTGGCCGCTGTCGATGCGGATGAACTTGATCTCGATGCCGGGCACCTGGGCCTGGAAGGTGCGGATCAGCGGCCGCACGATCTGGTCGACGATCAGCGTGGTGTACCAGAGCACCTGGCCTTCCTTGCGTGCCGCTTCGACCAGCACGGGATCGGGCCGGTAGGGCTCCGCCGCATGGGCCGGAAGCAGCCCGAGCCAGAGAATGATGCCAAGAAGGACGCGCATGTTTCTCCCGGCCGCTGTCAGCGAAACAAATCGTCATAGATCTTGGCCCAGCGCGTCGTCTCGGTCTCGAGGTTGTCGGGGGTGTAGACGACCGACTGATAGCCGCCCTGCTGCGGCTTGAGCTCGGGGATCCGGGCCTGGACATCCGGGTGCATCGGCACATAGTCGTTGTCGCGGAAGATCTCCTGTCCGGCCTTCGACACCATGAAGTCGATGAACAGCCGGGCGGCGTTGGGGTGGGCCGCTCCTTTGGTCACGCCCGCGACCTGCAGCGTCTCGCTCACCGGATTGAGCGGCACCCATTTGACCGGCGCGCCTTGCGCAGCGCTGATTGCCGCATGCGTGTTGTTCATTTCAAGCCCGATGGCGTATTCGCCCGCGATCACGCGATCGAGCACGGCGCGGATCGCGATCGGCAGTGGTACGACATCCTGCTTGGCGAGCTCGCGCAGATAAGCCATGCCCCGCTCGTCGCCCATGCCCTTGATCACGGTCGAGATGAAGCCCCAGGCGCCGGTCATCGATTTCGGATTCCAGACGATCTTGCCCTTGAAGCGCGGGTTGAGCAGGTCCTGATAGTTGCGCGGCGCGTGCTCCTTCGGAATGAGGTCGGTGTTGTAGGCGGCGGAGCGGACGCCGGTGTTCAAGGCAATCCAGCGCTTGTTGGGGTCCACGAGGCCCGGCGGCAGGCCCTTGGCGCTTGCAACCTCGAATTCCGTCGCCATGCCTCCTCGCAACAGCGCCTGCACGCCGTCGACCATGCACCACATGTCGGATTGCACGCGGCCGGCGCGGGCCTCGTTGGTCATTCGCACGACCAGTGCCAGGCCGTCGGCCCGCACGTATTTGATCTGCACGCCCGGGGCGACGGTCTGGAACACCTTGATCATCGGCCGCAGGATCTGGTCGACGATCTGGGTCGTGTAGAAGACGACCTCGCCTTCCTTCTGGGCGGCCGCAAGCAGCTGTGGGTCAGGCCGGTAGGTATCGGCGAGGCTTGATCCCGCGACGGTGGCCGCGATGGAGAGGCCGAGCGCGAGGGGGCCAAGAAGGCGTAGGCGGCGCATGTCTCCTCCCGGACGGGATGTTTTGTGGACAACTATGCGCCGTTTCCGCCGACGGGTAAATGCGCAAGGCCTCAAGGCCTTGGTTGAAAGCGCCGCCGCGCTCTCCTATAGCGAGGGCGCCCGCCAGTCCCAACCGCCGAGGTATCCATGCAGATTCTGGAAAGCTTCCTGTCCGGCCGCTGGTCGCGCGGGGAGGGCGTTGAGACGACGCTGGTCGATCCGGTCACCGGCGAAGCGCTCGCGACCGCCTCGGCGCGGGGCCTCGATCTCGCGGGCGCGCTGGCGTTCGCACGCCGCGAGGGGCAGGGGGCGCTGCGCGCCATGGGCTATGCGGCGCGCGCCAAGCTCGTGGGTGCGGTCGCCGACGTGCTGGTCGCCAACCGTGCCAAATATGAAAGGATCGCGATCGCCAATTCGGGCAACACCAAAGCCGATGCGGCGATCGACATCGACGGCGGCATCGGCACGTTGAAATACTACGCGCGGCTTGGTGCCTCGCTGGGCGAAGCCCGCGCGCTCCTGGACGAGAAGCCGGTGCGGCTTGCCAAGGCGGAGAACTATCAAGCGATCCACCTCTTGGTGCCGCGGCGCGGCGTGGCCGTGCACATCAATGCGTTTAACTTTCCGAGCTGGGGCCTGTGGGAGAAGGCGGCGGTGGCGCTGATCGCCGGCGTGCCGGTCGTGGCGAAGCCCGCCTCCGCGACCGCGCTGCTGGCGCACGAGATGGTGCGCGACGTGACCGCGGCCAACGTGCTCCCAACCGGCACGCTCAATCTTCTGGTCGGCGGTGCCGGCGATCTCTTGGACGCGGTGACGTCCGACGACGTGATTGCGTTCACCGGCTCGGCCGACACCGCCGCGCGCGTGCGCGGCCATGCCAACGTTCTGGCGAAGAACGTCCCGGTCAACATCGAGGCCGACTCGATCAACGCCGCGGTATTGGCGCCCGATGCGGCCAATGGCGGCGCGGCGTTCGACGCCTTCGTGCGCGAGGTGGTGCGCGAGATGACGGTGAAGGCGGGGCAGAAATGCACCGCGATCCGGCGCATCGTGGTGCCGGCCGACCGGGCGGACGCCATTGCGGAGGCGCTCGCCGCCAAGCTCAAGGGCACCAAGGTGGGCGATCCGCGCCAGGAGGATACCCGCATGGGCCCGCTGGTGACGCGCGGCCAGCAGGCCGCCGCTTTCGACGGCATCCGCCGCCTCGCGACGGAAGCAACCATCGTCTGTGGTGGCGCCGAGCCGCCCACGCTCGCGGGCATCGATCGCGACAAGTCGGCCTTCGTCGCCCCGACACTGCTCAAGCTCGCGGACTCCGCTGCCGCGCGCGCCGTGCATGACGTCGAGGTGTTCGGGCCGGCTGCGACTGTCGTGCCCTATCGCGACGAGCAAGAGGCGGCGCGCCTCGTTGCGCGTGGCGGCGGCTCGCTGGTGGCGTCGATCTACGGCGAGGATCACGCCTTCCTCGCCCGGATGGTCAGCGAGATCGGCCCGAGCCACGGTCGGCTGCTGGTGGTTGATCCCGCAATTGCATCCGCGCACACCGGCCACGGCATCGTCATGCCGCAATGCAATCATGGCGGCCCTGGCCGCGCCGGTAACGGCGAGGAGCTTGGCGGGCTCTATGGGCTGCGCTTCTATCACCAGCGCCTCGCCGTGCAGGGCTCGACCGATCTCTTGGCGGGCCTGCAAGCGAGCGCAGCGAATTTGCACTGACGTGCCCATCGCGCCATGACGCTCGAACGACCGCCAAGCTTCCAGTTCGATTGGGCGCACCTGTTCAGCGGCTTTGGCGGCATCTATCTCGCCAACGCCATCGTGGCATTTCTGTTTTCGGCGTCGGCTCCGGTCGCGATCATCCTGACCGCGAGCCAGCAGGGCTCGTTGACCGAGGCCGACATCGCCTCCTGGCTGTTCGGCTGCTTTTTCATCAATGGCGTCATTTCGTTGGCGTTCTGCCTGGTCTATCGCCAGCCGCTCGTGTTCTTCTGGACCATCCCGGGCACGGTGCTGGTCGGTCAGGCGCTCGATCATCTGAGCTTCGCGCAGGCCATCGGTGCCTACCATGCGGCCGGCGCGCTGATGCTGGTTCTCGGATTGAGCGGATGGATCCGCAAATGCATGAGCCGGTTGCCGATGCCGATCGTCATGGCGATGGTGGCCGGTGTGTTCCTGCAATTCGCTCTGAACCTGATCTTCGCGATCCGCGACGACGCCATGATCGCGGCCCCGATGACGGCGGTGTTCCTGCTGCTCTCGGTCGTCGCGCGGCTGGGTCGCATGATTCCACCGGTGATCGGCGCGCTGGCCGTTGGCGCCCTGGCGATCGTGATCCTGGGCGCGTTCGATCTGCGCGAGCCGCTCGTGTTCGGCCTCGCCAGGCCCAATCTCTATCGGCCGGAGTTCTCCTGGGCCGCGATGGTGGAGCTGGTCCTGCCGCTCACCATCACGGTGCTGGCGGCGCAGAACGCACAAGGCTTTGTGGTGCTCGAGGCGGCTGGCCACAAGCCGCCCGTCAACGCAGTCACGGCGGCGTGCGGGCTCGGGTCGCTCATCGCGGCTCTGGTCGGCACGGTGTCGACCTGCCTGACCGGACCGGTGAGCGCCATCATTTCCAGCGCCGGCGATCGGGACAAGCACTACGTGGCCGGCGTGATGGTCGCGCTGTTCGCGCTGCTGTTTGGAATCTTCGCCCCGCTGGTGACGCGGCTCATGCTGGCGACACCCAAGGCGTTCATTGCGACGCTCGCGGGCCTCGCCCTGCTGCGGGTCCTGGAGCGCGCCTTCGCGGTCTCGTTCAAAGGCGGCTTCACGCTCGGCGCGACGGTCTGCTTCCTGGTGACGGTGGCGAATGTCCCGATCCTCTCGATCGGTGCACCATTCTGGGCGGTGCTGATCGGCTTGGCCGTGTCCTGGGCGCTGGAACGCAGTGATTTCAAGCCGCTGACAGGACAAGCCCCGACCGCTTGACCTAGATCAAAGATCGCGCGACCCGCAGGGACTTAGTTTCGCAACGATATCGGCCGTGAGCAGGACAGCGCGATGAAGCAGGACATTGCCGGCACCATCATGTTCGATGGCGACCAGGCGCAAAAGGGCTTGGCGCTCAACCGCATGTGCTTCTCCTTCAACAGCGCGGAGAACCGTGCGGCGTTCCTCAAGGACGAGGACGGCTATTGCCGCAAATACGGCCTCAATGACGAGCAGCGGGCGGCCATCAAGGCGCGCAACGTGCTCAAGCTGATCGAGGCCGGCGGCAATGTCTACTACCTCGCCAAGTTTGCCGGCATTTTCGGCCTCAACGTGCAGGACATCGGCGCGCAGCAGACCGGCATGAGCGTCGATGAGTTCAAGGCCAAGCTCGCGGCGGCCGGGAGGTAGGGATGGCCCAGATCATCGGCGGTGTTGCGACGACGCATGTTCCCTCGATCGGCAAGGCGATCGCGGACAAGAAGCACAACGACCCCTACTGGAAGCCTTTCTTCCAGGGCTTCGACTACGTCCATGACTGGCTTAAGCGCGAGCAGCCCGACGTCGCCGTGTTCTTCTACAATGATCACGGGCTCAATTTTTTTCTCGACAAGCTGCCGACCTTCGCGGTCGGTGCGGCGAAGGAGTACCGCAACGAGGACGAGGGGTGGGGGATTCCGGTGTCGCGCCCGGCGGCCGGTGACCCTGCCTTCTCATGGCACCTGATAAATGCGCTTGTCGCTGACGAGTTCGATATCACCATGTGTCAGGAGATGCTGATCGATCACGCGGTGACCATCCCGCTGGAGCTGATGTGGCCGGGCCAATGGCCGGTGAGGATCGTGCCGATCTCGATCAACACCGTGCAGCATCCGCTCCCCTCGCTGGCGCGCTGCCTCAAATTGGGACAGTCGGTCGGCCGGGCAATCGAATCCTACCCGCAGGATCTCCGCGTGATGGTCGTGGGGACGGGTGGGCTATCGCATCAGCTCGACGGCACGCGGGCCGGCTTCATCAACAAGGAGTTCGACCAGCTCTGCCTTGACAAGATCGTGAACGAGCCCAATGCGCTGACGCGCTATTCGATCCATGACTGGGTCGCGCTGTCGGGCGCTCAGGGGGTGGAGTTCCTCAACTGGATGGCGATGCGTGGCGCGCTCACCGGACAGGTGACGCAGGCCCACCGCAACTACCACATCCCGATCTCCAACACCGCCGCCGCGACGATCGTGCTCGCCAACCAGGCAGCATCGGCCCGCAAGGCAGCTTGACGCTGGTGCCGCCGGTTTGGAGTTCCGACTGCGCGGCCGCAAACCCGCGAGGACTTTCAAATCAAGAATGGAATCATGGAGTTGTGGGCGGCGTTGCGCGTATGGCGACGCGCGCGTGGCTACCACCACGATCGGTAGCTGCGCTGCCAAGATCGATCATATGATTGATAATATGCGCTGCGCTCAGCATAAGCTCTGCGAGGCTCGCGCGGCGCTGCTTCCGTGCGGCTGCGCTTCTTGGTAGGCCGACTGGACCCGTTGTTGGACGACGCCGTAGTTTCCTCAACTTTGGCCAGGGCAGCGAGCGGGGAATCCAACGGTTTGATCTCGGCCAAGTCGACCAGCGCCGGTGCGTCCATTTTGCGCGGGAGTGGTTCCAGCCGTGTTTGAGGTGGTGGGATATAGGCCGACTGCCCGGCGTTCACGATCGCGACGGGCTGCATCAGCCAATGCAAAAACCAGAAGATACCCGCCATGAAGGCAAGGTATCCGCTAAGATATCCAATTGCGGGAATCGTCCACGCCTCTTGGACCGCAGTGCGTCGCCGCTGCATAACCATACTAAACTAAACGCTACAGGGAACTAAGGTTCCCATCTCTCACAAAAAATTGTGGCGTTCCTATGCTGCAAGCCGCTTTGAGTCCTCGATCGGTGCTGTTTTCTGCGACCTCGGCGGCTGCGATGGACGACAAAGATCGCCCAGCCAATCAGCCCGCTTTCTTGAGCGCCAAATAGGCCTCTCCGGCTGCGTCGACTGCCCGATGTGCACGCTGAACGGCCGGCCGAGCCTGGATGGCATCAAACCAGCGCTTCAGGTTGGGGTAAGTGTCGAGAGTCTGGGCCTGGTGTTTCGGATTGCGCAGCCAGACGTAGGTCGTCATGTCGGCAATCGAGTAGTCGCCGGCGAGATAGTCCACCTTGCCGAGGCGATCGTCGAGGACCTTGTAGAGTCGCGCCGACTCCTTGACATAGCGATCGATCGCGTAGGGCATCTTCTCGGGCGCTTTGTTGAGGAAGTGGTTGGCCTGCCCAAACAGCGGCCCAACATTGGCCATCTGGAACATCACCCATTCGATGGTGCGGTAGCGCTCGGCGGCGGCCTTGCCGATGAACTTGCCGTACTTGTCGGCCAGATAGATCAGGATCGCGCCCGACTCGAACAGCGAGAACGGCTTTCCGCCCGGGCCGTCCTGGTCGACGATGGCGGGCACCTTGCTGTTGGGGCAGATGGCGACGAATTCGGGCTTGAACTGCTCACCGGTGCGGATATTGACCATGTGCAGGCGATACGGCACCTGCGCTTCTTCCAGGAAAATCGGTACCTTGCGGCTGTTGCCGGTGGTCCAGGTATAGACGTCGATCACGTTGGTCTCCCGTTGCTGGGCCTACGATCAGAAGCGTTCGTTGACCCATTTCGCGACATAGTCAAACAGGTTCTTCACGGAGTTGGAATACTGGCCGGGCGTGCGCTCACATGCCGTGCACGGTCCAAAGCCATGGACAGCGCCCTCGATGGTGATGAAGTTCTTGTCCTTGCTCGCAGCCATGTCGTAGTGGCGCTCGTTGTCGCGAATAAAATAATGCGCGCCCATGGCGGCAAACAGGACCGGCACTGAGATCGACTGAATGGCGCAGACGGTGGAGTTGTTGGTCGAGCAATAGTCGATATCGTCGATTGAGCTCCGGGCGCGGATGGCGTTGGCGCTCAGGAACGAGCGCAGCGTGTAGACCTTGGTGCCCGTGCCAAAGCGCAGATTGTCGCGCGCAAGCTTGGGATCGGCGACGTAGACGCTTCTGATCACTTGCGTTTCGATCGTGCCGTCGTTGCGGAGAAGCCGCTGCGGCCGCGCCGTGCTGTTGACGGCCGCGATGTCGGGCTGGGCGATGAACAGCGCCGCCGACGCGCCCGGCCCCGAGCCCGGATTGCCGCCGCGCGGGATCACCATGATGTCGTCGTCGGGGTAGGGATAGTCGTTGCGCTTCATGCGCGCGAGCTTGTCGCGCGCCAGCTCGATCAGCCGGTTCATGCGCTCGGCCTGCGCCTTGAAGTAGCGGGTCTGGAATTCCGGAGAGTAGCTCGACGGCCCGTTCGGATTGAAGCCGTTCTTCGGGTCGAACGGATTGAGCTCGGCGATGAGCGATGCGTCGGGCGGGTTGCTCTCGTTGGCGACCGCGGGGTTGAGCCCGCGCAGCGTGTTGATCGAGTTGCCCGGGTGGGCGTCGGCGAACACGATGCCGTCGGCGCGCGGAAGGTCGGCCAGGTCGTCGCCGCATTCGGTGAGCTTGTCGGAACCCTTGCAATAGGATGGGCCTTTCTCCGCCACCGCCTGATACAGCGCCATCAGCGGTCCGCCGCCGCTGTGGGCGAACAGCACGACCTTGCTGATCCCGCTCTGCCGGCGCAAGAATTCGACGCCGGTCTTGACGTCGAGCGGCAACTTCTCGAAGTCGACCGCCGCCTCGTTGTTCTCGTAGCGGGTGTTCATGCACAGCATCAGGAAGCCACGCCGGGAGAGCTCGGTGCAGGCGCGGTGAGCGAGATAGTTCGAGGTGCGGTGCATCACCAGGATGCCGACATGGGGAGCCGGGCCGGCGTCGGGCTTGTAGAGCGCGCCTTTGGTCCGGCCTTGGAAGTTGATGAACTCGGGCCTGCCCTGCGCCGAGGCGGCCTGTGAAGCGCAGCAGAACGCCAGCACAATGAGGGTTAACGTGCGCAGCACCGACAACCTGTTCATGACCGTGATCCTTTAAGGTGCAATCGGAACGGAGCTTGGACGTGGCGCTCCGCCGGTGCAAGGCCGCTGCTCAAGGCGGAAGCGGTAGCCCGCCGCGAACGGATCAACTAGTCTTCGGACGAACGAACGCCGAAAGCCCGTCATGTCGACATCCCAGGAACGATCGGCCGCAGGAAGCTTCGTCGAGCGCCATGGGCTGTGGAGCGAGGAGCAGTTCGAGGCGGCCCGCAAAGCCGAGCGACTGATCGAGGAGCAGGGCCTGGAGGTGGTGCGCCTCTCGTTCCCCGACCAGCATGGCATCCTGCGCGGCAAGCAGGTGATGGCTCCCGACGCCGCGCGCGCGATGCGCAACGGCTGCACCATCACCACCACGCTTCTTGCCAAGGACACCTCGCACCGCAGCGTGTTTGCGGTCTTCACCCCCGGCGGCGGCTTTGGCATGCCGGAGATGGAAGGCGGCGCCGACTTCGTGATGATCGCCGACCCCACCACGTTCCGCGTTCTGCCGTGGGCGCCGAAGACCGGCTGGGTGCTGTGCGACATCTATTTCCAGAACGGGGCGCCGGTGCCGTTCTCCACCCGCCATCTCTATCGCAATGTGTTGCGCAGGCTCGCTGAGGCGGGCTTTGACTACATGGCCGGGCTCGAGGTCGAGTTCCATGTGTTCAAGCTCGTCGATCCGCGGCTCGATCCGGCCGATGCGACCTGGCCGGGCGAGGCGCCGCGGGTGAGCATGCTGGCGCCGGGCTATCAGTATCTCACCGAGACGCGTTTCGATCAGATCGAGCCGATCCTGGAGATCGTGCGGCGCGACGTGGTGGCGCTTGGCTTGCCATTGCGGTCGGTCGAGATCGAGCTTGGGCCGAGCCAGTGTGAATTCACGTTCCATCCGCAGGTCGGGCTCGCGCCGGCCGACACGATGATGCTGTTCCGTAGCGCCGTGAAGCAGGCGTGTCGTCGGCAGGGCTATCTTGCGAGCTTCATGTGCCGCCCGAAGCTGCCCAACGTCATGTCGAGCGGCTGGCACCTGCATCAGTCGCTGCGCGAGCGGGGTGGCGGCGCCAACGCCTTCATGGCTAAGAACGCGCCGCTGTCGCCGCTCGGCCGCCAATACCTCGCCGGGCTGCTTGCGCATGCGCGCGCGGCGGCGGCTTTCACCACGCCGACGATCAACGGCTACAAGCGCTATCGCGCCTATGCGCTCGCGCCCGATCGTGTGATCTGGGGGCGCGACAATCGCGGCGCCATGATCCGCGTGATTGGTGCGCCAGGCGACCCGGCGACGCGGCTTGAGAACCGGATCGGGGAGCCGGCGGCCAATCCGTATCTCTATATGGCGTCGCAGATCGTCACCGGCCGCGATGGCGTCGCGCGCAAGCTCGACCCCGGACCATCGGCGGATACGCCTTACGAAAGCGAGGCGCCGCTGCTGCCCAAGACCCTCGAGGAGGCGCTGGCCGCGCTGGCTGAGGACCGCTGCTTTGCCGAAGGCTTCGGCCAGGAGTTTGTCGACTATTACATCACCATCAAGCGGGCCGAGCTCGCGCGCTACCACGCGGAAGTAACCGAGTGGGAGCAGAAGGAATATTTCGAGCTGTTTTGACGGGTTTTGATCTTGGGAGCTGACGGAAGCAGATGCATGCGAGCAAGGACTCGAAACCCGATGGAGCAACGCCAGCGGACCTGATCGCCTGTGCCCGCACGCTCACCGCCACGCTCGCGGCGCGTGCCGCCAAGGCCGAGCAGGATCGTCGCGTGCCTTACGAAACGATCGCGGACATGAAGGCGGCAGGACTGTTCCGCGTGTTCCAGCCCAAGCGCTGGGGTGGCTACGAGATGGACCCGGCGACCTATTTCGACGTGCAGCTCGCGCTTGCGGAAGGCTGCATGTCGACAGCCTGGGTCTATGGCGTCGTCGGGCTGCATCCCTGGCTGATGGGCCTGTTCGACGATCGCGCCGCGCGGGAGATATGGGGGAAGGACGATACCGTCCTCATCTGCTCCTCGCTGATGCCGACCGGCACCGCCGTCCCGGCGGCGGGCGGCTTTCGGCTTTCCGGGCGCTGGAAGTTCTCGAGCGGCTGCGAGCACTGCGGCTGGGCCTATCTCGGCGGCACCCCGGCGGAGGATGGCCGGCCGGGCGACCGCAGCATCTTCCTGGTCCCGCGCGGCGACTATGAGATCGAGGACACCTGGCGCGTCTCCGGCCTCAAGGCGACCGGCAGCCATGATATCGTGGTGAAGGATGCCTTCGTGCCCGACTATCGGCGCCTGCGCTGGATCGACAATTTCAACGGCGTCGGTCCCGGACAGGCGCTGAACAAGTCTTCGCTCTATCGCTTCATCTTCGGCCAGATTTTCTTTCGCGGCGTTTCCACGCCGGCGCTGGGCGCGCTGCAGGGCATGCTCGACGCATTCCTGCGCTATGGTAGCGTGCGTGTCGCGCGCGGCGCGCGCGCCGTGGATGATCCGAGCGTGCAGCTGGTGGTGGCCGAGGTCGCGGCCGCGATCGACGAGATGAAGACGATCCTGTTCCGCAATCTGGACAACCTGCGGGCCTATGCGGAGCGCGGCGCGCTGCCGCCGCTGCGCGAGCGGGTCGCGTACAAGTTTCATTCGGCGCTGGTCGGCGAGCGTTGCAGCGTTCTTGCCGCGCGGCTGTTCAAGGCCGCAGGCGGTGCCGGGCTCTACGCCGACCTGCCGTTCGGCCGTGTCCTCGCCGACATCACCGCCGGTCGCCAGCACATCTCCAATCAATACGAGTCGATCGGCCGCACCTTTGGCGCTGCGATGTTCGGGAACGAAGACCAGAAGGATTTGATGCTGTAGTGCACGTCGCTCGCTTTGCAGTCGATTCTCGGCTGATGGCTCGACCGTCATGCCCGCGCATAGCGCGTCAAAGACGCGCGTGAACGCGCTTATGTCGCGGGCATCCACGTCTTATACCAAACCTCAAATTGATTGACCGACGAGCGC
>DAIUEP010000154.1:2637-12054 GCA_036845065.1 Xanthobacteraceae bacterium | reverse complement strand
TGGGTCAGACTCGCCTAAACTCAGAATGAGCATAGCGAGTCCGCTTGTCCCCCAACAGCGGCGCAAGGGCAGACGAACGTGAATCGTCGGTCAGGGCCATAACCGATCGAGAGCAACTGCAACAAATCCAGGATGACGGCATCGGCTCGACCGAACCCGCCCCATAGGTAGCGTTGTATTGGTCTTGCATTGGGCCAGGGTCAGGGCGGTCCAGTCGATGAGAAAATTTGAGTTTTTAAGCCTTTTTGATCCAGCGCAATGTTTTTCATTCGAACTTCTTAAAAACTTGCCGAACTGAAATTCCGACCGGTGCCCCAGGATCAGCAATACCTGAGCAATAACTTCCCGGAAAAGCCACGGCCGATCGCAGCGAAGGTCGGGCGTTCGCGCAGCAGAGGTGTGGAAAAATGAAGATGTCGTACCGACAAATGCGGATGTTCGTCGCGGCATTATCGGTGGCCGGGGTGAGCGCGTTAAGCGTCATTGGGTGGAGTGAGAGTGCCGCTCAGCAAGGCACTCAACCGTCGTTCCTGCCTCTTTCGATAAGCATTAATGCGCTGATGGTAACCGTGGTTGATGATGTCGCCCATAGTATTTGGGAGGCTAGCAATAAGGGCACCGCTCTGACTGGTCGCGAGTGGCGAAACGTCAATGAGCATGCATATCAACTACAAGCTGCTGCGACCTTGGTCTCCCTTGGCGGCACAGGGCAAGCCGACAGAGGCTGGGTGATTTCGCCCGCATGGCAAGAGTGGTCGGTAAAGTTGAGGGACGCTGGAGTCGCTGTGAAGCGCGCGGTCGATGCCAAGAGCCAAATGGCTTTGCGCAGCGCCGGAGATGCGCTCGTAGACGTGTGCGAGGGTTGTCATAAACAGTTTAAGCCCAGTCTGCCAACCGAAGGAATTCTGCACGTCCCCCACGGAACAGACCCGTTCTAACGGAGACCTTCCCGGGACCTATGAGTTGCCACCACTCATAGGTCATTCTACGGAAGCCCTTTCTCGAACGTCTGCGCCTGCACGAAGTTCGCTGGCATCAGGCCGGATTGATTAGCGGTGTCACCGACGGGTCAGTGGCCGAAGTTGGGTCAAAAGCGCCGGAATCTCAATGGCCTGCCGCGTCCACTACGCCTACAATACCCACCGTGCCGGACATCGTAATGGTACGCGCGGAAGAGGTGATTGAATAAAGGAATAAAGAGAGTGCGTGCTGCGGTGCAAGAGTCCGGAAGGGGTCACAACCCACCGTGCCCAGCACTGGCGCGGCACTCCTGTTGACACCCCAGCTCCGGACATGTCCACGATAGCTGAGGCTGACGCAGGCAACAGACACTCTCTCAAATCGCCGACTAGCAATCACGACTGGCGGCCAGCGTTCGATCAATGTGATGTCGTATACTCACGGCACTTTTTCGTGCCTCAGCCGACCACGGTAACTGGCGGGCGGGCGAGGCCACCCCTCACTCCATCATCTTGCCGATGCGCACCGCGACGTCCTGCGGCAGCTTGAGCGTCTCGCGCACCAGCGCGTCCATCTCCTCGCCGGAGCCCGGGTCGATCATCAGGTTGCGCTTCTCGGCGGCGGCGAGGAAGTCCGGGTCCTTCAGCATCGCCGTGAAGGCCGTCCGCAGCGCGGCCAGCCGATCCGCCGGCACCCCCGGCGTGGTCAGGATCGAGCGGCCGAACTCGCCGGTCGAGGCCGCCGCATGCAGGATCACGCGGCCCTCGTCGCTGACCGCGAGCTCCGGCAGCGTCGGCACGTTCGGGATCAGCCGATGGCGCTTGAGCGCGGCCTGGTAGAGGAACGTCGCTTCTGCGCGCGTCACCCAGCCGGGCTGGCTGACCATGATGCCGGGCAGCCCATAGGCGCCCACGATGTCGACCTCGCCGCGCTCCATGGCCAACTGGATGTCGGTCGTGCCCGAATAGCCGCGCACCAGCTTGAACTTGGCGCCCGCATAGGCGTTGAGCGCGGTGGGAAACAGCACCGTGGTCGAGCCGCCGCCCGAGGTGCCGACGACGTATTGCTTCGCCCGCACGTCGTCGAACGATTTGATGCCGCTTCTCGGCAACGCCACGCCGGTGTCGATATTGGTGACGACGCGGCCGAGATAGCTGAACTTGGTGATGTCGAGCTTGGTGGCGGCGTTGGTCATGCTGTCGAGCGCAAGCGTCTGCGCGAGACTGCCGAACACGGTGCCGTCCTTGGGCGCGGCCTCGGCCATGAACTTGGCGGCCACGAAGCTGCCGCCACCCGGCATGTTCTGCGGCACGATCATGGGATTGCCCGGGATGTGGCGCGGCAGGAATTCGGCGACCAGGCGCCCGTAGAGATCATAGCCGCCGCCCGGCCCATAGCCGATCAGCATGCGCAGCGACTTGCCGCGATAGAAATCGGCGATCGGGTCGGCGTTGGCTTGCGGCGCCGCTGCCCACGTCAAGGCGACGGCGAGAAGGATTCCGGCGGAGCGTGTCATTGGACGTGTCCCTTTATACGCCGCTTGGATCGTCAGCCAGCGCCTGGGGTCAGGCGCCGGCGCAGCAATGCAGGCAATTGCTATTCAGTCGCCGTCAGCCCGCCGACTTCAGCGACAGCTTGCTGCATTCAGCCTTGAAGACGTCGTTGAGACACCACTCGGCGAGCTCAATGCCGGTCGCGAACCAGACGTTGGCCTTCTTCATGTGATGAATGATCCCGCGCAAGGCGAGCGTGCGGCCGGGCCGCCCGATGATGTAGGGATGGCACGTGAACGGGATGTATTTCGGGCGCTCGACGCTGCTCTCCGAATAGAGCTCGTCGAAATAGGCTTTCCAGGTCTCGAGCCCGTGGAACGGATTGCCGTATTCGCCATGGCGGTGGCCGAACAGCGTGCCGTCGCCGAACGGCTGCCGCGGCAGCTCGACGATGACCTTGCCGTCCTTCTCGTACAGGAACGGCAGCTCCTCATGGAAGCAGTTGGTGTTGAAGGTGAAGCCGTTCTCGATCAGCAGCTCGAGCGTATTGGTGCTCTGCGTGCAGGAGCGCCAGCCATGCGGCCGTCGGCCGGTGCGCTTCTGGATCATGGCGATGGTCTTCTTCATCACCTTGTCTTCTTCATCGCGCGGCAGGTAGCGGGCGATCTCGTGATTGTAGCCATGACCTTCCACCACATGGCCGTGCTCGAGGATCGCCTGGACGGCTTCCGGAAACCGCTCCGCGATCGCGCCGCAGGTCAGGAACGTCGCCTTGATGTTCTCTTCCTTGAGGATCCGCAGCAGGCGGTAGATCGCGTGGTGCGGGCCGTATTCGCCCTGGCTCCACATCTCGTAGTTGAGAAAGCCGTTCTTGTCCGGCTTGACGTCCTCGCCGCCCTGAAAATCGAACGTCAGAAACACCGCGGCGCGCTCGCCGCGCGGCCAGCGGATGAGGTGGTCATAGTGATATTCCTTGATCATGGTTGTTCCTCCTGACGCTGAGCGGACCTGTCGTCGTCGACCGAGCCATGGATGTTACGGGATTGCACGAAATCTGGTAGCCCGTTTGTGAGAACAACTGTTGTTGCCGGGAGAGTGGCCCCCATCCGGCCAGCAAAGGGCAAGTCGAAGCGCGCCTTAGCCCCTGGAATAACTTGTTCGTGTCAGGCTGAGGCGTTACCAACACAGTTAATGTTCGGATATCGCCGCCTCAAGATTGCGGGATACTTCGATCAGGCAAGCAAAGCGCGGAAGGACACGCGAGATGTCTCTGACGGCAGCGCTGAGAGACTTGAACAAGCTCAACACCTTCGTGCGGGTGGCGGAGCGCTTGAGCTTCACCAAGGCCGCGGCGGATCTGCGCACCACACCGTCGGTCGTCAGCAAGCGCATGAAGGAGCTGGAGGAGGCTCTCGGTTTCAGCCTGTTGACCCGCTCCACCCACGGCATTGTGCTGACGGACGTCGGGGAGGAGCTGTTTCAGAACTGCCTACAAATGCTGGCAACCCTCGACGACTATGTGGTCAAGACCCGCAATCTCCAGACCGGGCCCTATGGAACGCTGCGCGTGCAGGCGACCAGCGACTACGCCCGCTGCGTGCTCGCCCCTCTGATCCTGGAGTTCGTCGGCCGCTATCCGAGCCTGCGCATCCACCTTTTCGCGGCACCCGACAACGTCAATTCGGTGGATGATGGATTTGACGTCATCATTGCCAGCACCAAGCCGACCGTGCCCGGCTTGGTCGATCGCGATCTCGGAGGCATTGCGCACGTCGTCTGCGCGTCGCCGGTCTATTTCCAGCGCTGCGGCCGGCCGAAGACGCCGCACGATCTGCGCGACCACAATTGTCTCGTCAATCTGTCCACCGCGCCGAAGGACTGGCCGTTTCAGGTGGCCTCGCGGCCGCTCCTCGTGCCGGTGAAAGGCACCCTGTCATCGAACAGCGCGGACGTTCTCGTCCCGATCGCGCTGCAGGGCCATGGCATCGTGCGCGTTCCCCACCACGCGGTGAAAGGCGAGCTGGCCAACAAGTTGCTGGAAGCGATCTTCGAGGCGGCGACGTCCTCGCCGGAACGTGTGTGCGCCTACTATTCGAAAGCCAAGCACCTGCCGGCCAAGACCATCGACTTCGTGAACTTCCTGCAGGACGCAATTGTGGGGCGCGGCAAGACGTCCGCTCGGCGGCAAGGCGCATGACGTTGCGGATGCTAGCGAACGGCAGAACGCTTGATGTTTGACTCGTCATGCCCGGCCTTGTGCCGGGCATCCACGTCTTTCTTTGTCCTGCAAACAAGCAAGACATGGATGCCCGCGACAAGCGCGGGCATGACGCGGAGAGTGCATGACGCGCCTAGAGTAACGCCGCTGTTCACACCGATATCGGCTCGGCGCCTTCGCGCGCCTTCAGCGCGTCGGCCGCTCCTTCGTGGAAGCTCACGCCTTCCGGCAGCACGATCGAGGCCGAGCGCACCGCATGCGTCCTGGGATCAAGGCCGTCCGGCGCCTTGCCCTGCTGCGCGGCGAGCGCTGCCTTGCGCAGCCGCACGCGCGCCATGATGACGCCGTTGTCGGTCGAGACCAGGTTCTCCTTGGTGCGATCCTGGATCGGCCCCATGCTTTCCTGCACGGCCGCGTCCTGCATGGCGATGCCCTTGACGCCGCAATAGGTCTTGTTCGCCTTCTGCGCCGCGCGGTCGATCATGTAGTCGTTGTCTTTGTTGACCACCGGGCGGAACGTGCCTGGGATCAGGTTGACGTGGATGCCGCCGCCGTTGCGCATGACGTGAAGCTCGTGCTCGGTGAGCGGCCGCGTCGGATGATGCGTGAAGCACCACGACATGCAGCTCTCGTCGTCGGTCGGCACGAAGGCGTGGCCGTTGAGCGCGTTGTCGCCGTAAGGCGGAATCATGGTGTGGAACGGCATGATCCATTGCGTGATCCGCCAGTAGAGATGGCCGGGCTCGGCCTGCCGGCGCACCCCGATGATCATGCCGCCGTCGGTCTCGATCACCTCGAAGCGCACCTCGGTCTCGCGCGTCAGCTCGGCGCCGCGGCTCACATGCAGCGAATCGCTGCGCAAATCGTGCCGGTGCAGGAACGAGACATGCGCCGAATCGATGCCGCCCTCCATCGCCTGCAGGTAGTTGCACTCCTGCGTGCGCTTGGTGACGAAGCGATGCGCCTGCGGAACCAGCGCCCATTCGAAACCCGGCAGCGGCGGCTTGAGCTCGGGTGGCCCCATATAGGTCCAGATCACGTCGCCCAGCTCGACGCAGGGGTATGACGTGAGCTTGATCTTGCGGCAGTAGCCGCTTTCCTCCGGCTCGGAGGGAACCTCGGTGCATTGCCCGGTCACGTCGTATTTCCAGCCATGGTAGGGGCAGCGCAGCCCGTTCTCCTCGTTGCGCCCGAACCAGAGCGACACGCCGCGGTGGGCGCAGAATTCGTCCATCAGGCCGATCCGTCCCTGCGTGTCGCGGAACGCGAGCAGGCGTTCCGACAGGAGCTTGACCCGCACCGGCGCGCAATCCGGCTCCGGCAGTTCCTCGGACAACAGCGCCGGGATCCAGTAGCGCCGGAACAGGTTGCCCATCGCGGTGCCGGGCCCGGTCAGCGTCAGGACATCGTTGAGCTCGCGCGTCGTCATTCCGTTGGCTCCTGCGCGTCGTTCTTGTGCGCGAGCGCCAGAGTAGCCGCCCGGTCCTGCATCGGCAATCAGCGCACGGGCGCCTGCTATTTGCCGTTGCGGAAGCTCTCGATGCGATAGAGCTCGGGAAAGGCGCGGATGCAGGCCGCCACCACGACGAGCGTGCCGATGCCGCCGACCAGAACCGCCGGCGTGGTGCCGAGCCAAGCCGCCACCGTGCCGGCGCGGAAGTCGCCGATCTGGTTCGACATGCTCACGAACAGCGAGTTGACCGCGCTCACCCGGCCGCGCAGATCGTCCGGGGTCTCGATCTGGACCAGCGTCATCCGGATCACGACGCTGACGGAATCGGCCGAGCCCAGGACCGCGAGCGCCAGCATCGATACCCAGAACGAGCCCGACAGCCCGAACACGATGGTGGCGACGCCGAACACCGCGACCGCGGTGAACTCGATGCGGCCGATGCGCTCCTGCAGCGGCGCGCGCGTGAGCACCGCAAGGCTGATCAGCGCCCCGATCGCGGGCGCCGAGCGCAGCAGGCCGAGCCCCCAGGGCCCGACCTGGAACACGTCCTTCGCGTAGATCGGCAGCAGCGCGGTGGCGCCGCCGAGCAGCACCGCGAACAGGTCGAGCATGATCACGCCGAGCAGGATGCGGTTCTGCCGGATGTAGGACAGGCCGGCGAAGAAGGTCGCGAAGGTCAGCGGCGGCCGCGTCGAGGCGACCCGTTCCGGGCGCAGGAACGCGAGCTGCAGCGTCGCGCACAGGAACAGGACGGTGCAGATCGCATACACGAGGGTCGGGCTCACCGCATAAAGGAGGCCGCCGATCGCGGGGCCTGAGATGGTTGCCACCTGGGTCGTGACCGAGGAGGCCGCGACCGCGCGCGGAAACAGCCCGGCCGGTACCACGGCGGGCAGCAGCGCCTGGCTGGTGGTCGCCTCGAAGGCGCGCCCCGCGCCCAGGCAGAACACCGCCACCAGGATGAACTCCTTGGTGATCGTCCCGGTGAAGGTGCCATAGGCGAGCGCAGCCGCGGCCGCGCCTTCGACGCCCTGGCAGAGCTGCAGGATCAGCCGGCGGTCGTAGCGGTCGGCAAGTTGCCCGGCGACCAGGATCAGCACGGTCGCGGGCAGGAACTGGGCAAGGCCGACCAGGCCGAGATCGAAGGCGCTGCCGGTGATGGTGTACATCTGCCAGGCGACCGACACGCCGACCATCTGGAACGCGATCGCCGATGAGATGCGCGCGTTCCAATAGAGAACGAATGGCCGGTGCTGGAGCAGGGAGGCCGGCGCGGACTCAGGTGAGGTCATGGCAGGAGGACAAGTCCCGGCGGCAGACATGTGCGGGCGGCGGGGGCCGCCCGGGAAGCATTATACCCAGGAAGCATTATAGGGGATTTTGGCGACCGGGGCTGCGGCCCGCCTTCGCCCTGCCGGGCTACGGCGGGCAGCCTTCGCGGCTGCGCTTGCAAGGTGGCTTGCCAGTCGAAGCTGCGCAGCCGCGAAGGCTGGTGGAGCCGAGGGGGATCGAACCCCTGACCTCCTCATTGCGAACGAGGCGCTCTCCCAGCTGAGCTACGGCCCCAAGAGGGCAACGGGGCGTGCCCGTTGCGTGGGTAGCGGCCATTTAGGGCTGCCCCCCTGCGCTGTCAATAAGCCAAGGACGTTCCGCGTTGACTCACAGAGGGCTTGGGCGGCCCCGCTTGTTCGCGGGCGGCAAGCCCGCTACATGTGGCCCACCGCTTTCAACGAGCCAACTGCCCGATGCGCGCCCTTTTCCTGGTCATCGACCTTGCCCTCGAGCTCTACATCTATCTGCTGATCGCGGCGGCGGTGTTTTCGTGGCTCGTCGCCTTCAATGTGGTCAATACGCGCAATCAGTTCGTGGGCATGGTGGCGGACTTCCTCTACCGCATCACCGAGCCGGCGCTGCGGCCGATCCGCCGGCGCATGCCCAATCTTGGCGGTATCGACCTCTCGCCGCTGGTCCTGGTTTTCATCATCATATTCATTCGCTACGTCATCAGGCTCTACATCATACCCAACGTGTTCTGAGCGGCATGTCCGCGCGCCCCTGGACGGTGGCGGCGGCCGGTGTCCTGCTGACCGTCCGACTTACGCCCAGAGGCGGCCGCGACGCGATCGACGGCATCGAGGTGCTGGCGGACGGGCGCTGCGTGCTTAAGGCGCGGGTGCGCTCGCCGGCGAGCGAGGGCGAGGCCAATGCCGCGCTGATCCGGCTCGTTGCGCGGTCGCTCGGGGTTGCGCCGCGGGCGGTCGCTCTGGTGGCCGGCAATACTGCAAGGATTAAGCGCCTCACCGTCGCGGGCGAGGGGCGCACGCTCGCGGCGGCGCTGGAGAAGATCATCGCGATCGGCTAAGCATTTGATCTCTTTGGGGGCGCGCATGACCGCGAAGATCATCGACGGTAAGGCGATTGCGGCCGAGCTGCGCGGCCGGGTGGCGGACGCCTCGCATCGCCTGGCGCGTGACCGCAGCCTGGTGCCGGGGCTGGCGGTCGTGCTGGTGGGCAGCAATCCGGCGAGCGAGGTCTATGTCGGCAGCAAGACCAAGATGGCGGTCGGCAGCGGCATGCGCTCGTTCGACCACCGCCTGCCTGAGACGGTGAGCGAGACCGAGCTTCTGGCGCTGGTCGGCCGGCTCAACGCCGACCCGGTGGTGCATGGCATCCTGGTGCAGCTGCCTCTGCCCGCCCATATCGATGCCCAGAAGATCGTCGCCGCAATCGATCCGCGCAAGGACGTCGACGGCTTCAGCCCGACCAATGCCGGCATGCTCACCACCGGCCTGCCGGCGCTGGTGCCGTGCACGCCGCTCGGCTGCCTGATCCTGGCGAAGACGGTGCAGCCGTCGCTGGAGGGGCTCGAGGCGGTGGTGATCGGTCGCTCCAACATCGTCGGCAAGCCGCTGGTCCAGCTCCTGCTGGCCGAGAACGCAACCGTGACCATCGCGCATTCCAAGACGCGCGACCTGCCGGAGGTGTGTCGCCGCGCCGACCTGTTGTTCGCGGCAGTCGGGCGGCCCGAGATGGTGCGCGGCCACTGGATCAAGCCGGGCGCGACCGTGATCGACGTCGGCATCAATCGCGTGCCGGGCGAGGGTGGCAAGTCGCGCATCGTGGGCGACGTTGCGTTCGCCGAAGCGCGTGACGTCGCGGGCGCGCTCACGCCGGTGCCCGGCGGCGTCGGCCCGATGACCATCGCGTGTCTCCTGGCCAACACGGTGCGTGCCGCCTGCGCGCTTGCGGGGCTGCCGCCGCCGACCTTCGAGCGGCCGAAGTCGGACGATTGA
>DAIUEP010000154.1:0-2537 GCA_036845065.1 Xanthobacteraceae bacterium | reverse complement strand
GCTGTTCATTCCGCTTTGAGCGAGATCGCGCCGCGCCGCCTGAAACAGCTTGCGGCCGAAGCCAAGACCCTGGAATTCGGGCCGCAGATAAAGCTCATAAACCTCGCCGTCGTAATACAGACTGCGTGCGCGGTTGCGCCCGTAATTGGCGTAACCTGCCACTGTGTCGCCGAAAACCAGAATGGCGATGCGGCTGCCCCGCCGGATCGCACCTTCCCACCACGTCGGGCCGCGGCGATTGATGAGCTTGTCGAGCTCCGGTCCAGGGATCACTCCCTGGTATGCGGTGCGCCAAGCTTCATCATGCGTAGCCGCGATCGCCGTCGCATCGGACGGCTTGGCGCGGCGGACTTCGATCAGGATCGTGCTCATGCGAACGATACAAGCAAGTGCCTCGGCGCCCTTCAAGGGTCATGTTTAATTATAGCTTAACAATGTGAGCCATTGGCCACCCGGCGCGATCGATTTCGACTCAGGTGTGACAAAAACTCCAGATTTGTTCGTTGCCTGGAGGTATGTTGCAGCCGCGACACGCTTGGCAAAGAATTTTCCGCAGCCTTTCCCGAGAGATGGTCGGCGCGGTCATGATCGCGCCCGTGACTGGGCCAGCGGCCCAGTTGCCTGCCGCCCCACACACAAGTTGTGGCGAATCAATTTGTTCGCGGATGTGTCTAAGATCGACGTGGAGGTTGTGCTTGCGCCTCAGACCCGCTCGGCTTCGCGCCGCCGCTCGTCCTTCTTGCGCTCGTTGGGATCGAGCAACTTCTTGCGCAGCCTGATCGATTTCGGAGTCACTTCGACATATTCATCATCCGTGATATACGCGAGCGCCCGTTCGAGCGTCATGCGGATCGGTGGCGTGAGGCGCACCGCCTCGTCCTTCGAGTGCGTTCGGATGTTGGTCAGCTTCTTGCCCTTCAGGACGTTGACCTCGAGGTCGTTGCCGCGCGTGTGCTCGCCCACGATCATGCCGCGGTAGACCTTCCAGCCCGGCTCGATCATCATCGGGCCTCGGTCCTCGAGATTCCACAGCGCATAGGCGACCGCCTCGCCGCCGTCGGTCGAAATCAGCACGCCGTTGCGGCGACCCAGCAGGTCGCCCTTGTGCGGGGCATAGCCGTGGAACACCCGGTTGAGCACGGCGGTACCGCGGGTGTCGGTCAGGAGCTCGCCCTGGTAGCCGATCAGCCCGCGCGTGGGGGCATAGAACACAAGTCGAACACGACCGCCGCCAGAGGGGCGCATCTCGATCATCTCGGCCTTGCGCTCCGTCATTTTTTGCACGACCACGCCGGAGAACTGCTCGTCGACGTCGATCACGACCTCCTCGATCGGTTCGCGCAGCTCGCCGGTCTCCAAATCGCGCTCGAACAACACCTTGGGGCGCGAGACCGACAGCTCGTAGCCTTCCCGCCGCATGGTCTCGATGAGAATGCCGAGCTGCAGCTCGCCGCGGCCGGCGACCTCGACGGCGTCGCGTTCGGCGGATTCGCTTACCCGCAACGCCACGTTGCCTTCGGCTTCGCGGAACAGGCGGTCATGAATCATCCGGCCGGTCACCTTGTCGCCTTCGGTCCCGGCGAGCGGGGAATCGTTGACGCGAAACGTCATGGCGAGCGTGGGCGGATCGATTGGCTGTGCCGGTAACGGTGCGTCGACCTCGGGCGCGCAAATCGTGTGCGATACGGTCGCCTCGGGCAGCCCCGCGACCGCGATAATGTCGCCGGCTTCCGCCTCTTCGACCGATGTGCGCTCGAGCCCGCGGAAGGCGAGCACCTTGGTCACGCGACCCTGCTCGATCAGCCGGCCGGTGCGGTCAAGCACCTTCACCGGTTGATTCGGCGTGATCTTGCCCGAGGTGATGCGGCCGGTGACCAGACGGCCCAGATAGGGATTGGCCTCGAGGATCGTGCCCAGGAGGCGGAACGGTCCATCCTCCACCGTGGGCGGCGCAACGTGGCGGGCGATGAGATCGAACAAGGGCGCCATGCCGGCGTCCTTCGGCCCGGCCGGGCTTTCCGCCATCCAGCCTTCCTTGGCGGAGCCGTACAGAATCGGAAAGTCGAGCTGCTCCTCGGATGCATCGAGCGCCGCGAACAGATCGAACACCTCGTTGACCACCTCGGTGGCGCGCGCGTCCGGCCGGTCAACCTTGTTGATCACCACGATCGGCTTGAGCCCGACCTTGAGCGCCTTGGAGACCACAAATTTGGTCTGCGGCAGCGGGCCTTCGGCGGCATCGACCAGGACGAGCGCGCCATCCACCATGTTGAGGATGCGCTCGACCTCGCCGCCAAAGTCGGCATGGCCCGGCGTGTCCACGATGTTGATGCGGGTGTCCTTCCAGAGCAGGGAGGTGCACTTGGCGAGAATCGTGATGCCGCGCTCGCGCTCCAGGTCGTTGGAATCCATCGCGCGCTCGGCCACCCGCTGGTTCTCCCGGAAGGCGCCGGATTGCTGCAGCAGGCGGTCGAGCAAGGTGGTCTTGCCATGGTCGACATGGGCGATGATCGCCACATTGCGTAAGGACATTTATA
>DAIUEP010000153.1:0-12095 GCA_036845065.1 Xanthobacteraceae bacterium | reverse complement strand
ATTCGCTATTCGCTATTCGCTATTCGCTATTCGCTATTCGCTATTCGCTATTCGCATCCACTATTCGCTACTCGCTTACTTGCACTCCTGCGCGGTGCGATCGAGCGCCTGGGGAAGCCCCTTGAGCGAGAACTGGTCGGTGCTGCTCGTGCCGCGCGCCGACGTGCCTTTGACGGTCAGGTCGGAGCCTTTGCGCATGGCGTCGAGCATGCGCGCCTCCTCGGCCATGTTCTTGATCCAGGCGCCGTCCTTCTGGGTATACATCGCGAACTTGGCCGGCCCGATCTCGGCGATCGCATCCGAGCTTTCCTTGAACGGGTAGCCGATGATGACCGAGACCTCGTTGCGCACGTTCTCGGCCGGGCGCGTGGACACGAACAGAAAGGCCGGATCGCGCTTGCGGCCGGGCGGATTGGTCTGCGACGATTTCGGCTTCGACAGCGCAAAGCAGACCTTCTTACCGCCGGGGGTGGCCGCATAGGCGCCCCAGTCGCCATAGCTGCCGAGCAGGTTCGGCTGATCGCCCTGCGCGCTGACGCCCCCCGACATCGCGGCAAGGGCGAGCGTTACCGTCGTCCACAGCAGCAGTCCCTTGGCCAGCATCGGCCGCCTCCGTGGTCCACACAACGCCCCGCTAAGGCGCGGAATATTCAGCGAATTCGGCAATGTGAAGGCGGCGGTATACCGCACTGCAGCTCGCTCTCGCCGAAGCTCATATCCGCCTTATAGTTGGCCTTATGGGCGAGGGCTCTGGTCCGAAGGAGGGGTTGTGGAAAACCCGCCGGGTTCCAAGGCCCGCACCGCCTCAGCGACCCGCGCGACCACGCTGTCCCAGTCGGCCACGGCCGGCTGCCGGAACAGCCGCAGGGTCGGATACCAGGGCGAATCCGCGCGCTCGAGCATCCAGCGCCAGTCGGGACAGAACGGCAGCAGCACGAAGGTCGGCCGGCCGAGCGCGCCCGCCAGATGCGCCACCGAGGTGTCGACCGTGATGACCAGATCGACGAGCGCCAGCACGGCGGCGGTGTCGTCGAAGTCGGCAAGCGCATCGCCGACATGCGTCAGCGCGGGCAGCCGCGCCAATTCCTCGGCATCGGCCGCGCGCAATTCGCGCTGGACGCTGACGACGCCCGCCTTGAGCGCGACGAGCGGCTTGAGCTGGCGCAGCGCCAGCGAGCGATTGCGGTCGTTAGCGTGGTCGGCGCTGCCCGACCAGACCACCGCGATGCGCGGCGAGGGCAGGCGCTCGATGCGCTCGCGCCATGTTGCGACGCGCTCCTCGCTCGCCCGCAAATAGGGAATCGCGGCCGGAATGGTTGACACCTCGGTGCGTAGCGCGCGCGGCAGGCTGCCGGCCGGGCAATAGACGTCGAACGCCGGCAGCGCATCACCGCGCGCCACCACCGTCGTGACACCCTCAAGCCGCGCCAGAAGACTGCACAGCGGCGCCGGCGTTTCCAACACCACGCTCGCGCCGGAGCGCGCCAGCATCGGCACATAGCGCGCGAACTGGATGCAGTCACCGAGGCCCTGCTCGGCGGCGACGAGAATGCGCTTGCGCGCGAGCGGATACTCCCCGAGCCACAGCGGCTTGCCGAAGCTGCGCCGGCGCGCCGGCATGCCGCTGCGCTGCCAGCGCCACTCATATTGCTCGAAGCCGCGCCGGTAGTCGCCGAGCGTGAGGCGCGCGAGCGCGGCGTTGTGCTGCGCGTCGGCATTCGACTTGTCGATTGCAAGCGCGCGCTCGAAATCGGCGAGCGCCTCGTGCTGCCGGTTGAGCGCCTGGCGGGCGGCGCCGCGGCCGATATGCGCCTTGACATAGTCGGGCCGGAGCGCGAGCGCGCGCTCGAAGGCCGCAACCGCCTCGGCGGGGCGGCAGAGCCCCATCAGCGCGCTGCCGCGGTTGAGCTGCGTCTCCGCGTGCGCGGGCGCAACCGCAAGCACCGCATCGTACTGCGCGAGCGCCTCCTCGAAACGCCCGAGCGCCGCGAGCGCATTGCCGCGATTGGCGAGCGCGCCGGGAAAGCCCGGTGCGAGCGCGAGCGCTGCATCGAAGGCCGCGAGCGCGTCGGCCGGGCGGCCAAGCTTCAGGAGCACGTTGCCGCGATTGCTGATCGCCTCCAAGGAGGCGGGCGCGAGCGCGACCGCCTTGTCGAGGATCGCCAGCGCCTCCTGGTCGCGGTTGAGCGCGGCGAGCGCCATGCCGAGATTGGACATGACCGCCGCAGAGGTCGGGTTGAGCTTGAGCGCCTGCTCGAGGTGCGTGCAGGCGGCGCCGGCCTTGCCGCCTTGCAGCTTGACGAGGCCGAGCAGATGCAGCGCGTCGAACCAGTCGCCGCGCGCCCGCAGCACCCGGGTGCAGATCTTCTCAGCGTCGGCAAGCCGGCCCTGGCGATAGAGGCCGGCCGCCTCCTCGACCGCCTGCGCCAGCATCGCGGGGTTCGTCGCCGCCATGCGGTGTTATTGCGCGAGGCCGCGTGCGAGCGCTTGCCGCGCCGCCTCGCGATGCTCAGGCCGGATGTGGGAAGCGACGAGCCGCAGCGCTGTCGCCAGCACGGCGGCATCATCCGCATAGCCGAGGACCGGCAGCACGTCGGGAATGAGATCGACCGGCAGCACGAAATAGGCGAGCGCGCCGAGGAGCGCGGCCCTCACCTGCAGCGGCGTCGCGCGGTCGAACGCGCAGTAATAGGCGGACAGGAGATCCTCGGCGAACGGCAGCCTGGCGGCGACGCGCTTGGCCTTGCTCCAGAAGCCACGCCGGACGCGGGCCTCGTCGCGGGTGGCCCGGCGCGCGGTACGCTCGTCGAGCCCTTCCCAGGCGGCTTGGTCAAACGACATCGTCTTCCTCCGGTGCAGCAATGCTGGCTCGCTTCAAGATGGTTGCCTGCACGCCCCGCCGCAAGCTGGCAGAGGACTGTAAAGAGGTATGGATGGCGCGAACCGCGAGCCATCGGCGGCGGATAGCAAACGCTTCCCGAATTTGCGAATGTCCAGCCTCACTTCAGATGCGTGATACGCTGCTGGAAACAATGAGGCTAAGGCGGCTGATGAATATCGTGGAGCCGATCATTTTTCAATCCAAGATCAATCCAAATAACATCGCGATTTGCACCCCGGGAACGGCGATGGATTTCGTCACCTATGCGGGACTCGCGCGTATCATGGAGAGCGTCGGCGGGGTGGCGCTTTCACTGGGTCTGGCACGTGGACACATTGTCGCAATCTACGTCAGCGACACGATATTTCACGCCGCCCTTATCCTCGGCCTGACCCGATTGGGCATCATCACGGTCTCCGCAAGAACGCCTCGGCTGCCCAAGGAATTGGGCGTGCACGCCACAATAGCAAGCAAGCTTGAGCCCTTCGAAAACGCCGGCCGAATCATCCTCGCTGACCCGAGCTGGATGATGCGGGAAGGCGGTTCGATCCCGCACGCGCAGGCGCACAGCAGCGAAGACGACGAAGTCTGCCGAATCATGCTCACGTCCGGCACCACCGGCGACGCCAAGGCGATCCGCTTTACCCACGGGAATGTCCAGGGAAAAAGCGCGCGCAACGAATATGCAAAAGGCAGCCGCGTCGCGGTCAGTGCTCGGCTGTTCTGCGATCTCGGCATCACGACCGGACCGGCCTTTCGCTATCTCATATTCATGCTGTCCCGCGGCGGAACAATCTATTATTTCGGCGCCAGTTCCGAGAGCACCATCCAGGCTTTCGACTTGTACTCCATTGAGACCATGATCACCTCTCCATCGGGGCTGTCCGAGTATTTGAAATTCTACGAGATGCACACCGCGTTCCGGTGCAACTTCGAGAACATCGTATCGTCGGGAGGCTTGTTGCCGAAATCGCTGTCGGAGCGCGTGCTCGCGCGCATGTGCCCGCGCCTGTTTTCGAGCTACGGCGCGACCGAGACAGGCACGATTGCGTTCGCTCCCGCACAGCTGATCGCGGAGATCCCCGGCGCGGTTGGATTCGTGACACCGGGCGCCTCGGTCGAGATCGTGGACGAGGCCGACAACGTGCTCGCACCCGGCAAAGAAGGCATCGTGCGCACGCGCACGGCGCAAATGGTCGACGGCTACGTCGGCAATCCGGACGCAACCGCGCGGGCGTTCCGTGGCGGCTGGTTCTATCCGGGCGACATCGGGGCTCTCACTCCGGATGGCATGCTGATCATCCGCGGCCGCGAGGCATCGGTCCTCAATCTCGGCGGCGACAAGGTCAAGCCCGAGCTGGTCGAGGAAGCGCTCTGCGCATTCGCGGGCATCGCGCAGGCCGCGGTGTTCACACATAAGGACGCATTGGGCGTGCCGGAGCTGTGGGCGGCGCTCGTGTGCCGATCCGACCTCGACTACGGCGTATTGCGTAGCCAATGCGCGCAGCGAATAGGCCAAGCGTTCGTTCCACGCCACCTCGTCCGGGTCGATTCGCTACCCCTCAACGCGGCGGGCAAGGTTGATCGGAACCGCTTAGCGGAGCTTGTAAAAATGGGCCGACAATGAGCCGCATCGAGTAGCCCTTGGTGCCAGATCCCGGCGGCTACTCAAAAGGTTAGCTGGACTCGAGGGGTGGACCGGCGAGCCCGCCTTCAGCCACGTTTTTCAGCCGCATATTGTATTTGGGCAACATCATTCTCGCGCGTGAGATGTTATGATGCAGACGCTATGGTTGTAGCGGGGTAAGGTCACGAAAGTCGGGGCGGGCATGCAAACCAAACTCTATCTGCTGTCGACTGTATCGGCGCTCGCCATGGCGGGGACCGCGTCCGCGGCCGATATGCCGCGCAAGGCGGCCCCGCTCGTGCCTGTCGTTTCTTGGACCGGGCTCTACATTGGCGCGCACGGCGGATTCGGTTGGCTCGATGCATCACAAACCGTGACCGGCCCCATCAATATTGTCACCTGCACCACCGTACCGGGTGCGCGCTGCGACGTGGATGCAACCGGCGGGGTTTTCGGTGGACAGATTGGCTACAATTGGCAGCAGCGGGATTGGGTGTTTGGCGTCGAGGCGGACATAAGCTGGGCCGGATTGAAAAAGACCCAAGCCTTCTTTCCATTTGGCAACAGCTTTAGTCATGTCATCAATGAGAAAATTGATTGGCTGAGCTCGTTCCGCGGCCGCCTGGGTTGGGCGATGGGCGACACGCTGATTTACGCGACCGGCGGATTGGCAATCGCCAATTTCGACGCCGGATGGACGAGGCCCACCGGCGCGGCCCGGGCGCAATTCGACAAGACAGCGACAGGCTGGGTCGTCGGCGGCGGCATCGAGAAGATCTTCAGCCCGCAGTGGTCGGCACGGGCCGAATTCCTCCATTACGGCCTGGGCAAGGACTCGCTCGGGAGCACCACCGGAGGAACCTATACGACCGCGTTCCGCCACGATGTTTCGGTCGTCCGCTTGGGCATCAACTTCCGGCCGTAATCGCGCCCGGTTGTCTGTGCCCTCGACGCGGCGAGACCATCGGATCAGCACCTCACGCTCTTCAGCAACTCACACTCTGTCGTCTGGCCCGGCCAAATTGAGTTTGGGGGCAGTGCTGTGATCGCCTACGGCGCACCGAAGTAGCCAAAGTTCGGATCACATCTCGACGCACAACGCTGCCCCCGACCACATGTGCTCGTGACGTCGCGTCTGTTGGATAACCCAAGACATTCAACAGCAGACTGCGCGTACCCGTTGAGTGCGTCTGCTCACAGCACAATCGCCCCGTCAGCACACTACGCCCAACAGGCTCACCACGCCTAGCCGCCCGCCAGCCGGTCCATGGCCTCGGCGAGCTTGATGTCGAGCTCGGTCAAGCCGCCGGCGTCGTGGGTCGAGAGCGTCACCGTGACCGTCTTGTAGACGTTGAACCATTCCGGGTGATGATCGAGCTTCTCCGCCATCAGCGCCGCCCGCGTCATGAACCCGAACGCTTCGCTGAAGTCGCGGAACACGAAGGTCTTGGTGATGGCGTCACGGTCCTTGACCTCGCTCCAGCCGGCAAGCCGCGTGAGCGCGGCCTTGCGGGCGTCGGGCGTCAATTTCTGGGCCATCGTCCTCACTCCAATCGATATTGCGTGGTCATCTTGACACGGCCCAATGTGGCCCCGCCACTCGTAATACCAAGGTCAAGTCACTACCTGATATTGGCTTGGCCAACACGAGGTTTCCCCATGCTCTGGTCCCTCAATATCGGCAGTATCGCAGGCACGCAGGTGCGGGTGCACATCACCTTCCTGCTGTTTTTGGGCTGGATCTTCGCCGCCAGCTGGGTGTCGGACGGTTCGCAGGCGGCCTGGTCCGGTCTGGCGTTCATGGTACTGCTGTTCGCCTGCGTGCTGGCGCATGAATTCGGCCACATCTTCACGGCGCGGGCCTTCGGGGTGGCAACGCCGGACGTCACGCTGTTGCCGATCGGCGGGCTCGCCCGGCTCGAGCGCATTCCGGAAAAGCCGATCGAGGAGTTCCTGATCGCGATCGCGGGACCACTGGTCAACGTCGTGATCGCCTTCGGCCTGGTTCTCATCGCCGGCGCGCACCTCAACATGGCCAACCTGGCCGCGGTCGAGAGCACGAAGGTGTCGCTGGTCGACCGCCTTGCGATGGTGAACCTGTTCCTGGTCCTGTTCAACATGATCCCGGCGTTCCCGATGGATGGCGGGCGCGTGCTGCGGGCGCTGCTCGCCTCAAGGCTCGGCTTCGTGCGCGCGACCGAGATCGCGGCCTTCATCGGCCAGGGCTTCGCCTTCGCGCTCGGATTTGCCGGCCTGTTCGGCAACCCGATGCTGATCTTCATCGCGATCTTCGTCTATCTCGCGGCGTCCGGCGAAGCGCACAGCGTGGCGCTGCGGGCGATGTCGCAGGGCGTGCCGGTCGGCACCGCCATGATGACGCAATACGCGACGCTGACGCCGGAGGCGGATGTCGAGGAGGCGGTGCAGACGCTGCTGCGAACAAGCCAGAGCGAATTTCCGGTGGTCGATCGCAACGGCGCGCCGGTCGGGCTCTTAGGGCGCGGCGACATCATCCGGGCGCTGAAGGAGCGCGGGCCAACCGCCAAGGTTGTCGACACTATGACCAGCCCGATCCCGACCGTCGGCCATCGCCGCTGCCTCGACGAGGCGCTGCGCATCCTGCAGGAGAAGGCGGCACCGGCGGTGGCGGTGGTCGATCCCTCCGGCCGGTTGGTCGGTCTTGTGACATCAGAGACAATCGGCGAGATGATGATGCTGCAGCAGGCGCTGCCCAAGGGCGTGAGCCTCGGTCCCTGGAGCCGGCCGGCGAGCCCGTGAAGACGCGATTGCAATCCAATCGACCGCACTCGACCATTTCGCTCCGAGCCGATAATGCGTTCCCGGACAATACGCGACGGCGCTCTGTATCGCGTCCCATGGCCGCGCGCCGAAAATTTGGCTATGTCTCCCGATAGCGTCGGGGGGCACTTCAGTCATGTCGAGCAAACAAGTATTGGGCAAGCGCGTGCGACAGTTCTTGATCGTGGTGGGCAGCTCCTTCGTCGGCATCATTCTCGCGCTGTGGCTCGCGATCGTCATCTTCAAGCCCGGCCCGCCAGGGCGGATCGTGATGGCTACGGGCGGCGGCGATGGCGCCTATATGCGGCTCGCCGAGACCTGGAAGCGCGAGCTCGCCCGCTTCGGCGTCACGCTCGAGCTGCGGCCGGATCTGCAGGGCCTCGACACCCTGCAGGCGCTGTCCGCCGATGACGGCAGGGTCGATGGCGGCGTGATAAAGGGCGGCCTTGCCGGCAGCCTGCAGGGCCGGATGGCAACGCCGGCCGAGCGCGCGCTGCACGACGCGCAGGTCGGGCAGATCCAATCCGTGGGCCGCCTGTTCTACGAGCCGATCTGGGTCTTCTATCGCGGGCCCAATCAGGTGAGGAGCCTCGGCGAGTTCAAGGGCAAGCGCATCATGGTCGGCACGCCCACGAGCGGCACGCGCCGCGTCGCCGCGCTGCTGCTGCGGGCCAATGGCGTGACGGCGGAGAACTCCACCTTCATCGAGCAGGACTTCCCGGCGGACGCCAAGCCGCTCACCGGCGACGGCGCCGACGTCGCGTTCGTGGCGCTACCCCCGGATGCCAAGAAGGTTCAGGACCTGCTGCACGCGCCAGACATTCTGCTCATGGATTTCTCGCCCGAGGCGGAAGCCTACATCACGCGCTTCCCCTTCCTGTCCAAGCTCGTGATGTATCGCGGATCGGTCGAATTCGAGCCCGACATACCGTCAGCCGATATCACTCTCCTCGCCGGCGCGCCGGCGCTGATCGTGCGCAAGGATCTTCACCCCGCGCTGGTCAGCCTGCTGACCCATGTCGCGTCGGCCAATCCCAAGCCCGGCTTCGATCCCTCGGGCGAGCCCGTTCTGTTCTATCGTGCCGGCCAGTTTCCCAATGGCAACGATCCGGAATTCGAGCTCGATCCGGATTCCAGGGCCTATTACAAGTCGGGCGAGCTGCCTGCGATTCTGCGGGCGGTCGGCCCCATCAACGCCAGTCTTGGCATTCCGTTCTGGGTGACGGCCTTTGCGTTCCTCAACACCACCAAGATCATCTTCCTGGCCATCCCCATCCTGTCGATCGCCATTCCGCTGACCCGCTTCCTGCCGGTGCTATACACGTGGATGATCCGCCAGCGCCTGCTGCGATGGTACGACCGGCTCAAGGAGCTCGAGTTCACGCTTGACCACGATCCCACGCCCGAGCAACGGGCCGAGGTTGACGAAGGCCTGAGGCGGATCGACCGCGCGGTGCAGCGGCTGCGGCTGCCGCGTGCCTACTCCGACCAGCTCTACAATCTCAGGGGCCACATCGAGCTGGTGGCCCAGAAGCTCGCGCCGAGGCAGGTGTCGTAGCGCCTCTCGCGCTAGTGCCCCGTTTCCGAAGTTCGTGATACATCTCAGCATGCTCTGACACGAACTTCGGAAACAAAGGGGCAGTAGCAACTCTATGATTCTAGTGCTGCTTTTCGATTTGAAGTTCCTAACCGAATTTGCTGCAAGCGTTGTAGGAACCTCAAATCGGCGGCACTACGCCGACTTGCGCAACGGCGGCGCCGACGCATCCTGCTGCCGGCGCGCCGAGTAGAACGAGGCGTTCTGCTCGCCGCGCAGCGCCTCGCGCGTGAACTCGATCAGGTGGTGGCCGACGAACGCCATTGCGAACACCATGTCGACCTGGCCGCGCGCGAGCGCGCGCCGCGCCGCGCGCCAGAACGGCCGCCAATAGTCCGACCTGAGGCCGATGTAGTAGATAATTCTCGCCGCGAAGATCGCCGCGAACTTGAGGTTGGCCAGCGTGAGCCGGCCGCGCGTGGGCGGATCGATCCGGTGCACGTAGGTCATGTCGACCTGGTCGGCAAAGCGCGCGAACAGCCGCTGCGGATCGTAGGCGCGCGCGATCGCGCGCCGCCACAGGCCCACCACCTCATCGTAAGGCCGCAGGAACCGCACGTTGCTCTCAAGCGCCGGATCGTCGACGAGCCTGCCGGCGCGCGCGAGGCGATCCCACAGCGGCGTCTTCGGCAGCGCCTGCAGCAGATTGATGGTCAGCAGCGGAATCCGCGACAGCGCGATGAAATCGGCAAGGCGGCCTTCGGTGTCGGGCGAATCGGTATCGAGGCCGAGGATGATTCCGGCGGTGACTTCCAGGCCGTAGCGGTTGAGCGTGTTGATCGCCTCCATCATCGGGAGCGCGACGTTGTGCTCCTTGCGCATCGCCTTGAGCGCATCGGCCTCCGGCGTCTCGATGCCGACAAAGATGCCCTTGAAATAGGCATCGCGCATCAGCGCGAGAATCTCCGTCTGCTTGGCGATGTTGAGCGTCGCCTCGCAGGAGAACTGCAGCGGATAGCCATGCTGCTTCTGCCAGGCGACCAGATGCGGCAGCATTTCGCGCGTCGCCTTGCGGTTGCCGATGAAATTGTCGTCGACGAAGTAGACCGCGGGCGGATGCGGCTGCGCCCGCATGACGTCGAGCTCGGCGACGATCTGCTGCGGCGTCTTGAGCCGCGGCTGCCGGCCATAGAGGCCGGGGATGTCGCAGAACTCGCAGCGGTAGGGACAGCCGCTGGAGAACTGCAGCGTCAGCATCAGGTAGTTGCGCAACGGCACGAGATCATAGGCCGGGATTGGGAAATCGGTGAGCGCGAGCCGCTCGCCGGTCTCGAAGCGCACCTGCGCGGCGGGCGGCGCGACGCTCTCATCAAGCCGCGCGATCAGGGCGTCGGTGGCGTCGCCCAGCTCGCCGATGTGCAGATAGTCGAGCTCCGGATACATCTCCGGCGAGGCCGACACCGACGGCCCACCGAGCGCCACAACCTTGCCGGCCGCCCGCGCGCGGCACGCAATATCGTGGATCTGCGGCGCCTGGATGTGCATGCCGGAGACGAGGACCACGTCCGCCCAGGCGAGATCGGCCGCGCTTGCGGGCGCGATGTTCTCGTCGACGACGCGCACCGGCCATTGCGACGGCATGTAGGCGGCGATCAGCAGCAGACCCTGCGGCGGCATGAAGGCGCGCACGCCCGGCATCAGCTTGTAGGCATGCGAGAACGTCCCGAACGAGGGCGCGTAGGCGGGGAAGATGCAGAGCACCCGCCGCGTGTGGGCAACCGTCACGGATGTGCGCATGGAACCTCTCCGCCTATCCTGGCAACCAATTGTGAAAACAATACCGCAGCGCTAACGCATTGTGCACCGGCAGGGTTTCCTCGTGCCGGCGTCTGGCGGCGTCAAGCGCAGCTTCACATACCCTGGCTGCCGGTAACCTCGCTCGACCCCGATTTTGCCACCGTTCCATCCGGGCTATGCTTGCACGATCTTCACCCAGTGGCGTCGGGAGTAAGACCCATGCACCGGCGGATGATCGCGGCCCTTGTCATGATGCCAATCACGTTCACGCTCGCGGGCGGTGCAGCCCAGGCGCAAGACCGCACGCGCGCAAGCGCGCTGATCGACCAGCGGCTGCGCGAGGCAGTCGAGCGCAAGGATGTGCCGGGCGTGGTCGCGCTCGTCACCGATCGCAAGGGTGTCGTCTACCAGGGCGCGTTCGGGGTGGCGGATGTCGCCACCGGCCGGCCGCTGACGCCGGATGCGCTGTTTCGCATCGCGTCGATGACCAAGGCCATCACCTCGACGGCGGCGATGCAACTGATCGAGCAGGGCAAGTTCGCGCTTGAAGATCCGGTCGAGAAGCATCTTCCGGAAATGGCGAAACTGCCGATGTTCGAGTCCTTCGATGCCAGGACCGGCAACTATCACCTGCGCATGACCGCAAAGCCGATGACGGTCCGGCACGTGCTCACCCACAGCTCCGGCCTCGGCTATCCGTTCACCAGCGCGACCCTGCGCGATTTCAAGCCGCGCGCGGGCGAGGTCTATCCGGACGGCCCGCTCTTGTTCGAGCCGGGCGAGAAATGGTGGTACGGGACCAGCACCGACATCGTCGGACGCCTGGTCGAAAAAGCCTCTGGCCAGAAGCTCGAAGACTATTTCCGCCAGCACATCTTCGCCCCGCTCGGAATGAGCGACACGTCCTACAACGTCCCGCAGGATAAGGCCCAGCGCCTCGTCGCCGCGCAGCAGCGCAATGGCGAGCGCATGGATGGCGCGATCGTCAAGCAAGCCGTGCAGCCGGGCCTCACCATTGCGCAGCCGATCGGCGGCGGCGGACTGGCGTCGACCGCCAGCGACTACGGCCGTTTCGTGCGTATGCTGCTCAATGGCGGCGCGCTCGATGGCACCCGCGTGCTCAAGCCCGAGACTGTCGCGCTGATGGGCCAGAACCACATCGGCAATGTGTCGGTGCCGGCGCTCGCCTCCGCGCTGCCGCGCAGCCGGGATTTCAGCTTCATCGCCGACGGCCGCGACAAGTGGGGGCTCGGCTTCCTGATCACGACCGATCACGTGCCGGGCAAGCGCTCGGCCGGCAGTCTGAGCTGGGGCGGCATCAACAACACCTACTTCTGGGTCGATCCCGCGCGCGGGATCGCCGGCGTGATCATGATGCAGTTCCTGCCGTTTGCCGATCCCAAGGCGCTCGCCGTCTACGACGCCTTCGAGCGCGCCACCTATCAGCTCGCCGA
>DAIUEP010000152.1:0-12131 GCA_036845065.1 Xanthobacteraceae bacterium | reverse complement strand
GCTTCCATGAACTGGTCGAGGTCGCCGTCGAGCACGCCGCCGGTGTTGGAGGTCTGCACGCCGGTGCGCAGGTCCTTCACCATCTGATAGGGCTGCAGCACGTAGGAACGGATCTGGTGGCCCCAGCCGATGTCGGTCTTGTTGGCCTGATCGGCGGCGGCCTTCTCCTCGCGCCTTTTCAGCTCCTGCTCATAGAGCCGCGCGCGCAGCATCTGCCAGGCCTGCGCGCGGTTGCGATGCTGCGAGCGGTCGTTCTGGCAATAGACCACGATGTTGGTCGGGATGTGGGTCAGCCTGATCGCCGACTCGGTCTTGTTGACGTGCTGGCCGCCCGCCCCGCTCGCCCGCAGCGTGTCGACACGCACGTCCGATTCCTTGATGTCCACATTGATGCGATCGTCAATCACCGGATAGACATTCACGCTCGCAAACGAGGTGTGCCGGCGCGCGTTGGAGTCGAACGGCGAGATGCGCACCAGGCGATGCACGCCACTCTCGGTCTTGAGCCAGCCATAGGCGTTGCGGCCCTTGACCTGAATGGTGGCCGACTTGATGCCGGCCTCTTCGCCGCCGGTCTCTTCGATCCAGTCGACCTTGAAGCCGTGCTGCTCGGACCAGCGCGTATACATCCGCAACAGCATGCTGGCCCAGTCCTGGCTCTCGGTGCCGCCGGCGCCGGCATGCACCTCAAGATAGGTGTCGTTGGCGTCCGCCTCGCCCGAGAGCAGCGCCTCAAGCTCGCGCCGGGCGACGTCGGTCCGCAGCCGCTTGAGCGCGGCCTCGGCCTCGCCCACCACGGCCTGGTCGCTCTCGGCCTCGCCGAGCTCGATCATGGTGAGCTGGTCGTCAAGCTCGCGCTCGATGCGGACAATCGACGTCAGCTGGTCTTCGAGCGCGGTGCGCTCCTGCATCACGCGCTGCGCGCGCTGCTGGTCGTTCCAGAGGTTGGGGTCTTCGGCCTGACGGTTGAGCTCGTCGAGGCGCTTGCGCGCCTTGTCGAAGTCAAAGATGCCTCCTCAGCAGCCCGACCGACTGCTTGATCTCGTCAATGGTCGTCTGAACTTCCGCGCGCATGGCCCTGTCCGTTCGTTGTCCACGGCCTATCTAGCGATCCGGACCGCATTCATAAAGCCCCCTTGGTGGCGGGCCTTGTGGTCAACGGGCCCAGTCGGCCAGCGCCTCACTGAACGCGCGCTCCCCTGATACGCCCTTGTTGACCGAAATGATGGCCATTGACCCATTGGCGAAGCTGACCGGAATATCCATTCGCGACAGCACACGCAGCGATTCGGCGTTGCGCCGCACATCCTCCTTTTCGCCCGACAGGCCGAACAAGAACAGGCCCGGAGCGACCTTGATCGAGCGCCCGGCCAGCGCCCTGCTGCTGCTACCGTCGACCTGCTTCATGACGACATTGGTCACCTCGGTGATGGTATCGATAGGGACCCCTTGCCGGTCGGAAAACGCGAACTCGATGAGATGGGTGATGGCGGCGTCCTCGCTGCCATCGCGGCGAATCGCCATCGTCGTGGACAGCCCGCGCTCGGGAACGACAAAGTCGAGGGTCAGGACGACGGTGGCAGGCTTGCGCGGCCCGCTCGAGGTGTCGTCGATGCGCGTGCGCCAGTGCGCGCTGCCGGCAAGCTCCTGCCAGGGCGTGTTGTGACTGGTCTGCTCGTAATAGGTCGCGGGTTCGGTCGGCTCCGGCGCGCTCTCGCTCGGCCAGCGCCAAGCCACGGGGGCGATCCGATTGAGGAACGGCTCCCAGAGGGATGAATCGATCCGCCCGGCGTCGTAGGCATAGCCGGCAAGGCCCAAGACAACCAGCGCGACCGGGAGAACCATGCGCCCGGCCACCCGGCCGAGTACCGACCGGCGCCGCGGCGTGCCAGCGAGCCCTGCCGCCCCCTGCGCGGGGCCAGACGAGGGCGTTGGCGGGAGCACAGGCACGGGGGACACAGGCGTCGACTCGGAGGCCGTGGCATGGCGCACGTCGCCATCCGACGGGCGCGAATTCGGTAGTGATGCCTGGTCAGGGGCCGGTCGCGATTCGCGGCGGCTCGCCAGGTATTGAGCCCGATCCGACCTCCCCTGCTGCGCAATTCGGTCCTGCTCGTCCATGTCGCCGAACTCGAGGCGCCGCACGGCAGCCCGAAAGGCAAGTAATTCCTTGTCGAATTCTGCCTGAGAATGGGGTGGGTCGGCCGCGTTCAGGCGCTCGACGAGCGCAGTCAGCGCGCGGTCGTAGATGGCGCCGCGCGCCTCGTACGAGGCGCGATCGAGCCGAGCGACCGCACGCAACAGCGGCGCGTAGTGATCGATCCTTGGCAACATCGGACGGATCCACGACGGCCGGCCCGCGGGCCCCGGCCGCATCGCCAAAATACAGTAATACCACCGATGCGAAAGCCCCTTCGCGGCGGCTGTGCGCAGTGAGGCGAGCCGCCGTCCCGTACAGCCGCAGGCCTGCCGCGCGCTTCAGTGATCAGGTCAAGCGCGGCACTCGGGCGGCCGCGGTACTTGGGCGGCGCCTGCACACACGTTTTGGCCTGCGCCGAAGCGCACGTCTCAAGAATCTAACGGTCTCAACTTTCTAGAAACGGCTGACGTATAAAAACGCGGTTGAAGCGTCCGCGCATGCGGTCACGCAGATCAAAATCATGCGGTCACGCAGATCGAAATGGAGAATGCAACGTCGGCAGACACATGTCGTTTGTGGGCGCAGACCGTGCGCAAACACAATCTTGACCAAAGCTGGATGGAGCCATCACCAATGCGCCACAATTTCGCTCGGCAAAAGTCATCCAACAACTCACGCGCATGAAACACACGCAAGTTCTCAGTGCGCATTGTCCACAACGTAATTTCCAGCCTTGCGTTCTTTCTTACCTCTCGCGCAGACTCGAACAGCGCTACCAAGATTCTCAATTGGAAGACGCAGATTCGCTTGGGAATGCGCATTTGGGCGGCACCGGCTGGTCCTGTTGCACCGGCCATCTGTGGGTGAATAGAGATGCAGACTCATTACGACGTTCTCGGCGTGACATGGAAGGCCAGCGACGATGAGCTCAGGACGGCGTTTCGCAGGTCCGTCAAAGCTTGTCATCCTGACCTGCATGCCGGCGATCGAACCGCGGAGCGAAAACTCCGACAGGTTCTCGCGGCCTATGACGTTCTCAAGAAACCCCGGCAGCGTCTGGCGTATGACCTCCACCTGAGGTTCGAGCGTCGCGCAAAGTTCCAGCGCGTCGCTCTGACCGCCTTTACTGGCTTGGTGTGCACCAGTGTCATTGCAACGCTGATGCTCTGGCTGCCAAAGATGCAAGATGCGGACGCGTCCGCCCTGCGGCAGCCAGTCGCCATCGCAACAGCGATCGTGAGCGCGCCTGAAAGCACGCAAGTCGCGGTCGTCGACAATGGCGCGCGCGCGGAAGTCAACAGCGGCAGCAAGAGCGATCGAATTGCAGCCGCGCCCAGCAGGCACGCCGACGCATCCGGACCGGTCCAGCGGGCAGCCAACCTGCGTCCCACCCCGGCCCGTCGCACTGAAGCCCAACCGCGGCCGGCGAAGGAATGGGGCCAGGTCCGCACAAGCGACGATCCAATGGCCATCGCGGCATTCGCGGCCCGTCATCCGGATGCGTCCGAGTCCAAGCTCGCGCGGTCGAAGCTTATTGGGCTGATCGACGCAGCGGACGATGTGACCCTCTTGAACATCTTGGGCCTTGGCGCCGGCGACATCGCCGAGCGCGCGCAGCAGCGACTGACGCGCTTGCAAGCCATGGCCCACGCCAAGGAGGATGCTTCCCCCTCCGATTCCCTCAAGGAGCGCGCAGCCGGCTATGTGACCGCGCGCGTCGCTGGCTGGTCATCGACCAACGCCATCGATCTTGCTGCCCACACGAGCGCCTACGCGGATGAAGTTCTCTACAATGGCAGCCGCAAGACCCGCCAAGCGCTCGTTCGTGAAAAGCGCCGCCTTCTGGAGCTTTGGCCGGAGCGCCTCTATGAGGTCCGTCCGGACTCAGTCACCGTGCGATGCCTCGCCAATGTGTGCAAGGTTGGCGGAATTGTCGATTGGCAGACACGCAGCGCTCCGCGTGCCGCTAAGGCAAGCGGCGCGGCGCGGTTCGAGTACGAGGTGGCTCAGTCACGCGGCACGTTCCGCATCCTGAGCGAGAGCAGCTCGGACATTAAGCGCCCGCGAGAGGCCGCGGCGTGCTCCAAGAAGGATGGCGAGACCGCGGCAACGTCATCCAGGGGCATCAGAGAGCTCCATCGGGACGCTGCACGCTGCCTGCAGATGGCCGGCAAGACATCGGCGGCCAAGACATCTGCGGCCAAGCTGAAGAATGCGCTGCTTGCGCAGGCGCAGATCCTGCAACGCGCACAGGAACAGCGCGCGCAGGACCAAGCTCAAACTCAAATCGTCACCACGTTCGCCGAACGATGGATGCGCGAGGCCAGTCTTCGATAGGCGAGCGAGTGGCTTCGCATCCGAAGGTCTGGCCCGCTAGTGCTTCGGCCCAGGTGATTTTGAGTTGTTCGTTCTGGCGTTTCGACGTGCTGCTTCCGCTCTCATTCTGAGGAGCGCGTCACTCGGTGCGAGCTCGCTTCCGGCCTCCTACGGGCCTGTGTCTCTCCACGCACCAATGAAAGCGGTGTGCTTGCTCCCTGCCGCGTTTACGGAGGCGACAGTGCCCGCTTCGCGTCGCGATGCTCCTTCGAATGATGCATCTCAGACTGTGGCCGAAAGCAAGGGCCGTCCCGGGCGGCCCTGCTCTCTGCCGAGGGACGTCAACCATTCAGTATTATCGTATTATCATTGCGCGGCGATCACTGTGCAGCGGCATCTGCCAGGGCAAACGAACAGGTGAATCCCGTCAGCTGACGTGAGGCTCCTGCTGCAACACCAGCTTCCTGCGTATCCGCAACCAGAACCCAGGGGCTTCAGTACAGGCCGCTGCCTCCCCTGACCATCCGATCCGCCTCAGGCGATACGCTCATCGGCCGGCCGTCAGGATCGGTCACACCGATTGCCGAATAGTAGTCGGGCGGCGCGGTGCCGGGCTTGAACGCTTCGAGAATCTGGGCGCTGCCCGGAACGGCACGCATGCCGGTGCGCGGATCGACACGGATAAGCTTGATGCCCGCCGGGACGCGGAACGGCACCGCCGGCTTGTCGGCCAGCGCGACTTTCATGAAATCGCGGAAGATCGGCGCGGCCAGCGTGCCGCCGCTGGCACGATCGGCGATGTGGCGGGGCTTGTCGTAGCCCATGAACACGCCCACCACGAGATCAGGCGAGAAGCCGATGAACCAGACGTCTTTCTCGTCGTTGGTGGTGCCGGTCTTGCCGGCAATCGGCTTGCCCAGTTCCTTCACGGCGGTGCCGGTGCCACGCAGGACCACGCCCTCCATCATCGAGGTGATCTGGTAGGCGGTCATCGGGTCGATCACGCGCTCACGGCGGTCAACCAGCGTCGGCTCCGGCTGGTTTTCCCATCTTGACGCGGCGCAGCCGCGGCATTCCCGCTGGTCGTGTTTGTAGATCGTGTGGCCGTAGCGATCCTGGATGCGGTCGATCAGCGTCGGCGTGACCTTCTTGCCGCCGTTGTCGAACATGGCGTAGGCGCCGACCATGCGCATGAGCGTGGTCTCGCCGGCGCCGAGCGAGAACGACAGGTAGGGCGGCAGGTTCTCGTAGATGCCGAAGCGCTTGGCGTACTCGCCAATCAGCGGCATGCCCAGATCCTGCGCAAGCCGCACGGTCATGACGTTGCGCGAGCGCTCGATGCCGAAGCGCAGCGTCGAAGGCCCGTAGAATTTGCCTTCGTAGTTCTCCGGCTTCCACACGCCGCCGCCGGTGTCGACTTCGAGCGGCGCGTCGAGCACGACGGTCGACGGCGTGTAGCCATTGTCGAGCGCGGCTGCGTAGACCAGCGGCTTGAACGAAGAGCCCGGCTGGCGCAGCGCCTGGGTCGCACGATTGAACTGGCTCTGGTCGTAGGAGAAGCCGCCGACCATCGCCAGCACCCGCCCGGTCTGCGGATCCATTGCGACAATGGCGCCCGAGATTTCGGGAACCTGCCGCACCTTGAACTGGCCATCCTTGCCGGCGAGCGGCTCGACGTAGATTACGTCACCGGTTTCCAGCACCTGCGAGACCTTGACCGGCACCTTGCCTTTCATTGCACCCCAGGTCGGCTTCGCCCACTTGACGCCGTCGAGCGTCACGATGCCGGTCTCGCGCTCCCTCGACAGGCCGCCGCCAGGCTCGCGAGCGGGCTGGAATCCGATGCGCGCCGATTGATCGGTCGCCTCAAGCACCACCGCCAGGCGCCATGGCGAGACATCCGCCAGCGCCTTGACCTCGGCAAGCTTGCTGCCCCACTCCCCGGCCGGCTCGAGCTTGGTGACCGGGCCGCGATAGCCTTGCGTCTCGTCGAAGCGGACCAGCCCTTCGATCAGCTGCTTGCGCGCCAATACCTGAAGCTTGGGGTCGAGCGTCGTGCGCACCGACAATCCGCCCTCGTAGAGCTTCTTCTCTCCATAGTTCTCGTTGATGTAGCGGCGGACCTCCTCGGCGAAATACTCGGCCGCGAAAATGTGCGCGCCGGTCGGCCGCTGGGTGACCTTCAACCCTTCCTTCTTGAACTTCTCGGCATCCGCGGTCGAAATGTAGCGATCCTCCGCCATACGCTCGATGACGTAGTTGCGGCGCGCGATCGCTTCGTCACGACGGCGGAACGGATGATAGTTGTTGGGACCCTTCGGGAGCGCGGCCAGATAGGCCGCCTCGGTCACGGTCAGCTCGTGCACCGACTTGTCGAAATAGAGCAGCGAGGCGGCCGCGACGCCATAGGCGCCGATCCCGAGATAGATCTCGTTGAGATAGAGCTCGAGGATCTTCTCTTTCGAGAAGGCGCGCTCGATCTTCATCGCCAACAGCGCTTCTTTGATCTTGCGCGCCCAGGACAACTCGTTGGTCAGCAGGAAGTTCTTGGCGACCTGTTGCGTGATGGTCGAGGCGCCCTGCGGTCGGCGGCCGCGGCCGTAGTTCTGCACATAGGACAGGAGCGCACGCCCGATGCCGGAGAAGTCGAGCCCGTTGTGGTCGTAGAAGCTCTTGTCCTCGGCCGCGATGAAGGCGTTGATGACCGACTTCGGGATGGCCTGGATGGGCAAATAGAGCCGACGCTCCTTGGCGTATTCGGCGAGCAGCGAGCCATCGGACGCGTGCACGCGCGTCATCACCGCCGGCTCATAATCCTGCAACTGCGAGTAGTCGGGAAGCTCCTTGGAGAAATGCCACAGCATGCCGGCCGTGGCCGTCACGCCGACGAGGAACATGATCGTCCCTCCGGCAAAGACCCATCCCAGGAATCTCAGCAAGAATCTCATCGCCTTCGTCCTAACGTCCGTCCGAAGAGTCTGATTTCCGCCCCCTGCCCCCGGGCGTGACCTACCCTGGCGGCTGAATCTGGCAGGATTCTTTCGATGTTACCAGCACGGTAACTAGGAAGTTCCTACCATCTTGTCGCGGCTGGCCCGTAAGATCCCGTCAAATCCAAGAACCGCTTTGGAATCATGACGATGGAATCACGACGTTGCCAGCGTCCTGTCCGACGTTCGCTCGAGCGCGCCGGAGACGACGCACCGCGGAAAGAGGCCCGCTGTGGAAACCCGTACCCGAGCCGCAACCGGTCCGCGATCGATCCTGGATCGGATTGGCAAAATTATCGAATTTTGTGTTGAATCTGAGGCCGTTGCGCCTGTCTCCCCGGCTCATTTTCGGCCCGGCGCCCGAGCCGCGCCGACGGTCCGGACATTCAAAAACGTGCCCACGGCCTGCACGACCGCGTCGGCGGCGCGTCCGCGCCAGGTCTCCGAGGTCATGGACTTGAGGTCCTGCCGGTTGGTCACATAGCCAAGCTCGACCAGGACGGAGGGGATATCGGGCGCCTTGAGCACGACAAAGCTCGCCGACCGCATCGGCTCCTTGTGAAGCCGCGTGGCGTTGCGCAACTCCCCCACCAGGGTCCGGGCAAATTGCAACGAGAATGTCTTGGTTTCGCGCTTAGCAAGATCGATCAGGATATCGGCGACATCGTTCGCTTCGGCTGACAGGTCGAGCCCCGCGATCACATCGGCACGGTTTTCGGCCTCGGCAAGGCTGGCGGCCGCCGGATCGGATGCGGTATCCGAGAGCGTATAGACGGTCGCGCCCTGCGCGTCGCCGTCGCCCTTCTCCAGCGCGTCGGCGTGGACCGAAATGAACAGCGCGGCCTTGCGCTCGCGCGCGAAGCTGACCCGGTCCGCCAGCGCCACGAAGGTGTCATCGGATCGGGTCAATGCGACGCGGTATTTGCCGGTTCTTTCGAGCTTGTCGCGCAGCAGCATGCAGAACTCGAGCACGATCGCCTTTTCCGGGCTCTCGCTCGGAGCGAGGCGCGTACCGTGGTCGGGCCCGCCATGGCCCGGATCAAGCACCACGAGCGGCCGTGAATCAGTCGTCTTCTCCTCCACTTCGGGCTCGCGCGGGCGCGGGCCGCGATCGGGCGCGCGGCTATTGAGCGCGACCGCGCGCATGAATGTGTCGCGATCGGTGGCGGCAAGGTCCAGCACGAGGCGCGCCGGCTGGTCGTTGGCCGGGTCCAGAACCTGCGCCCGCTCGATCCGGGCGGGCTTGGCAAGATCGATCACGATGCGTGAGCCGCCCTGCATCACCAAGCCATAGCGAAACGCCTTGATCAGGCCGCGACCCTTCTCGCCCGCCTTGTCCGGAAACGCGAAGGTCACCTGCGGCATGTCGATGATGACCCGGTACGGATTGGCGAGCGCGAACGCTCGCACCTCGATCTTTCGGTCAAGGTCAACGATGAGACGGGTCTTGGCGTCGTCGCCGGCAAGCCGCACGTCACGTGCAACCGGCAAGTCGCCGGGCGCCCTCGTGTCGGGCGCTGCGGCAGCGCCGAGCAACAGCGCACAGATCAGGCCTGCCGAGCCTGCCGCGCGCAATGCCAAACGAGCCGACATGCGAGCCAACATGCGGATCAACAAAGAGACCCCTCGCGCCATGTCCTTACCCCCCTTAAGGACAGATGGTTAGCCGACTGTTAAGGGCAAAGTTGTGGTCCGCACCTTGACTTCGGATACGGATACCGCACGCCCCTCGCGCCTCCCTCAGCCGCTACCTTAATCCTAGACGTTTACGCTGGTCAGTTGCCGAAATCTGCTCGATCTCGTCTGAAAGGGATAGCCGTTCGATGGTGTAGCCGACGTCGCGACCATAAAAGATGCTTGCGATGTTGGGGAGTTGCACCACCACGAAGCGGCCCGCATAGGCCTGCAGCGCAATCTCAATGCGCTCCTTCACCTGCTCGAAACGGTAGGGATCCTTGTCCCCGACCCCGTGGGTGTCGCGCACCGCGATGCAGACCTGCCCGACCCGTCGCAGCCCTTCCTCGATCAGCGCCTTGTGGCCGTCGTGAAACGGCTGGTAGCGTCCCACAAACAGCGCAGTCGGACGTTTCGGGTCGAACGTCGGCCGCAGCCGCCCGACGATCTCCTCGGCCCAATATTCCGGCGGGCCCTCTGCGCTGACGCGCACGTCATAAACCTCAGGCGGCACGAACAGCCTGTCGGTGTCCTTGAACCGGCTTTCCTGGATGCGGTCGAGCCAGATGGTGAAAGCAGGCCCGAACGCGGCGCGCGTCTGCGGCGTCGGGCAAATGAAATCAGCAACCGCGTAAGTGTTTGCTTTCACAACCTGATCGCACAGCCAGCCCATGCGCCGCGCCTGCTCGATCCGATCGTCGATCGAGAACCCCAGATCTTTATTGATCTCGGCGCGAACCGAGTCGGCGTTGAAATGAACCGCGTTCAGCCGGCGCGCCAGGATGGTGGCGAGCGTTGTCTTGCCGGCTCCCGGCAATCCCATGACCAACAGCTTTCGCAAAATTGGTATCCTTATACTTAACTGGTGATAACTCGCAGGACGGGAATCCGCTTGGGGAGAAACCGCCGGAGCCCTGTAAAGAGGGCATTACCCGCCTGTGGAACCCGCCTGCGCCGCGACCCCTACCGCGCAAAGGCACGTAATTCAATGCGAAATCCTCCTTGTCAACACCACGGCGCACCCGTAAGTAGGAGGTGGCTGACGGTTAGAATTCCGGTTATGCCGCGTTCGGGCATCTGGCAGACCGTCCAGGAACCGCTCCCCGACAATCGACGGGAGGGGGCTTGGGTGGCAAAATTGATCCGCACGGTCATGCGTCGGCGCAGCGGCGGATCATCGAGGCCGATGTCCTTGTAGAGCACAGCCGGTGTCGCGCGAGGCCTGTGGCTCCAGCGACAGCGGTGCGGTCAATGGTTCGGCCGTATCGTGTCGACGTCGTCAGCCAACCAGTAATAGCGGCCGCACCTGTTGGCTGCCGCTCTGTCACGGACCGAAGGTCATGCTACGACCACGCGTCGAGAGCCAACTCAAAAACGATCGCAGTCACACCGTGTCGCGGGGCGACGCCATGTTGGTCACTGCGGGGCTCGCAAGCGCGCACAAGGTTCATTCATTCAACTCCAGTCAGTCAGGCGCCCGGTCGCGCCGTTCTGCATTGCCGTTACGGCCCCGCAGAGCGGCGGCGTTGGTGCCTGCCGTGAAGAGATTATTCAATGCCAAACAAGATGCTCATCGATGCGACCCACCCGGAGGAAACCCGGGTGGTCGTTCTGCGCGGCAACCGTGTCGAGGAATTCGACTTCGAAGCCGCTACCCGTAAACAGCTTCGCGGCAACATCTATCTGGCCAAGGTCACGCGCGTCGAGCCGTCGCTGCAGGCCGCCTTTGTCGACTACGGCGGCAACCGCCATGGCTTTCTCGCGTTCAGCGAAATCCATCCCGACTATTATCAGATTCCGGTCGCCGACCGGCAGGCGCTGATCGACGAAGAGGAACGCGCGGCACGGGCCGCCGATGCAGAAGCCGACCATCGTGCCGGCCGCCGGGAGCGCGGGCGCAACGCCTCGCGCCGGCGCGAGGAGGTCAGGAGCGAGCCCGTCGACACTGCGGACATTGATGCTGCAGACCACGATGCCGCCATGGCGGCCGCGTCGGAAGTCCCAGCGACGCCCGCGGGCGATGACGACGTTTCGCAGGATGCGGCGGCGAGCGAGCAGCGATGGCACACCCATGCCGCGCCCGCCGACGCGCCGCTCGCGCACGCCGAGGAGCCGGTCGCCGAAGCAGCGCCAGAGGCGCCGATCGCGCCCGAGCAGGCCTCGGCCGGCGACGGGGAGCCGCAGTCCGACACGCCGAGCGAGAGCAGCGAGGGCGCCGAGGCCAGCGGTGACAACGTGATCGAGGTCAATGGCAACGGCACCGGCACCGAGGAGGAGATCGTCGAATCAGTCGGCGGCGCTGACGCGCTGGAGGAAGTGCCGGAGCGCATGTATCGTCCGCGCCGGCAGTACAAGATTCAAGAGGTGATCAAGCGCCGCCAGGTGATGCTGGTGCAGGTGGTCAAGGAAGAGCGCGGCACCAAGGGCGCGGCGCTGACGACTTATCTCTCGCTCGCCGGCCGCTATTCGGTGCTGATGCCGAACACCGCGCGCGGCGGCGGCATCAGCCGCAAGATCACCAGCGCCGAGGACCGCCGCCGTCTCAAGGAGATCGCCCAGGAGCTCGAAGTGCCGGAAGGCATGGGCGTGATCCTGCGCACCGCCGGTGCGAGCCGCACCAAGACCGAGGTCAAGCGCGACTTCGAGTATCTGCTGCGGCTGTGGGAGACGGTGCGCGACCTCACGCTGCGCTCGACCGCCCCCACCCTCGTCTACGAGGAGGGATCGCTGGTCAAGCGCTCGATCCGCGACCTCTATAGCAAGGACATCGACGAAATCCTGGTCTCCGGCGAAGGCGCCTATCAGGACGCCCGTGACTTCATGCGCATGCTCATGCCGAGCCATTCGAAGAGCGTGAAGCCATTCCGCGACACACTGCCGATCTTCACCCGCTACGGGATCGAGAGCCAGCTCGACGCCATGTTCCAGCCGGTCGTGCAGCTGCGATCGGGCGGCTACATCGTGCTCAACCAGACCGAGGCGCTGGTCGCGATCGACGTCAACTCCGGCCG
>DAIUEP010000151.1:0-12217 GCA_036845065.1 Xanthobacteraceae bacterium | reverse complement strand
GCGCGCCGCGCCTGGCAGGAGGGCATGCCCGTCATCGACGATCCGATCTCGATGATCCGCTGCACCAACAAGGTGTTCCTGATGGAGCTGCTCGGCTCCAACCAGGTGCCCACGCCGCCGACCGTAATACTACAGGAGGGCGGCGACCTCGCCAAAGCCATGGATGAGCTGGGGCTGCCGCTGGTGGTCAAGATTCCGGACGGCTCGTTTTCGCGCGGCGTGCACAAGGTGAATACGCCGGAGGAGCTCCGTCGCATCACCGACGAGCTGTTCGAGGAGACCGACCTCGTGCTGGCGCAGAAATTCCTGCCGACCGAGTTCGACTGGCGTGTCGGCGTGCTCGCCGGCGAGCCCCTGTTCGTGTGCCAGTACCGGATGGCGCGCGGGCACTGGCAAGTGGTGAAGTATCGCGCCGACGGGTCATCGCATGAGGGCGGGTTCCGCGCCTTCGAGATCGAGCAGGCTCCGCCGGAGGTGATCGACATCGCAGTGCGTGCGGCACGCCCGATCGGCGACGGCTTCTATGGCGTCGATCTCAAGCAGACCGACCGCGGCATCGTGGTGATGGAGGTCAACGACAATCCCAATCTCGAGCATGGCATCGAGGATCAGGTCGGCAAGGATGAGATCTGGATGCGGCTGCTCAAGTGGTTCATCGAGCGTTTCGAGCAGTAGATCTTTGAGGTTGTTCCGGCCAGGCTCACGGGATTGCCCCGGGACGCATTTCGACGAGGCCCTTGAGCAGAGGCGTCGGGGTCGATCTTAGATGGTGGCTATGTCCCCAACAGGCTCGCGATCCATTCCGACCGCAAATTGAAGCCAAGAAAGCCGGCGAACCCCAGAAGAAGCCCGAGCCCGCCCGAGCCCCAGGCGATGTAGAGCAGCACGAACGAGTCCACCAGTGCCGCGACTGCTGCGAGAGCGATCGCGATCGACAGAAAGGCGTCCGATGTGTCGAACTGATCGTCGCGGAAATTCAGTCTGTCATATTCGGTCTCGAGTGCCTTGGCCTTTGCCATCGTCTCGGCGGAGCGTGCCTGATATTTCTTGATATCGGCTTCGTATTCGGCGGCTTGCCTGGCCGCGAGAGTCTTGTCGATCTGTCCGATCGTTTCCAGGAGACGCAGCGTCGAGAGCCCGTTCTCGTCGACATGCAGCTTGATGCGGGCGGCTTGATACTCGGCCCAGGCGTCGACCGATTCCGACTTGGCCTTTTGCATCGCCTGGTTGATGTTGCCGCCTTTGATATTCGAGATTGCCATGAACACGCTGAGGATGACGACGGTGACGGCAACCAGGTCATTGAGGCGCTTGTTGGCGCCCTCGCTTTTGATGTCTGCGTCCATCGAATCACTCCCAATGCGGCGGGATCCGTACTATACCGTCTTGATGATCGAGGAGGCGATGATGAGAGCGCTGCGGTTGCTCGGCGCCGCTTTGGCGGTTTCCGGCTGCCTACTGGCGGAGGCCGGTGCGCAGCCCTTGGAGAAGTTCGCCTTCGGCACCAACTGGGTGGCGCAGGCCGAGCACGGCGGCTTCTATCAGGCGGTCGCCGACGGCACCTACCGCAAGTATGGCCTTGACGTCACCCTCCTGCAGGGTGGGCCGAACATCAACAACCGCTTGCTCCTGCCCATCGGCCGCATTGACGCGTTCATGAGCGCAAACACGCTGCAGTCGTTCGATGCGGTCGAGCAGAACATTCCGACGCTCGCGGTCGCGGCCATGTTTCAGAAGGAGCCGCAGGTCCTGATCGCCCATCCCGACCAGGGCATCGAGACATTCGCGGATCTCAAGAAGCTGACTCTGTACATCTCCAAGGAGGGGATCGCCGGCTACTACCAATGGCTCAAGGCCGACTACGGCTTCGATGAGGCGAAGGTGAGGCCCTACACGTTCAACCCGCAGCCGTTCCTGACCGACAAGCGCAGCGGCATGCAGGGATATGTCACCTCGGAGCCCTATGCGATCGAAAAAGCCGGCGGCTTCAAGCCGAAGATGTTCCTGCTCGCCGACCATGGCTTTGACACCTATTCGACCTTGATCGAGACGCGCCGCGATCTGGTCGAGAAGAAACCCGAGCTGGTGCAGCGCTTTGTCGATGCCTCGATCATCGGCTGGTACAACTACATATACGGTGACAACCGGCCGGCGAACGCGCTCATCAAGCAGCACAATCGGGAGATGACTGACGAGCTTCTGAGCTATTCGGTCGCCCGTATGCGGGAATACGGCATCGTCGATTCGGGTGATTCCACGACGCTCGGCATTGGGGCGATGTCCGATGCGCGCGTGAAAAGCTTTTATGACAAGATGGTGCGCGCCGGCGTGGTCAAGCCCTCGACCGATCCTCGCAAGGCCTACACCCTGCAGTTCGTGAACAAGAGGGTGGGGATCGAGCTGCGGCCGAAGAACTGACGACGCTTTCCCATGTCCCAGGCATCAGCGCCCGCCGGCGGCTCCGCGGTTTCGCTTCGCGGTGTAGCCAAGACCTACGCGAATGGCGTTGTTGCTCTTGATCGCGTCGATTTCGATGTGTTTCCGGGTGAGTTCGTTTCGCTGCTCGGCCCATCAGGCTGCGGCAAGTCGACGGTCTTGCGCATCATCGCGGGCTTGAGCGAGCCGACGGATGGAACGGTGGCGTGGCCGCACCCGGACATGACTGCAGGTGCGCGAGAGACCAGCTTTGTATTCCAGGAGCCGACCTTGATGCCGTGGGCGACGGTCGCCGGCAACGTGCGGCTGCCGCTCGACTTGCAGGGCTTGGATCGGGCGACGGCGGCGCCGCGCGTCGAGGCCGCGCTGGCGCGGGTCGGGCTCACAGATTTCGCTGACGTCTATCCGCGCGAGCTCTCGGGTGGCATGAAGATGCGCGTCTCGATAGCCCGTGCGCTGGTCACCGAACCGGCGCTGCTATTGATGGACGAGCCGTTCGCTGCGCTCGACGAGATCACGCGCTTCAAGCTCAATGACGACCTGCTGTCGCTGTGGGCGAGCCTCGGCAAGACCGTGGTATTCGTTACGCATTCAGTCTTCGAGTCGGTCTACCTCTCCAGCCGCGTTGTGGTGATGACACCGCGGCCGGGGCGCATCTTCACCGAGCTTGCGGTCGATGCGCCCTATCCGCGCGACCAGCGCTTCCGCACCTCGGCCGAGTATGGTGCGCTCTGCGCTCGCGCGTCCGAGGCGCTCGCTGCGGCGGGAGAAGAGTCATGAGCAGGGAGCCGGCGGGGCCGCGCGGCCGCGGCGAGGATGTGCTGCGCGTCGTGTTGCCGATCGCCTTGCTCGGCTTCGGCGTCCTGATCTGGGACCTGGTGGTGCGCCTCAAAGGCATTCCGCCTTACGTCCTGCCGGGGCCGGGCCTGGTGTTGACGACGCTCGTCTCCGACTGGCCGATCCTGTCGGACTCTCTCCTGGTCACGCTCGTCACCACCTTCGAAGGCTTCGTGCTCGCCTTCCTTGGCGGAGTGGGGCTCGCGCTGCTGTTCAACCTCTCGCGCCTCGTCGAATATTCGCTCTATCCCTATGCGGTGATCCTGCAGGTGACTCCGGTGGTGGCGATCGCGCCGCTCTTGCTGATCTATCTGCCGCAGCAGGGGGCGGTGCTCGCTTGTGCCTGGATTGTGGCGTTCTTTCCGGTGCTCGCCAACACGACGCTCGGCCTCAACTCGGTCGATCATAACCTCATCGACCTGTTTCGCCTCTATGGGGCCTCGCGCGGTCAGGTGCTGTGGCGGCTGAAGCTGCCGGCCGCGCTGCCCTATATTCTCGGGGGCCTCAAGATTGCAGGCGGACTGTCACTGATTGGCGCTGTCGTTGCCGAGATTGCCGCGGGAGCGGCCGGCGCCGGCTCCGGCCTTGCCTATCGTATCTCCGAGTCGGGCTATCGCCTCAACATCCCGCGCATGTTCGCGGCGCTCGTGCTGCTGTCGGTCGCGGGCATTCTCATCTACTTCGCGCTATCGTTCCTGTCGCACCTGATGCTACGCCGTTGGCATGAGAGTGCGATCAGTCGCGAGGTGTGAGTCTGCGTCGGGACGCGCCTTGCCTTGGGGGCGGGGTCTCGGGCAGGCTGGGTGCTATCGTGGAGTCTATCGGGCCGACAGAGGGCCACGGCAGGAGGGGTGCATGGCTTGGAACGCGTCTTGGATCACGTCTTGGATCGTGAGTGTTGTCGCTGCGCTGTTTGCCCCGGGCGCGGCGCGGGCCCAGACCTATCCCAACAAGCCGATCCACCTGATTGTGCCCTACGCTCCGGGCGGCGTCGCCGACATCGCGGCTCGTCTGGTCGGCGCCAAGCTCACGGAGGCGCTCGGCCAGCAGGTGGTGGTGGAGAACCGCACCGGCGGCAACGGTTTCATCGCGGTCACCGCGGTCGTGAAGGCGCCAGCCGATGGCTACACGCTGCTGGTGCCGACCGTCGGCGAGATCACCATCAACCCGGCGCTGTTCAAGGACATTCCCTACAATGTCCAGCGCGACCTGGCGCCGGTCGCGATGCTCAGCGATACCCCGATCGTGCTTGCCGCCCATGTCAATTCACCGTTCAACTCGGTCGCCGACGTGATCGCCGCCGCCAAGGCGCAGCCGGGGCGCATCTCGGTCGCGTCGCCCGGCAACGGCACCATGAACCATCTTGCCATTGAATGGATCGGGCTCGGCACCGGCACGAAGTTTCAGCACATTCCCTATCGCGGTGGCGCGCCGGCTGGCGCGGCGGTGGCGGCGGGTGACGTGCCGCTCGGGTCGCTCGCCATCTCCTCCGCGCTTCCGCATGTGAAGTCGGGGCGGGTGCGGGTGCTGGCGCTCACCACCGCCAAAGGCTCGGCGTTCAATCCCGAATGGAAGACGCTGCAGCAGCTCGGCGTTCCCGATGTCGATGCGTCGAACTGGGTCGGCCTGTTCGCCCCGAAGGCCACGCCGCAACCGATCGTCGATAGGCTCAACGCCGAGATCGCGAAGATCCTGGCCCTGCCGGACATCAAGGAGCGGTTTGCGGCCGGCGGCGCCGAGACCGTCATCATGGGGAGCGCCGCGCTCGATGCGCGCGTGCGCGGCGACACCGAGCGGCTCAAGCAGATCGTCGAAAAGGCCAATGTCAAGCCGGATTGAGTCTCGCGATCGCAGTCTTCACGATGCACATCCGCTCACCGAGGGACTTCTGGGCCGGCTTGGTCTTCGTTGCGTTCGGCGCGGGCTTTGTCGCGTTGGCGCTGCAATACCGGCTGGGCGACCTGCATCGCATCGGACCGGGCATGTTTCCTGTTCTGGTCGGCACCTTGCTGTCAGGCCTTGGACTGATCGTTGCGGCGCGCGCGCTGGCGCTCGAAGGGCCGGCGATCGAGCGCGTCCACGTCCGCCCTCTCGTGGTCAGCCTCGCGGCGATCGTGCTGTTCGCGCTCGCTCTGCAATGGCTCGGCCTCGTCGCCGCCATCGCGGTCCTGGTGCTGGTCGGCGCCTATGCGTCGCCTGAGGTGCGACCGCTGCAGGTGGTTGCGCTTGCCGTCTTTCTGATCGTGTTCGCAGTTGCGGTCTTCGTGTGGCTTCTGGGCTTGCCGCTGCCGCTGTGGCCGGCCTGAGGCGCGCATGGAGACGCTCGGCAATCTTGTTTTCGGTCTCGGCGTTGCGCTCTCCTGGCAAAACATCCTCTACTGCCTCATCGGCTGCATTCTGGGCACCGTGGTCGGCGTCCTGCCGGGGATCGGGCCGGTGGCGACGGTGGCCATGCTGCTGCCGTTCACGTTTCAGCTCGGGCCCGCGCCGGCGCTGATCATGCTCGCCGGCATCTACTACGGCGCTCAGTACGGCGGCTCCACCACCGCGATCCTGATCAACATTCCGGGCGAGACCTCGTCGGTGGTGACAACGATCGACGGCCACCAGATGGCGCGGCGCGGCCGCGCCGGCCCCGCGCTCGGGATCGCGGCGATCGGCTCATTCGCGGCCGGCTGCATCGCCACGCTCGTCATCGCCTATTTCGCGCCGCTCCTGGCGGAGGTGGCGCTCAAGTTCAGTCCGGCTGAATATTTCTCGCTCATGGTGTTCGGCCTCATTGCCGCTGTCGTGCTGGCGCGCGGCTCGCTGATCAAGGCGATCGCCATGGTGTGCCTGGGCATCCTGCTCGGCCTCGTCGGCACCGATGTGAATTCCGGCGCCGTTCGATTTGCCTTCGGGCAGCCGGAGCTCGGCGACGGCATCGGCTTCGTGGCGATTGCCATGGCGTTCTTCGGCATCGCCGACGTGGTGATCAACCTCGAGCGCCGCGACGAGCAGGAGGTCTTCACCTCGCGCATCGGCAGCGTGCTGCCGACCTGGGAGGATCTCCGCCAGTCGTTCTGGTCGATCATGCGCGGCACCGCTCTCGGCTCGGTGCTCGGCATCCTGCCGGGCGGCGGCGCGCTGCTCGCCTCGTTTGCGGCCTACATGGTTGAGAAGAAAGTCGCCAAGCCGCCGCGGACCTTCGGCGAGGGCGACATCCGCGGCGTGGCGGGTCCCGAATCGGCCAACAATGCCGGAGCCCAGACCTCGTTCATACCGATGCTGACGCTCGGCATCCCGTCGAACCCGACCATGGCGCTGATGATCGGCGCGCTCACGATCCAGGGCATCGCGCCCGGCCCGCAGGTGATGACCGAGCGCCCCGAGCTGTTCTGGGGCCTCATTGCCAGCATGTGGGTCGGCAATCTGATGTTGCTCGTCCTCAACCTGCCGATGGTCGGGCTATGGATCAAGCTTCTGGCCGTGCCCTACCGGTTGCTCTTTCCGGCAATCTTCGTGTTCTGCTGCATCGGCGCGTACACGGTCGACGGCAAGATCTTCGACGTCTACGCGATCGCGGTCCTGAGCGCGCTCGCCTACCTGTTGCTCAAGCTCGACTGCGAGCCTGCGCCGCTCATCCTGGGCTTTATCCTCGGACCGTTGATGGAAGAAAATCTGCGGCGCGCACTGATGATCGCGTTCGGCGACGTGACGGTGTTCGTGACGCGGCCGCTGTCTGCGGCCTTCCTGATTGCATCGGTCGCGCTGCTCGTGGTGATCGCGCTGCCGTCGCTGCGCGCCAAGCGCGAAGAAGCGATGCAGGAGTGATACAAATGCGCACAATGTTTGACTCGTCATGCCCGCGCTTGTCGCGGGCATCCACGTCTTGAATGCCGTACAACATCAAAGACGTGGATGGCCGGGACAAGCCCGGCCATGACGTGGAGAGTGCGTCGGTCATTTCGTACTTTGGAATAATCACGCCAAAGCAAAGCGCGCGGCGATGCCGAGCGCGGCCATGATCGCAACGGTCTCGATCAATCCCCGATGCAGCAAGAAGACCAGGCCCGCTGCCACGGCAGCGAGCACCGCGGCTGTCACATCGATGCTCGCGGGGTCGACCGCGAACCAGCGCAGTGGGCCAAAGTGGCGCTCGTCGATCCGGTGGAACAGCACGTGCAACGTGAACCAGACCGCCAGGTTGAGGATCACGCCGACCACCGCCGCCGTGATGGCGGCGAGCGCGCCGGCAAGGCGCTTGTTGCTGCGCAGATCCTCGATGAAGGGCGCGCCCGCGAAGATCCACAGGAACGACGGCGCGAACACGGTCCAGGTCGTCATCGCGGCACCCAGCACCGCCGCAACGATCGGATCGAACGGCGCCGACGCGCGAAACGCCGCCAGGAAGCCGACGAACTGGGTGACCAGGATGAGCGGCCCCGGCGTGGTCTCGGCGAGGCCGAGCCCGTCGACCATCTCTGGGAGTTTCAGCCAGCCCTGCGCCTCGACCACCTCCTGCGCCATATAGGCCATCAGCGCATAGGCGCCGCCGAAGCTCACCACCGCGAGCTTGGAGAAGAACACGCCGAGCGACACCAGCACGTGGTCGGGTCCGAGCGTCAACACGGCGAGCAACACCGGCGCCCACCAGATCGTGGTCCAGATCGCCGCCGACGTGACGGCGGTACGCCAGCGATCGGGGCGCGGGGCCGCGCGCGCCACCTCCTCGGCCTTGATCCCGAGCGTTTGCGGCGAGTAGCGGGCGACCAGGAAACCCACGATGGCGGCCGCGATCACGATCAGCGGAAACGGCACCTCCAGGACGAAGATGCCGATGAACGCCATGGCCGCGATGCCGACGAGCAGCGCCGATTTGAGCGCACGGCGTCCCACGCGCACGATCGCCTCGACCACGATCACCAGCACGGCCGCCTTGATGCCGAAGAGTGCGCCGTCGATCAGCGGCACGCCGCGGGCGAGCACGTAGATCAGGCTCAGCACGAGCATCACCAGCGCGCCGGGCAGCACGAACAGGAGCCCGGCCGCGAGCCCGCCGCGCACGCCATGCATGAGCCAGCCCACATAGGTCGCAAGCTGCTGCGCCTCCGGGCCCGGCAGCAGCATGCAGTAGTTGAGCGCATGCAGGTAGCGCGGCTCGTCGATCCATTTCTTCTCGTCGACCAGAACGCGATGCATCATCGCGATCTGCCCAGCCGGCCCACCGAACGACAGGCAGCCGATCTTGAACCAGACCCGAAATGCCTCGCCGAAGGTCGGTGTGGCCTCCGCCGCCGGCGCTTGGGGTTTGCGGGGCTCGGAACTCGTCATGGGAGTCTCACGGGCCCGATCGTGGGCTTTTGAAATGGAACGGGCGGCGGCAGTCCTCGCATAACGGGCCTTAGCCCAACGCCGTGCCCGGCACAAATGTCAGTGTTGCTCAAGCTTCGACGGAGGGGGTAAGGTCCCGCCCGACCCAGCGGGATTATCGAGGATTTCCAGATGGCAAAGATCGAGGATCGCGCCACCAGGCCGAAGGTGGCGGCGTCCGGCCTCAATGACGACATTGGCGAGGAGATGCGGCTGCAGTTGTTCCGCAGCCAAGTCCTGCTGCGCCAGGCCGAGCAGCGCGCCTTCGACCTGTTCCTGCAGAACCTGGTCAAGGGGACGAGCCACTTGTCGCTCGGGCAGGAAGCGGTGGCGGCCGGCTTCGCCTGCGCCATGAAGCCCGGCGACCTGTCATTCTGCACCTATCGCGGCCACGCCCACACGCTTGCGCGCGGCGTGCCGGTCGAAAAGGTGCTCGGCGAGCTGATGCAGCGCGATAACGGCCTGATGCGCGGCAAGGGCGGCTCGATGCACCTGACCTCCGCCGAGCATGGCGTGATGGGCTCCTATGCCATCATCGGGGCGCATCTTCCGATCGCCTGCGGGGCCGCTTGGCGCGCACAATACAAGGGCCACAAGGACGTGTCGGTCTGCTTCTTCGGTGACGGCACCACCAATATCGGTGCCTTTCACGAGGCGCTTAATTTCGCGGTGGTGTGGAAGCTGCCGGTGATCTTCGTCTGCGAAAACAATCTCTACATGGAATACACCCCGATCGGCGACGTAACCGCGGTCAAGTATCCGGCCGCCGACCGCGCCTCAGCCTATGGGCTTGATCGCATCCTGATCGACGGCAACGATGCCGACGTCGTCTACCGCGCCGCCATGGCGGCCTACGAGAAGGCACGCGCCGGTGGCGGCCCCTCGCTGATCGAATGCCTGACCTATCGTCACAGCGGCCACTCGCGCGCCGACCCGGCCAAGTATCGTCCCGAGGGCGAGCTGGAGAAGTGGAAGGAGCGCGACCCGGTTCTGATCTACCGCGAGCGGCTCAAGCAGTTTGGGATTGCCGACGGCGTGATTGTCGGGATCGAGACCGAGGTGCAGCGCATCGTCGATGCGGCGACCGAGGCGTGCAAGGCGGCGCCGATGCCGCCGCTCGATATCCTGACGACAGACGTCTACGCCGATGGGGGCTTCGCATGGCGGAACTGACCTATCGCGACGCGGTTGCCCGCGGCATCGCGCAGGAGATGGCGCGCGATCCCGACGTCGTGTTCCTTGGCGAGGACGTGGGGAAAGCCGGCGGCGTGTTCAAGGCGACTGTCGGCCTCTATGAGCAGTTCGGGCCGCTGCGCGTGCGCGACACGCCGATCTCCGAGCAGGCGATCATGGGCGCCGCCATGGGGGCGGCGATGACCGGCTTGAAGCCGATCGCCGAGATCATGTTCTCGGACTTTTTCGCGGTGTGCTTCGACTATATCGCCAACGAGTTCGGCAAGAGCCGCTACATGTCGAACGGCCAGCTCAAGTGCCCGCTGGTGGTGCGCACCGGCAACGGCGCCGGCTCGCGCTTCGGCGCGCAGCACAGCCAGAGCGTCGAGAACTGGTGCATGATGATCCCGGGGATCAAGGTGGTGGCCCCGTCCAATCCGCGCGACGTCATCGGTCTCTTGGCCGCGGCGGTTCGCGATCCCGACCCGGTGATCTTCTTCGAGCACAAGTCGCTCTATGCGACCAAGGGCGAGGTGCCGGACGGCGAGATCGTCGACCGGCTCGGCACTGCCGCCATCGCGCGTCCCGGCAAGGACGCGACCATTCTGGCGCTCGCCCTGATGGTGCCGCGCGCGCTCTTGGCCGCCGAACGGCTCAAGGCGGAACATGGCATCGACTGTGAAGTTGTCGATGTACGCTCGCTGGTGCCCCTCGACACGCAGACGATCCTCGGCTCGGTTGCTCGCACCCATCGCCTGTTCACGGTCGAGGAGAATCCGCGGCTGTGCGGCTGGGGCGCCGAGATCGTGTCGATCGTGGCCGACGAGGCGTTCTACGACCTCGACGGCCCGCCGGTCCGGATTACGACGCCACACATCCCCCTGCCGGCGGCGGACATTCTGGAAGACATCGCGTTGCCGACGGTCGATCGGATCGTGGAGCGGGTGAAGCGGTCGATGGAGAGTTGAGTGATGCCGCGCCATTCACTCAGCCGTCGTCCCTGCGAAGGCGGGGACCCATATTCCAGAGGCCCGTGTTCATGGGTCCCCGCGTGCGCGGGGACGACAAACAAGAGGCTTCGGCGTTTATAGGGATCGTCCCATGTATGAAAATCTCCTGGCCAATGTTCCGACCGATCTTTGGATCGGCGGCCAATGGCGCAAGGCGTCCGACGGCGGGCGCTTCGACGTGTTCGATCCGGCGACCGAGAACACGGTTGCGTCGGTTGCGAGCGCCACGGTTGATGATGCCAAGGCGGCGGTCGATGCCGCGGGCGCGGCATTCCCGGGCTGGGCGGCGAAGAAGCCGCGCGAGCGCGGCGAAATCCTGCGCAAGGCGTTCGATCTGATCATGCGGGATGCCGAGCGGCTCGCCAAGCTGATCACGATCGAGAACGGCAAGGCGCTGTCCGACTCGCGCGGCGAGGTTGCCTACGCGGCCGAGTTCTTCCGCTGGAACGCCGAGGAGGCGGTGCGCAACCTTGGACAGCTCTACAACGCGCCGTCGTCGGGTGCGCGCATCGTGGTGCAGCACAAGCCGGCAGGTGTCGCGGTGCTGGTGACGCCGTGGAATTTCCCGGCCGCGATGGCGACCCGCAAGATCGGTCCGGCGCTCGCGGCCGGCTGCACCGTGGTGCTCAAGCCCGCGTCCGACACGCCGCTGACCATGCTGGCGCTGATGCCGATCCTGGCGGAGGCGGGGGTGCCGGCCGGCGTCGTCAATGTGATTCCGTCGCGCTCGTCCGGCAAGGTGGTGAGCGCGATGCTGCATGACCCGCGCGTGCGCGTGGTGTCGTTCACCGGCTCCACGGAAGTGGGCCGCAAGCTGCTGCACGAAGCCGCCGACGGCGTGGTGAAGCCCGCGATGGAGCTCGGCGGCAACGCGCCTTTCATCGTGTTCGAGGACGCCGACATCGACGCGGCCATCGACGGCGCCATGATCGCCAAGATGCGCAACATGGGTGAGGCCTGCACGGCGGCGAACCGTTTCTATGTGCACGAGACCGTGCACGACGAGTTTGCCAAGAAGCTCACCGCCAAGATGAGCTCGCTCAAGATGGGCAATGGCCTCGACGACGGCGTGAGCCTGGGGCCGCTGGTCAACAAGGAGGGGCGCGACAAGGTCGTGGAGCTGGTCGACGACGCGGTCGGGAAAGGCGCCAAGGTCCTGACCGGCGGCAAGGCGCCCGGCGGCAAGGGGTTCTTCTACCCTGCGACCGTGCTCGCCCATGTGCCGGACAATGCCAAGATGCTGAACGAGGAGATCTTCGGGCCGGTCGCCTCGTTGCAGACCTTCAAGTCCGAGGACGAAGTCATCCGCCGCGCCAACGACACCGAATACGGCCTCGTCGCCTATCTCTACACGAAGGATCTCAGCCGCGGCATGCGCGTGTCCGAAAAGCTCGACTTCGGCATGATTG
>DAIUEP010000150.1:3333-12272 GCA_036845065.1 Xanthobacteraceae bacterium | reverse complement strand
GAGCTGTGGGTGCATCTTGACAGCGCTCACCTATTGCGCCCTCTCCCCTTGCGGGAGAGGGCAACGCAAGACTCTCAATTGAAGATAGTTGGGTGAGGGGTTGGGGTCTGCCCCCTCACCCATTCTTTTCCATTGATCTGCAGAGAAGCCCTCTCCCACAAGGGGAGAGGGCACAATAACGAGCGCCGAAATTGCTGCTACTGCACCACTTCGGCGAAGCGCCGCCTGATGCGCGCGCTCTCGGCCTCGATGTAGTCGTAGTCGACGGCGTGCATCTTGATGGCGCTCAGCAGCGGATAGCCGGGCGGTCCCGCCACGTCGGTGCGCGCCGAATAGAGATGCTCCTGCGGAAACAATTCCTGCACGGCCCGGCTCAGCATGAACTCGGCAAACGCCTTGGCGGCGTTGGGATTGGGCGAGCCCTTCACGACCGAGCTGGGCGAGGGAATGATGAACGTGCCGTCGTCCTGGTAGAGCGTGGAGAGCGGCATGCCTTCCTTCTTGCTCTCGCCCACATAGGCGGCATCGGCGCCGACCGCGATCACGCGCTCGCCGCGCTTGATCATGTCGGAGACCTGCTGATTGCTCTGCACCATCATGATGTCGTTTGCCCGCAGCTTCTCGAAATATTGCCAGCCATGCTCCTTCGCGAGCGTGCCCACGATGGTGACAAGGAGCGACGAGAACGACGGATCCGCCATCACCATCTTGCCCTTGTATTTGGGCTGCACGAGGTCGGTCCACGCCTTCGGCCGGTCGGCGGCGGGCAGTTTGTCATCGCGCACATACATCGCCATCACATTGAGCCGCTGCGCCACGTGGTAGCCGTCGGGGTCCTTGACCGAGGCCGGCACCTTGTCGAAGTCGGCCGCCTTGAATGGCACGAACAGGCCCTTCTTGGTCATCATGCGCGCGGCGGCGGGCTCCGAGTGCGTCAGCACGTCGACGAAGATCTTGCCGCCGTCGGCCTCCTGCTGGAAGCGACGCAGGATGTTGGAGCCGCCGGAGCGGAACAGCTCGACCTTGATGCCGGTCTGCCGCTCGAACATGTTGGCGACCTTCTGCGCGGTCTCGATCGGCACCGAGCAGTACCAGACGACCTTGCCTTCGCGCTTGGCGGCCGCCATGTCAACCGGCTGGGCCTGGCTGAGACCGCCGGCGAGAAGGAGTGTCGCGCCTGCAAGCAGGACCCGGCGGCTGAGCGTTCCCATGGTCGTCTCCATTCCCTAAAACACCAAAGAATTGCGGCCAATCTAGCTGTCCGGCTGCACCCCGCGCAACGCGGCATAGGGGCGCGCCGATCACTTCGCGGTGCGGCGAAGCCTCCCTTGCCCTGTGGTGCAATTGGCTTCAAGAGAAGGCGGCGCCCGACGGGCGGTGGTCACGCGACCGATAAGCGCAGGTCAGTTTAAGGGTACAACAATGCAATATCGCCAGCTGGGACAAGGTTTCCGCGTGTCGGCCATCGGACTTGGCTGCTCCGGCATGAGCGCCGACTATGGCGTCCCCGACGATGTCGAGTCGATCGCCACCATCCACCGCTGCATCGATCTCGGCATCACCATGCTCGACACCTCGGACGCCTATGCGGCCGGCGTCAACGAGGAGTTGGTCGGGCAGGCGGTCAAAGGCAAGCGCGACAAATTCCTCATCGCCAGCAAGTTCGGCAACATCCGCGGCCCCGGCGGCCAGCGCGGCGGCGTCAACGGCAAGCCCGACTATGTGCCGGTCGCCTGCGAGGCTAGCCTCAAGCGCATGGGCATCGAGACGATCGATCTCTATTACATCCACCGCATCGACCCCAGCGTGCCGATCGAGGACACGGTCGGCGCGATGGCGCGGCTTGTTGAGCAAGGCAAGGTCCGCCACCTCGGCCTCTGCGAGGCCGGCGCCAACACCATCCGGCGCGCCCACAAGGTCCATCCGCTCACTGCGATCGAGACCGAGTATTCGCTGTGGACGCGAGACGTCGAGAGCGAGATCCTGCCGACGTTGAAGGAGCTCGGCATCGGGCTGGTCCCCTATTCACCGCTTGGCCGCGGCTTCCTCAGCGGCGCATTCGCCAAGCGCGACGACCTCATTCCGAGCGACCGCCGTCATGCCCATCCGCGCTTCCAGGAAGGCAACTTCGAGAAGAACCTGGCGCTGCTCGCGCCCTTGAAGGCGGCAGCGCAGAAGCGTGGCACCACCATGGCGCAGATCGCGCTCGCCTGGGTATTGGCACGCGGCGACAACATCGTGCCGATCCCGGGCACCAAGCGCCGCAAATATCTCGAAGAGAACGCGGCCGCGGTCGACATCACGTTGACCGACGCCGAGATCAAGTCGCTCGACCAGGCGTTCCCGCCACAGGCCGCCGCCGGGCTGCGCTATCCAGAGTTCCAGCTCAAGATGATGGGGATTTGAGGATTAGTGCTCGATCGCGGCAGTTGTTGTTGCGCCCTCTCCCCTCGCGGGAGAGGGCTACTCCGCGGTTCGACAGAACGGATTGGGTGAGGGGGTCACTTCTTATGTTTATGTCACCCCTCACCCATCAACATTTGCTGACAGACTTTGATGCCCTCTCCCGCAAGGGGAGAGGGCGCAAAAACAAGCGCCGCGTTCGGCAAAGCCTTACTGAAAAATCTCCGCGAACTTCGCCTTGAGCTGGCGCGTGTTGGCTTCGATGTAGTCGTAGTCGATCGGATAGATCGCGATCTCGTCGAGCCGGGGCAGCCCTTCCGGCGGCGGCACGTCCGTGCGAGCCGACGGACGGCCGTCTTCGGAGAGCTTGCTCTGCACCTCGACCGACATGTTGAACTGCGCGAACAGCTTGGCGGCGTTGGGATGGGGCGAGCCTTTGACCACCGCGCTCGGCGACGGCACCACGATCGTGCCGTCCGGCGAAACGATCGTTCGCATGTTGGGCAGCGGCTTGCCATCGTTGTAAACCCGCGGATCGGCCGATTCGGCCGCGATCACACGCTCGCCGCGCTTGAGCATGTCGTAGACCTGCTCATGACCCTGCACGATCAACGTGTCGTTCTTGCGTAGCCCTTCGTAAAACTGCCAGCCGAACTTTCGCGACAGCGTGGCGACGACCATGAGCTGGATCGCCGTGAACGAGGGATCGGCCATGACCAGTTGACCCTTGTATTTCGGCAACGTCAGGTCGGTCCATTGCTTCGGCATGTCGGCCGCGGCCACCTTGTCGGTGCGCGCCACCATGCCGACCAGACTGAGCCGCTGCGCAATATAGTGGCCGTTGGGGTCCTTGGCGCTGGCGATCACCTTGTCAAAGCCTGCGAGCTTGAACGGAACGAAGAGACCGCGGCGTGTCATCGCATTGGCAGCCGACATGTCGGACATCGTGATCACATCGACGTTGATGCGGCCACCATCGGCCTCCTGCATAAATCGCCGGATCACGTTCTGCCCGCCGGTGCGCAGCATCTCGACCTTGATACCGGTCCGCTTCTCGAACTCGTTGGCGATATATTGGCCGGCGGCAACCGGCGTCGAAGTGTACCAGGTCACCTTGCCTTCGCGCTTGGCCGCCGCTTCATCGACCGGGTCGGGCTTGAACTCCTGAGCGGTCGCCACGCTCACCCAGAGGCTGGCGATCACTGCGGCCCATATCCGTGTCATGGCGTCCTCCCGCTTGGCGCGATGTCGTGAACAACCATAGCGGATGTTGACAGGGGCGAACAGGACTAGGACCCTAGGGCTGCGCTGATCCGACGCGGGCGGCGCCGGGGAGGCGCCAGTCATGCCGGCAATGAAACCAACAATGACAATAATGAAATGTGTCACCGTCGCGGGAGTGTTCGTGATCGCGATCACCGCGGTGCCCGCAGCCCGGGCCGACAACCTGACGATCCTGAGCGCCGCGGCTGTCCGGCCGGTACTGATCGAGGTGCCGCCGCTCTACGCCAAGGCCAGCGGCCATCGCGTCAACGTGAGCTTCGGCAACGCCACTGCGATCCAGACCAAGGTCGCGGCTGGCGAACCCGTCGATATCGTGATCCTGCCACCCGCGCAGCTCGACAGCCTGACGCGCCAGAACCTGCTCACAGCCGGACGAGCGTTCGGCGTCGTGCGGCTTGGCATCGCAATGCGGGCGGGCGGCACCCAGCCCGCCGTGGCCACACCCGATGAGTTCAAGCGCGCGCTGCTCGCTGCGTCCTCGTTCGGAATGCCCGACCCAGCGGACGGCTCTACCTCCTCGACCTATCTGGTGAAGCTGATGAATGAGCTTGGAGTCGCGGACGCGATGCGGCCCAAGATCAAGCTCTTTCCCGACGGCACCAAGGCGCTCGAAGCGGTCGCCAAAGGCGAGATCACGCTCACGGTCGCGCCGATCACCTCGATCCACGTCGTGGCCGGCGTGCAGCTCGTCGGCCCGCTGCCCGAGGCGCTTCAGCTCAAGACCATCTATGCGGCCGCGCTGACCACGAAGTCAGCGGGCACGGAGGCCGCCAAGGGGCTCATGACCATGTTGTTCTCGCCGGAGGTCGCGGCCCTCATGAAACAAAAAGGCATCGATCAGCCCTGAGCGTAGTGCGTCACGCTGGCCGAATGGGAGAGACAATATGCAGGCGAGCAGTCGTTTCGGCCGTCGATACCGATTGGACCCCTGCGGCTGCTGCTTGCCTCGACGTGGCGTGCTCACGGGCTTTGCGGCGGTGGCGGCGAGCGCGCTCCTTCCCGCAACGCCGGCACCCGCACAGACTCCCTCCCCGGCCCGCAAGCTCACCCGCATCGATATCCATCGCCATTTCGTGCCACCGGGATACCAGGTCGATCGCACCCGCACCTGGCTCAACGACCGCTCGACCATCGCGCAGCAGATCGAAGACATGAACAAGAGCGGCGTCGCGCTCGCGGTCACCTCGATCTCGGTGCCCGATTTTGAGCCGCGCGATAACGCGGACGCGCGCCGCTTCTCCCGGCTCGCGAACGAGTTTGCCGCCACGCTCAGCGCGGACCATCCCGGCCGGTTCGGCAATTTCGCCTATCTGCCGTTTCCGGATATCGACGGCACGCTCAAGGAGATCGAATACGCGCTCGACACGCTCAAGGCCGACGGCGTCTATCTGCGCACCAATTACGATACCAAGTTTCTCGGCGACCCGATCTTCACGCCCGTGTTCGAGGAGCTCAACCGCCGCGGCGCCGTGCTCTATACCCACCCGACCAGCCATCCCTGCTGCGTGCGCATCGTTCCTGGTCTGCGCGACGCCGATATCGAGTACGGCACCAACACCACGCGCGCCATTGCCAAGATGGTGTTCTCGGGCGCGTCACGGCGCTATCCCAACATGAAGGTGATCTGGTCGCACGCCGGCGGCACCATGCCTTATCTGGTGCGCCGCTTCATCAAGCGCGTGCACGAGAGCCCGGAGTATCAGCCGGTCCTGCCGGAGGGCTTCCTGCCGGAGGCGCGCAAGTTCTACTACGACTGCGCGCAGGCGCCGGACGCGCCCGCCATGGCCTCGCTCAAGGCGGTGGTGCCGGTCTCGCAGATCATGTTCGGCACCGACTGGCCGCATCTCACGACCGAAGAGCACGTCACCGGCCTGCAGCAATCCGGCGTATTCAGCGAGGCCGAGCTCAAGGCCATCGACCGCGACAACGCGCTGCGGCTGATGCCGACGCTGCGGCCGGTTTGATGACCTGTAGGGTGGGCAAAGGCGTTGGCACGGCCCTGCCGGGTGTACAGAGCTATCGTGCGCCGTGCCCACCATCACACATCGAAGCGCCACATGGTGGGCACGGCGCGGCGCTTTGCACTGTGGAGAGGCTTGCGTGCGTGGCTCGCGCCTTTGCCCACCCTACAAGACCTCCCGCGCATCCTCAATCATCTGCCACACCCGCGGCGGTGAGAGCGGCAGCTCGCGCGGCTCGATGCCGAAGGACTTGAGCGCGGACGCAACCGCATTGGTGAGCGCGCCGCCGACCGGGATGATGCCGCCCTCGCCGGCGCCCTTGGCGCCAAGCGGATTGTTCGGCGACGGATAGAGCTCGAGCGAGATCGTGGTGAGGTGCGGATAGTCGGTCGCGACCGGGATCAGGTAGTCGGCAAGCGATCCGACCAGGAGCTGCCCGTTGGCGTCGTAGCGGATCTCCTCGCTGAACACGCTGCCGAGCCCCTGCACGGTCGCGCCGATCACTTGGCCATGCAGCGTGAGCGGATTGATCACGCGGCCGACGTCGTCGACGGTCACGAAATCGAGGACATCGACCGCTCCGGTTGAGGGATCGACCGCGACATGCGCGATGGTGGTGCCGTAGCTGTAGGTCGCCTTGGAATTGCGGAACTCGCCGTCCACGGTCAGGCCAGCGCAATCAGCGAGCGTGAGCCTGCGGCCATCCTGCGTGACGGCGGCGCCCTCGACCACGCCCACGTCGGCGACTGTGACGCCGAACCGTTCGGCGGCGGCGGCACGGAGCTTCTCAATGAGTGCCTCAGCCGTCACCACGATCGCCGAGCCGCCCATCACAGTCGAGCGCGAGCCGAACGCTCCCACGCCATCGCGCAGATAGGTCGTGGAGCCGTGATACACTTTGACCCGATCGAGCGGCAGCTCGAGCGCGTCGGCTGCGATCTGCGCCATGATGGTCTCGATCCCCTGCCCGACCGCCGACGAGCCGACATAGACCGCGACGGTGCCATCGGGCTCGACCACCATGCGCGCGTTCTCCTTCGGGCCGGAGCCGCCGCCTTCGATGAAACAGGCAATGCCGAGCCCGTGATAGCGGCCGTCGATCAGCTGGCCTTGCAGGCTCGCCTTCTCGGTCCAGCGCGCCTCCGCGACACAGCGATCGAACGTGCTGGCATAGTCGCCGCTGTCGCAGGCGGTCTCGCCGAAGCCGTCGTTCGGCTCCACGCTCGCGAGCGGATAGGGCATCTCGTCGAGCACGATAAGATTGCGTCGCCGGATATCGAGGCGGTCGAGGCCGAGATCGGAGGCCGCCATGTCGAGAAGCCGATCCATGAAAAAGCAGCCCTCGAAGCGGCCCGGTCCGCGGAACGTGCCCGAGGGCGTCTTGTTGGTGGTCATCGCGTGCGCGGTGAGACTGAGATGGCGCACCCGATAGGGGCCGGTGGTGAATTGCGCGACATTGCGCACCGGTGTCATGCCGTTCGGCCGCACATAGGCGCCGATGTCGCACCAGATATCGCCGCGCAGCCCAAGGATGCTGCCGTCGCGGTCGAGCGCAATCTCGATGTCGCATTCGGTCTCCCGCGAATGCGCGATGGTCATGAAATGCTCGCGCCGGTCCTCGACCCATTTGACCGGACGGCCGAACCTGCGCGCCGCGAACGCCACCAGGAAATCTTCCGGATAGAACTCGCCGCGCGCACCGAAGCCGCCGCCCACGTCATATTCGACATAGTCGACCGCCTCTTCGGGGAGCCCCATCATCGCCGCCATGGCGCGCCGGTTGAAGAACGGAAGCTTGGCGGCGCCGGATACGCGGAGCCTCGAGCCGTCCCATTCGGCGAGGAGGCCGCGCGTCTCCATCGGCATCGCCGTCATCCGCTGCACGCGGAACTGCTCGCGCCGCGTATAGGGCGCATGGCGAAAGGCCTGCGCAACATCGCCGGTCACGGCGGTGAACACGCTCGCGCAGTTGCTCGCCGTGCCGGGGATCAGCAGCACGTCATTCCTGGCAGAGGCGCGGTGATCCACAATCGGCGGCAAGGGCTCGATGTCGAGCACGACCGCTTGCACGGCGTCCTCGGCGAGCGCGGGGTTGTCGGCAAGCACCATCGCGACCGGCTCACCGACATAGCGCACCACCTCGGCGGCGACCACCGGCTGCACATAAGGCGCGATGGTCGGATTAGGCCGCCGAAACGGGATCAGAGGGACCGGCGTCCCGATGTCGCGCGCGGTGAGCACCGCCCGCACGCCCGGCATGGCGAGTGCTGTGCTGGCATCGATCGAGCGGATGCGCCCATGGGCGAGCGGGCTGCGCACGATCACCGCGTGCCACTGGCCGGGCCGCGTAAGATCGTCAACAAACTGACCGCGCCCTTGCACGAAGCGCAGATCCTCGACACGCTCGACCGGACTGCCGATGAGAGTATTGACGCGCCGCATCGGCTCACCGCTTTCGCTGTTGCAATTCAATCATGGGGCCTGGACTGCGATCTTGGCGTCGCGCACGACCTTGGCCCAGCGCGCCAGCTCCTGCCTGATGCGGGCGGCCGAGTCCGAGGGCGTACTGGCGAGCGGCTCGAAGCCGAGCGTGTCCAGCCGCCGCTTGGTGTCCGGCAGCGCAACGATCCTGGCAATCTCGCGATGGAGGAGGTCGATGATCTCTTTCGGCGTCGCCGATGGCACGAGGATGATCAGCATGGTCTCGGCTTCCTGGTCCGCGACACCCGCTTCCGCCATCGTGGGCAGGTCGGGCAAGGCAGCGAGCCGCCGCGCGCTGGTGACCGCGAGCGCACGCAGGCTGCCGGCCTTGACCAGCGGCACCGCCGGCGGAAAGCCCGTGAACGCGATCGGGGTGTGGCCCGCGATCGCCGATTGCAGCGCCGGCCCGGCGCCGCCGAACGGGACGTGCACCATGTCGAGATCGAGCGAGAGCCGGAACAATTCGCCGGAGAGATGCGGCGTGGTGGCGACGCCAGCCGACGCAAAGCTCGCCTTGCCGCTCCGGCGCACATAGGCGATCAGCTCGGCGATCGACTGCACCGGCAGGCTCGGATTGACCGTGACGATGTTGGGCGAGACCGCCGAGATCGTCACCGCAGTGAGGTCCTTCTCGGGATCGTAGGGAATCTTGGCATGGATGGACGGGTTGACCACGTAGCTCGAGCTGGTCAGCACCAACGTATAGCCATCGCCCGGCGCCGCTGCCGCGACGCCGGTCCCGATATTGCCGCCGGCGCCGGCACGGTTGTCGACGATGAATTCCTTGCCCAGGCTTTCCGAGAGCTTCTG
>DAIUEP010000150.1:0-3233 GCA_036845065.1 Xanthobacteraceae bacterium | reverse complement strand
TGGCGGCTGTACGAGACCTCCTGCGGCGTCTGCCACACCAGACCCACCCTCATCGCCGGCCTGTATGGCCCGGAGCTCAACAAGGAAACGGCGGGCGGGCGCGAGGAGGCGATCCGCGAGATTGTCACCAACGGCACGCCCCGGATGCCGGGTTTCAAGTACACCTACAATCCCGATCAGATCGCCGCCATTGCGGCCTACGTCAAGACTTTGCCGGTGGGCAACCAGGCACTCACGGTGCCGCCCGCCACCCGTAGTCAGTAATCAAAGTTTCGCGAAAAACCACCTCGGAGAAAACGCCATGAGGACTGCACGACAGTTTGCGGGTGCAAGCGTGATTGCCATTGCGGCCGGATTGGGCAGCTTCGCCCCGAGCGCCGCTCTTGCGGATGCGATCCTGGCCGGCACCATCACGTCGGCAGCGGGCGAGAAGATGGGCGGCGTCACGGTCTCGGCGAAGGCCGAGGGCGCCACCATCACCACCTCAGTCTACACCGACGAGGCCGGCGGTTACTACTTCCCACCAATGCCCGAGGGCAAGTATCGGGTTTGGGCGCAGGCCGTCACCTATCAGACCGCCAAGAGCGCCATCGAGCTCACCAGGACGACGCACCAGGACTTCAAGCTGGCGCCGATCACCAACCAGGAGGATTGGATCCGTCAGCTGCCGGGCGATGAGTTCCTGGCCGCGCTGCCGGGCGACACGCCCGAGGACTATCGCATGAAGACGCAGGTGCGGAAGAACTGCACCGGCTGCCATGCGGCGAGCTATCCATTGCAGCACCGCTTCGATGAGGACGGCTGGTACAAAGTTCTCGAGCTCATGAAGCAGGTGAACGTGCTCGGCGTGTACCCGCGGCCCGACGGCAAGGCCACCGGCAACATCGACTTCCACCAAAGAGAGCTCGCCAAGTATCTCGCCCGCGCACGCGGGCCGGGCGAGAGCTCGATGACGTTCAAGCTGCGGCCGCGCCCTTCCGGCGAAGCGGCTCGCGTGGTCGTCAAGGAATACGACTTCCCGATGGAAGGCGGTCACCATCGCGCCAACGACGGCGCCGACTGGTCGCTCGGCACGCCTTCGCAGATGCATCACGTGTCGGGCGTGCACGACGCGCAGATGGACTTCAACGGCGACATCTGGATCACCTTCGGCCACACCAGCATCGACACCACGATTGCCAAGATCAACGGCAAAACCGGTGCGGTGAAGCATTTCAAGCTTGACGACCAGCGCGGCATCGCAACCGGCACCCACGGCATCACCCGCGACGAGAACGGCGTGATGTGGTTCAACACCCGCTCGCACGTCTCCCGCGCGCATGGCGGTCTCGGCCGCGTCGACCCCAAGGACGAGAAAGTCCAGGTCTACCTGCCGCCGCGCTCCACGACCGGGACGGCCGGCACGATCGACGCCGACCTCAACGGCAACATCTGGGTGACCTCGCCCGATGGCGCGCTGCGCTTCGACATCAAGGAAGAGAAGTTCACCGAGTTCAAATCGGTGACCTACAAGGGCAACCATGGCACCGCGACGGTCTATGGCCTCGCCGCCGATCGGCTTGGCAACGGCTGGTGGCTGTTGATGACCGAGGACCTCGTCGACTTCGGCGACGCCAAGACCGGCAAGACCAGCGAATTCCGGCTGCCGCCCGAGAAGGCCGCGCTCGACAACATGTCGGCCGACCAGCGCAAGTTCTACGAGACCTACCAGCCGCCGGATTTCAACGCTCCGTATCCGTGGGCGCAGGCGCCGCGGCGGATGGGCGCCGACAAGAACGGTGACTTTGTCTACACCGGCAACTCGTTTGGCGGCACGCTCGCCAAGATCAACATCCACACCAAGGAGACGACGCTCGTTCCGCTGCCGAATCCGGAATCGGATCAGCCCTATCAGGTGGCGGTCGACAGCAACCACAACGCCTGGACTAACCTGTGGAGCACCGACAAGGTCGCGAAATTCGATCCGGCGGCGAACAAGTGGACCCTGTTCGACCTGCCGACGCGCGGCACCGAGTCGCGTTACATCTCGGTGCTGGAGCGTCCGGGCCAGCCGCTGCAGGTGGTCGTGCCCTACTCGCGCGGTCGCAAGGTCGGCGTCCTGACCCCGCGCACGGAAGCGGAGATTGCGGCGCTGAAGGCGCAGGCAGGACGTTGAGACTGATACACGCGGCCGATCCGGCCAGCGCAAGAGACGCGATTTGCGAACTGGTGGCGGCAACGCCACCAGTTCGTTCAGCTTCACGGGGGGAGTCCGTGAGCCATCGGCATGCCCACAGAAACGACACCGGGAGTTCAGTCATGCGTTCTCTTGCGGCCGCCATTGCCACCGCAGCTCTGTTTGCTTTGAACATCGCGCCGGCCGGCGCACAAGGCTGGCAGATGCCACCCGAGAGCGAGCGCTGCCCGTCCAAGTATGGCAAGGACGACCAGCGCGGCGCCGCCAACATGATGAGCGCGCAGTCGGTGGCGCAGGCCGCCAGACTGATCAAGACCGGCGAGGTGTTCGAGCTTGGCGCGGTGCTGTCCCCCGACACGCGCGAATCCTTCATCAACGAGGGACGCCAGTTCAACATCTACACCAAGGTGTCGCCACCCATACCGAACGCACGCCAGGTGCAGGAGGAGCTCGTCGTCACCGAGCTCGGCCAGATCGGCACCCAGATCGACGCCTTCTCGCATCAGATGTGGGGCGACACGTTCTACAATTGCTTCAAGCTCGGCGAGATCGGCACCCGCAACGGCTTCAAGAAGCTCGGCGTCGAGAACATTGGCGCGCTGTTCACGCGCGGCGTGCTGCTCGATGTCGCCGGCCTCAAGGGCGTCGACATGCTACCGACGTCCTACATGATCACGCCCGCCGATCTGCAGCAGGCGCTCGCCAAGTCGAACCAGAAGCTGATTCCGGGCGACACGGTCGTCATCCGCACCGGCTGGTCGAAACTGATGGGCAAGGACAACCAGCGCTATGGCCGCGAGAACCCGGGCCTCGGCATCGCGGCGGCGCAGTGGCTGGTCACACAGAACCCGATCATGGTGGCGGCCGACAACTGCTGCATCGAGGTGCGCCCGTCCGAGCCCGGCCACAGCCTGCCGGTGCACGCCATGATGATCATCCAGCACGGCATCTATCTCCTGGAGAACCTTGAGCTCGAGAAGCTTGCCGCCGCCGGCGCCACCGAGTTCGCCTTCATCGTCCAGCCCTTGAAGATCAAGGGCGGCACCGGCTCCGCGGT
>DAIUEP010000149.1:0-12302 GCA_036845065.1 Xanthobacteraceae bacterium | reverse complement strand
AAGCATTCTTGCTGCCGGGGCTGTGGTCAATTCATCGCTCGGCCGGAGCCCTAGCGGCCATAGGGTGGAGGAAACGATGGGGAGCAGTGCGACCCCGCTTGTCGCTCTTGAGGCGGTCGTTATCGACACCGAAACGACCGGTCTCGATCCGCGTCGGGCGTGGATCGTCGAGATCGGCGCGGTCCGCGTGGCCGACGGGGCAGTGGCGAGCGCTGCGTCGATGCAACGGCGGGTGCGTCCGCCGGTTGCGATCCCGGCCTCCGCCACCAAGGTGCATGGAATCGACGACGCCGCGGTCTTGGGCGCGCCGGCCTTTGCCGAGGTCTGGCCGGAGTTTTCCACCTTCATTGGCGAAAAGGTCTTGATCGGCCATGCGGTCGGTTTCGATCTTGCGATGGTGGAGCGCGAGGTCGCGCGCGCCAATGCCGCCTGGAGGTGCCCACGCACGCTCGACACCAGGCTTCTTGCCCAGGCGGCCGAGCCCAATCTCGCCGACTATTCCCTCGAAACCACGGCCGCATGGCTTGGCGTCGAGCCCGGCGATCGCCATTCGGCGCTCGGGGATGCGGTGACGACGGCGCGCATCTTCCTCGCGCTGGTGCCGAAACTGCGTGCGCGCGGAATCCGAACCCTGGCCGAAGCCGAGCAGGCCTGTCGCGCCTTGACGGAGGCGCTGACTCAACAACATCAGGCGGGCTGGGCGCCGCCGGTCCGTCCGCACGACGCGGCCGGGCGCGATCGATCGCGGCCGCGCATCGACAGCTATCCTTATGTCAAGCGGATCCGCGCCATCATGAAGACGCCGGTGAGCTGGATCGCGCCGGATGCGACGATCGCCAGCGCGCTTGAGCGCATGAGCCGAGAGCGAATTTCCTCGCTCTTCGTGTGTCCACCCGAAATCGAGATCACGCCGCGACCGGAGCAGGTCGGCATCATCACGGAGCGCGACGTGCTGCGAGCTCTTGCGACGCACCGGGCTGACGCGCTGGGCCTGCCGGTCGAGCGGGCGACAAATCGACCGCTTGCCTGCGTCTCAGCGGACGCGTTTGCCTATCTGGCGATCGGCCGGATGAACCGCCTGAAGGTCCGCCATCTCGGCGTCACTGACGAGCGCGGGCTGGTGATCGGCGCGCTCTCGGCGCGCGACCTTCTGCACTTGCGGGCCGAAGGTGGCCTGCTGCTGGGCGACGAGATCGTGCAGGCGACGGACGTCCCCGCGCTCGCGCGTGGTTGGGCCAAGCTGCCGCAGGTGGCCGGTGGGCTTGTGAACGAAGGGATCGCCGGCCGCGAGATTGCGGCGCTGATCTCAAGCCGGTTGGGGGGCCTCACCCAGCGCGCGGCCGTCATCGCGGAACAGCGCATGACGGCGGCAGGGCAGGGCGCGCCGCCTTGTCCCTATGCGGTCATGGTGCTTGGGTCGGCGGGCCGCGAGGAAAGCCTGCTCGCGATGGACCAGGACAACGCCCTGGTATTTGCGGCCGGCGAGCCGGACGGTTCTGAGGATCGATGGTTTTCGACACTTTCCGTGCATATCGCCGACATCCTGCACGAGGTCGGCGTGCCCTACTGCAAGGGCGGCGTGATGGCCAAGAACGCGCCCTGGCGTGGCTCGGTTGCCACCTGGCGCCGGCGCATCGATGGCTGGATTGGCCGATCGAGTCCGCAAGACCTGCTCTCGGTCGATATCTTCTTTGACTTGCGTTCCGTTCATGGCGATGCCGCCATGGCGGACGATATCTGGCGCGCGGGATTCGATGCAGCCCGCGGCGACGCCGCTTTTGCCAAGCTGCTTGCTGACGCCGCCGGACCCATTCAATCCGGGCTTGGCTGGTTCGGGCGGATCCGCACCGAGCAGGGCCGCATCGATCTCAAGCGGGCCGGGCTGTTCGGCATCGTCACGGCGGCGCGCGTGCTGGCCGTGCGCCATCACGTCGTGGAGCGCTCGACCGTGGCGCGGATCGCCGGCATCAAAGCGCTGGGACGGGGCGCCGAGCGCGATCTCGACGCGCTTGCCGATGCGCAAGCGGTGTTTCTGGATCTGATTCTGGCTCAGCAGATCGAGGACAGCGAGCGCGGAGAGCCCGCCACCAACAGCGTTGCGGTCGAGCGGCTGTCGCGGGGCGACCGGGCGCGTCTGCGCGGAGCGCTCAAGGCGGTCGAGCATCTCGACGAGCTGACTCGCGAGCTCCTGGTCTGATGGAGGCTAGTGCCCCGTTTCCGAAGCTCGTGATACGTTGCAGCAACCTCTGACACGAGCTTCGGAAACAAAGGGGCACTAGTGTCCTGATTCCGAAGTTCGCATCATTCCGCGGCCACACTAGCAAGTCTATGATTCTAGTGCCGCTGTTCGATTTGAAGTTCCTAGTCGAATTTGCCGTAACGGGTGTAGGAACTTCAAATCGGCGGCACTAGTCTTCCACATTGCGCCGCTCCCACTCGAGCTGCCAGCGGCGCTCTTCCGCATCGGACCCGCCCTGCTGCGTCGTCGGCACACGGACGGGGATCGACAGGCTGGCAGTCGCGAGGGTCGCCAGCATCATCTGCGTGGACGGCGTTAGGTGAACGGTCATGGTGATCATGGCACTGCTCCAGGGCTTGGCCGGATAGGCCCGGCCTTGTTCATGAGCGCGAACCTAACGCACATGTCGCTGCGGCTGATGTGACGGAGGTCACGGAATCATCGATTCCGCGCATCTGCAGCGGCCGTCGGCTTGAGCCTCTGCGCAGCCGCCGTAGAATGAGGAATGCAGCGCGAACGAACCGGCACGCCTCCCGACTCCTTGTCGATGTTGCAGGACCACGTCCATGTCTGGCGAACCACGCTCGATTGGCCGGATGACGCAGCGGCCCGCCTGCAGCAATGCCTGTCCACAGATGAGCGGGAGCGGATGGAGAGGTTTCGGATCGAGCGGGATCGCCGGCGCCAACTTATTGGCCGTGGCCTCCTGCGAACGCTGCTCGGCCGATACCTTGACGTGCCGCCTCAGGAAATAACCTTCGACTATGGCGCGGCCGGAAAGCCGTATCTCGCGCCCAACCTGGTCGCTCCAGGCCTGGTCGCTCCAGGCCTGGCGCCGCAGCCACTGCAGTTCAACCTGTCTCACTCGGGCGACCTTATTCTGATCGCCCTGACAAACGGCCGCGCGCTTGGCATCGACGTCGAGCAGATCCGTGGCGACATCAAGGTCGGAGAGATCGCGGCGCGGTTCTTTTCGCCTAACGAGCAGCAGGCCTTGGCTGCGCTGTCCGGGACTAGGCAGATCGACGCCTTTTTCGACTGCTGGACGCGCAAGGAGGCCTATGTCAAGGCGAGGGGCGATGGCCTCTCGCTGCCACTCGATGCGTTCGATGTTTCACTCCGGCCGGGCGATGATGCGCGACTGATCGAGACGCGCCCGGATCCGGCTGAGGCGCGACGCTGGCGCCTGACGGCGCTCGATGTCGGTGATGGCTACAAGGCGGCGCTGGCGGTCGAAGGGGACGGGTGGACGCTGCACCAGTGGGACTGGCAGGTCTCGCCCGATCGCGGGGGCTTGGCTCAATGACTTGGCCCAATGAGATGCGGCGCGTCACGGGTCTCAGCCGTGCACGCGCCGCTTGGGAGGGACGCCCCTTGCGGGACGCGGGTTACTCAGCCGCTCAGGCCGCGACAGCATTGCCGCCCAGGTCGAGCTCGAGGGTGTCCGGTACGGTGATGACCGCTTCCGGCCGGTTACCGTTCTCGAACAGGGCGAACTTGAGGGCGGCCGCGCGGTTGATGAAAAGCCCGCCGATCAGGCCGTGCTTCATCTTGGCAACCCAGTTGCCGCGGCCATTCCGGCCAATGAGAAAGAGGGGGGCTCCCTCGGTCTTGGTAGGCATTGTCGTCTCCGTTTTTCCGTTCCTTGCGGGCGATGATCCGCCCGTCATCGATGCGGACCATAGAGCGACCCCGCGGCCGCCGATGTGACGGCCGACACAGGTTTTCGCCTTTTTGACCAAGCGTTTGCGGGCCCGGAAAGCGCACATTTTGTGCTGGGGATCACATCGCCGGCGCCGCCGCAATCCTAGGGTCGGGACGAAAGACGGGCGATGGTCGCCCGCGCAGAGAATCCCGAGGACGTCATGCTGAATCGACAGACTACCGCCCCGAAGACCGACAACGAGGTGTTCATCCGCCTTGAATCCAAGGTGCAGTCATACGCGCGCAGTTTCCCGGCTGTCTTCAGCTACGCGCGCGGCACCGAGCTGCGTGACGTCCACGGCAAGCGCTATCTCGACTTCCTGGCCGGCGCCGGCTCGCTCAACTACGGGCACAACAACCCCGTGTTCAGAAAGGCGCTGGTGGATTACATCGAAGGCGATGGCATCACCCACAGCCTCGACCTGCACACGGTGGCCAAGGAGCGTTTCCTGCAGGCGATGTACGACATCGTGCTGGCGCCGCGCGGTCTGCGCGACTACGTCATGCAGTTCACCGGCCCGACTGGCACCAACGCGGTCGAAGCCGCGCTGAAGATCGCGCGCAAGGTGACCGGCCGCACCAACGTCATCTATTTCACCAACGGCTTCCATGGCGTGTCCATGGGCGCGCTGTCGGTGACCGGTAACAGCTACCTGCGCGCTGCCGCCGGCGTTCCGCTGCAGAACACGACCGCGATGCCGTTCGACGGCTACTTTGGTGAAGGCGTCGACACGATTGCGCATATCGAGCGCATGCTTGCCGACCCTTCGAGCGGCATGGAGCCTCCGGCGGCCGTGATCCTCGAAACCGTCCAGGGCGAGGGCGGTCTCAACGTGGCGCGCTTCGAGTGGCTGCGGCGACTGCAGGCGTTGTGCAACAAGCACAACATCGTGCTGATCGTGGATGACATTCAAGCGGGTTGCGGCCGCACCGGGACGTTCTTCAGCTTCGAGCCGGCCGGAATCAAGCCCGACATCATCACGCTGTCGAAGTCGCTGTCCGGCTACGGGCTGCCGCTCGCGCTGGTGCTGCTCAAGCGATCGATGGACATATGGAAGCCGGGCGAGCACAACGGCACCTTCCGCGGCAACAACCACGCCTTCGTCACGGCGACCGCGGCGATCGAACATTACTGGTCGACCCCGGCATTTGCCGAGAGCGTGCGAGCCAAGGGCGAGCACCTGCGCCGCCGGCTGCAGACGATGGTCGATCAGTTCTCGCCCGACCTCGTCGATGTGCGTGGCCGCGGCATGATGATCGGCGTTCGATGCGCCGATCCGAAGCGCGCGGCGGCGATCACGGCGCGAGCGTACCGCTATGGTCTTATCATCGAGCGTGCCGGCCCGGACGACGAGGTGATCAAGTGCATGATGCCGCTCACCACCTGCGTGGGTGAGCTGGACGAAGGCCTCGACATCCTTGAACGCGCCATCGCCGAGGAATTCGGCGGGCGCACGATCGATATGCCCCGGGCTGCCTAGCCCAGGAAAGGTTGGCCGCCGGTGAACGGCGGTCAACCTCCGCGTTTTCACTCGCTTCACTTTGACCCGTCGGGGGAGATCATGCCCAGGACTTCAGCACTTGCCCGTATTATCGAATCGCGGATGGCGGATCGATCGGCAGCCTATGAGGATGTCACGCTCGTTGACGCGCGGCACGACAATGCCATTCGCTGGCATCCCGGTGAGCGTCTCCACCAACTGTTCGAGGAGCGCTGCGACCAGCTGCATGCAAAGCAGGGCCCGCAGGAGGCGGTCATTGCTGACGGCGCGGTCTTCAGCTTTCGCGATCTGGACAATCGAGCGAACCAGGTGGCGCGCTTCCTGATCGAGCAAGGCATCAAATCGGGCGATCGGGTCGGGCTCATCTTCGACAAGTCCGTCCACACGTACGTGGCGCTGCTGGCGGTGCTGAAGGTCAACGCCGCCTATGTGCCCCTCGACGCCAGTTTCCCCAACGAGCGCATCGGCTTCATCCTGAAGGATGCCGGCGTCAGCGCGATTGTCACGATGTCGGCGTTTCGCGACAAGCTCGCCGGATTTGCCGTGACGCAGATCTTCCTGGATGCGGCCGAGCGGGCGATCGGCGAGCGATCGGTGGCCCGGCTGGCACAGCATGAGGTGCTGCCGCCCAAGGACGAGCTTGCCTATGTCATCTACACCTCGGGTACCACCGGCACGCCGAAAGGCGTGGCGATCGAGCATGCCAGCATTTGCAATTTCGTCCGCGTCGCCGCCGAGGTCTACGGCATGCGGGCGGGCGACCGTTGCTATCAGGGCATGACCATCGCCTTCGATTTTTCGGTCGAAGAGCTATGGGTCCCGCTGATCGCCGGCGCGGCGCTGGTGCCGGCGAAATCCGGCGCCAGCCTGGTCGGCAGCGATCTCGCCGACTATCTGCAGGACAAGCGGGTGACGGTCCTGTGCTGCGTGCCGACGCTGCTCGCGACCATCGAGCGAGACTTGCCGGACCTGCGGATCCTATTGGTGTCGGGTGAGGCCTGTCCGCACAACCTGGTTGTGCGCTGGCACCGGCCGGGCCGGACCATGCTCAACGCCTACGGCCCCACCGAGGCGACCGTCACCGCGACCTTGACCGAGCTCTATCCCGACAAGCCGGTGACCATCGGCGGACCGCTGCCGACCTACACGATCGTCATTCTTGATCCGGACCGGGATGAAGCTGTTGCGAAAGGCGCGTCAGGCGAAATCGGGATCGCCGGCATCGGGCTTGCGGCCGGCTATCTCAACCGTGACGATCTCACGGGCAAGAAGTTCATCCCGGATTTCCTCGGCATTCCAAACAACCCCTCCCGGCGTATCTATCGCACCGGCGATCTCGGTCGCATCAATGAGAGCGGTGAGGTCGAGTTCCAGGGCCGCATCGATACGCAGGTCAAGATTCGCGGCTATCGGATCGAGCTCACCGAGATCGAATCGGTGTTGATGCAGTTGCCGCAGATTGCGCAGGCGGTCGTCAACGCCTGCGAGGTCGAGCCGGGCGCGGTCGAGCTTGTCGCTTACTACAGCCTCAAGCAGGGCGCGGCGGACCTTCTGCACGGCGACATCGCGGCGATGCTGCGCAAACACGTGCCGAGCTACATGGTGCCGGCCTATATCGAGAAGCTCGACGTCATCCCGATGACGTCGAGCCACAAGGCGGATCGCAAGAGCCTGCCGGCCCCGCGGGGGCAGCGGGTCGCCACGACGGGCGGACAGTTCGTTGCTCCACGCTCGGAGATGGAAGAAGCGTTGGCGCAGGCGCTTGTGGAGGTGATGAAGATCGAGCGCGCCTCGGTCGAGGACAACTTCTTCCAGGACTTGGGCGCCCACTCGCTGCTGATGGCGCGCTACTGCTCTGAGATCCGCAAGCGGATGAATATGTCCGTGTCCATGCGCGAAATCTATCTCAATCCGACTGTCGCCAAGCTCGCGCAGCATCTGGGCGCGACTGCGCGGGAGACTGCGGTCGAGAGCCCGCGCGAGCCGGTCCATGTCGCGTCCAATCTCGATTACTACGGTTGCGGCGCGCTGCAGTTTGCGTCTTACGTTGCCTATGCGGTGTTCATGCTATGGCTGCTCACGACCGGGTTCGAGTGGACCTATGCGGCGATGGACAACGTTGCGGTTGCCTTTGCACGCATCGTGGCGTTCAGCGGCGGCATGTTCGTTCTGCTGAGCGCCATTCCGATCGCATTGAAATGGATCCTGATCGGCCGATGGAAGGAGGAGGTCGTTCCGGTCTGGAGCCTGCGCTACTTCCGCTTCTGGCTGGTGAAGGTCCTGCTCCAGAGCGCTCCGATGGCGTTTCTGTCCGGCAGCCCACTCTACAATCTCTACCTGCGCCTCCTCGGCGCGAAGATCGGCCGCAACACGGTGATCGAGACGACGCTCTTGCCCGTGTGCACGGACCTGATCTCGATCGGCGACAATTCGATCGTGCGGCGCGACAGCACGATCCTGGGCTACAAGGCGCAAGCCAACCGCATCCACATCGGTCCGATCACGATCGGCAACGATGTGTTCGTGGGTGAGGCAGCCGTTCTCGACATCCACACGGCGATCGAGGACGGCGCTCAGCTCGGGCACGTCTCGTCGCTGCAGGTTGGCCAGCGCGTTCCCAAAGGCAAGCGCTTCCACGGCTCGCCCGCGCAGGAGACCACCGCCAACTATTGGACGGTCGAAGCACGGTCGTGCACGTCCCTGCGGCGCTGGGTCTATTCGGGCGTGCTGCTCGCCTTTGGTCTGGCTGTGCTGGGCCCGCTCTTTGTTCTCGCGCTTTACTACGTGCTGCCGGCCGCCTATGAGGCCACCAGTGCAGCCTTGCTTGATCACTCGGCGCCGCTGCAGGGCCTGCTGCGGCTTGCCGGCGAGATGCTGCTCGTCACCTTTGCGATCTTCTCGGCGACGCTGGTTGTTGGTCTGCTGGCGGTTGTTGCCATTCCGCGGGTTCTCTCCCTGTTCCTGCATGAGGGCAAGACCTACGTTCGCTACGGCGTGCACTACTTCATCTATCGGATCGTTGAGCGTGTGAGCAACTCGCCGGTCTACTGCATGCTGTTCGGCGACAGCGCTCTGGTCATCCACTATCTCAAATGGATCGGCTACAACCTGAACAAGGTCATTCAGACCGGATCGAATTTCGGTCTCGACCAAAGGCATGGTGTGCCGACGCTGTGCGACATCGGCAGCGGGACGATGGTTTCGGACGGCCTGACGATGAGCAACGCGACGATGTCGCATTCCGCTTTCCGGCTGAGCAAGGTGAAGATCGGCGACAACAACTATCTCGGCAACCGAATCTTCTATCCGGCCGAAGGCAAGACTGGCGCGAACTGCCTGCTCGCCACCAAGGTCATGGTGCCGGTAGACGGGCCGGTGCGCGAAAATGTTGGTCTGCTCGGTTCCCCGTGCTTCGAGATTCCGCGCGCAGTCGAGCGCGACCGGACCGTCAATGGAACGCTGGATCCCGATGTCCTCCACGAGCGGATCCGCGCGAAGACCCGGTACAACGTTGCCACGATGGCCGGTTACCTTATGACGGGCTGGCTGTACTTCTTCGTCGTAATGTATTCGTTCTTCGTCGCAGCGCGCTACTTCCCGCTGCACGGGCTGCTGTCGATCATCGTGTTCGCGGCCTTTGCGTTCGTCGCCGGCGTCCTGTGGTTTGCCTTCCTCGAGAAGGCGAGCCTGGGCTTCAAGAGGCTCACGCCCAAGATCGTGTCGATGTACGACAAGCGCTTCTGGCAGCATGAGCGGTACTGGAAGTTCACCGGCTCGCCGATCGCGGACATGTTCAAAGGAACGCCGTTCAAGAATGTGATCTCGCGCCTGCTCGGCGTCACGGTCGGCCGTAAGGTGTTCGATGACGGCTGCCGCTTTTACGACAAGAGCCTCATCGCGGTCGGGGATTACACGACGCTCAATGAAGGCTGCATGATCAAGGGTCATTCGCTCGAGGAAGGTGTCTTCAAGTCCGATACCATCACGATCGGCAACGGCTGCACGGTGGGCTGCTCGGCGCTCGTGCACTATGGCGTCACCATGGGAGACAACGTCGTGCTCGATCCGGACTCGTTCCTGATGAAGGGCGAGATCCTCGACCCCAACACGACCTGGCGCGGCAATCCCGCCAAGGCGGTATCCGGGCCGGCCGCGCTGGCGTGCGCCGCCTGAGGCGAGTGCTCGTTCAGCGCGCCGGCGATTGGGCGGAATCGGGAAAGAACTCTCTCATTTAGGTTTGGCCGGGAGGAGGGATGCTCTGCGCGTTTCCGCGTGCATGGTAGAATATTCGTCTATTTGAATATCAATGTTTCTTCCTGTATAGAAAAACATTCTTGCATAACGGAGCGACCGATGCGTTTCTTGCCGGTCTTTCTCGATCTCGCCAGTGGGACGGTGGCGCTCGTTGGCTCCGGTCCAGCCGCGCTCAACAAGCTGCGGCTGTTGCGAGCGGCCGGTGCGAATGTGCGCTGGTATTCCTCAAGCGCGGACGTGGCCGAGGAGGTGCTGCTGGCGAGCCCGCCGTCAGGCCGGCTTGAGCTGTCGTTTGCCGATCCGCTGCAGGCTGACTTTTCGCAGTTCATCGCGGTCGTGTCGGCGGCCGGCGGTGCGCTCGATGAGGGCGTCGCCGCGCGCGCCAGCGCGAGCCACATCCCGGTGAATGTCGTTGATCGGCCCGAGCTGTCGACGTTCGTCGTCCCGGCCATCGTCGATCGCGGCGATGTCGTTGTGGCGATCGGCACCGGCGGAGCTTCGCCCGTCCTGGCGCGGCGCGTGCGCGAATGGATCGAAACCGTGCTGCCGGCGCGCATCGGTGAGCTTGCTGCGCTGATGCAGCGCTACCGCGAGCGCTTTGCCGCCGTCCGCCACAAGTCGGCGTCGCCGCGGCGCTTCTGGGAACGCGTTATGGACGGGCCGATCGCGCAAGCGATGCTCGCAGGACGAGCGCACACGGCCGAAGCCGCGTTGACGCGCGCGATCAACCAAGCCGCCCTGCCTCAGAAGCGCGAGGACGGCACCGTCTATCTCGTCGGCGCCGGGCCGGGCGACCCCGATCTGCTGACGCTGCGGGCCTTGCAGGTGTTGCAGAATGCGGACGTCGTTTTCTACGACGATCTCGTGACTGAAACCGTGCTTGATCGGGCCCGCCGGGATGCCGAACGCGTCTTCGTCGGCAAGCGGCAGGGACGCCCGGGCGTCGGCCAGGATGAGATCAACCGGCGCCTGGTCGAGGCAGCGCGCCGCGGGCGCAACGTGGTGCGGCTCAAGGGCGGCGACCCGTTCATCTTCGGCCGCGGTGGCGAAGAGCTTGAGTGTCTGCGACAGGCGAACATCGCCACAGTCGTGGTGCCAGGCGTCACGGCGGCGCTCGGTTGCGCGGCCGAGGCCGGCCTGCCGCTGACCTATCGCAACGAGGCGACGCGGCTCACCTTCATCACCGCGCATCGGGCGGAAGACGCCACCGCCACCGACTGGTCCACGCTCACCGATCCGCAGACGACGGTGGTCGTCTACATGGGTCTCGCCGCGGCGGCCGCCGTCCGCGATGGCCTGATCGCGGCCGGACGGGACGCGCAAACGCCGGCTGGCGTGCTGGCGCGCGGTACGCGGCCGGACGCCAAGGCGATTGTCGGCGCGCTCGCGGATTTGCCCGCTCTGGCACAGCAGGTCGGAGAAGGGCCGGCCTTGCTGGTCGTCGGCGAGGTCGTGGCACGCTCGGATGCTTGGCGCACGGCTGCTTGGCGCGCGGCTGCAAGCCTTCTTGCTCAGGAGCTTGCCGCATGACGTCGCCGCTGCAGCAGAAGCTGAAGATCACTGGTCCGGTCGTGGTCACGGCCAACCGGCTCGACGATGGCGCGGTGATCTATCGCACGAGCAGTGGTCAATGGAGCACGCGGCTCGAGCAGGCGGCGGTGGTGACCACGGCCGCCGCGGCCACCACGTTGCTGGCGGCCGCCACGGCCGACGACATCAACGCGGTCGGTGCCTATGTGGCGCCGATGCGCCATGACGCACACGGGGCCCTGCAGCCCGGCAACCTGCGCGAGGCGATCAGGTACGCCGGCCCGACCATCGGCCTGCCGGGAGTGCTCGATGTATCTCTATGATGATCTCGATCGCACGCTCGTCACCGAACGCGCCGCCGAGTTTCGCGATCAGGTGGCGCGCCGGCTGTCCGGCGAGCTGACTGAGGACGAGTTCAAGCCGCTGCGCCTGATGAACGGCATCTATCTGCAGCTGCACGCCTACATGCTGCGGATCGCGATTCCCTACGGCACCTTGTCGTCGGAGCAGATGCGCACGCTCGCGCATGTCGCGCGCCGCTATGACCGCAACTACGGCCACTTCACCACCCGGCAGAACATCCAGTTCAACTGGATCAAGCTTGCCGAGCTGCCTGATGCCATGGACGATCTTGCGCGCGCGGGCCTGCACGGCATGCAGACCAGCGGCAACTGCGTGCGCAACATCACGACCGACCAGTGGGCCGGCGTCGCGCCAGACGAGATCGAGGACCCGCGGGTTTTCGCCGAAATCTTGCGCCAGCACCTGACGCTGCATCCGGAATTCTCGTTCCTGCCGCGCAAGTTCAAGATCGCGGTGACGGCGGCCGAGCACGATCGTGCGGCGATCCGGGTGCACGACATCGGCCTGCGGCTCTATCGCAACGGCGCCGGCGAAGCAGGCTTCGAGGTCGTCGCCGGCGGCGGGCTTGGTCGTACGCCGTTCGTCGGCAAGACCATCAAGCCGTTCCTGCCCAAGCGTGACCTCTTGAGCTATGTCGAAGCGATCCTGCGCACCTACAACCAGTTCGGCCGGCGCGACAACATCTACAAGGCACGCATCAAGATCCTGGT
>DAIUEP010000148.1:0-12309 GCA_036845065.1 Xanthobacteraceae bacterium | reverse complement strand
GACGAGTCTTCCTCGACCGCAGGTTCGGCGGCGACCGCGCTCTTGGCCTTCTCCTCATCCCAATCGATGGGTTGAGGCTGGCGCACGAGCGCTTTCGCAAGCACCTCGTCCATGCGGGAGACCGGGATGATCTCCAGGCCCTTCTTGATGCTCTCGTTGATCTCGACCAGATCCTTGGCGTTCTCCTCGGGGATCAGCACGGTCTTCATGCCGCCGCGAGACGCCGCCAGGAGCTTCTCCTTGAGGCCGCCGATCGGCAGCACCCGTCCACGCAGCGTGATCTCGCCGGTCATGGCAACGTCGCGGCGCACCGGAATGCCGGTCAAGACCGACACGATCGCGGTGACCATGGCGACGCCCGCCGACGGTCCGTCCTTCGGGGTCGCCCCCTCGGGCACGTGCACGTGGATGTCCCTCTTGTCAAAAGAGGGCGGCTCCAGACCGAATGCGGTCGCCCGCATCCGCACGTAGGAGGCCGCTGCCGAGATCGACTCCTTCATCACGTCGCGCAGGTTGCCGGTGACGGTCATCTTGCCCTTGCCGGGCATCATCGCGCTTTCGATGGTGAGCAGCTCGCCGCCCACATCCGTCCACGCAAGACCGGTGACGACGCCGACTTGATCCTCGGCCTCGACCTCGCCGTAGCGATACTTCGCCACGCCGATGTAGTCGGAGACGACCTTGGGGTCGACCAGGATCGACTTCTTCTTCGACAGCGTGAGCTCCTTGACCGCCTTGCGGACCAGTGTGGAGAGCTCGCGCTCGAGATTGCGCACGCCCGCTTCCCGCGTGTAGCGGCGGATCAGCAGCAGCAGCGCCTCGTCGTCGATCGACCACTCTTTCGGATCCAGGCCGTGCTTGGCGATCGCGTGCGGGATCAGGTGCTTGCGCGCGATCTCGACCTTCTCGTCCTCAGTGTAGCCGGCGATCCGGATGATCTCCATGCGGTCCATCAGGGGCGGCGGAATGTTGAGCGTATTCGCCGTCGTGATGAACATCACGTTGGAGAGGTCATAGTCGACCTCGAGGTAGTGATCATTGAACGTGCTGTTCTGCTCGGGATCGAGCACTTCCAGCAACGCGGAGGACGGGTCGCCACGGAAGTCCGAACCCATCTTGTCGACTTCGTCGAGCAGGAACAGCGGGTTTGACGACTTCGCCTTGCGCATCGACTGGATCACCTTGCCCGGCATCGAGCCGATATAGGTGCGCCGATGTCCGCGGATCTCGGCCTCGTCACGCACGCCGCCGAGCGACACGCGCACGAAGTCGCGGCCGGTCGCCCGCGCGATCGACTTGCCGAGCGAGGTCTTGCCGACGCCGGGCGGACCAACCAGGCACAGGATCGGGCCGGTCAGCTTGTTGGCGCGCTGCTGCACCGCGAGATACTCGACGATGCGCTCCTTGACCTTTTCGAGACCAAAGTGGTCGTTGTCGAGAATCTCCTGCGCGAGCTTGAGATCCTTCTTGACCTTGGTCTTCTTGTTCCACGGGATCGAGAGCAACCAATCGAGATAGTTGCGCACGACCGTGGCCTCGGCCGACATCGGCGACATCTGCCGCAGCTTCTTGAGTTCGTGAGTCGCCTTCTCGCGCGCCTCCTTCGAGAGCTTGGTGCGCTTGATCTTGTCTTCGATCTCCGCGAGCTCGTCCTTGCCTTCCTCGTCGCCGAGCTCCTTCTGGATCGCCTTCATCTGCTCGTTGAGGTAGTACTCGCGCTGGGTCTTCTCCATCTGGCGCTTGACGCGCGTGCGGATGCGCTTCTCGACCTGCAAGACCGAGATCTCGCTTTCCATCAGGCCGAGCACCTTTTCCAGCCGCTCGGTGACCGAAGGCGTCTCGAGCACTCCCTGCTTGTCAGGGATCTTGACCGCGAGGTGGGAGGCCACGGTGTCGGCCAGCTTGGCATAGTCCTCGATCTGCTGGACCACGCCGACAACCTCGGGCGACACCTTCTTGTTGAGCTTCACATAGTTCTCGAACTCGTTGACGACCGAGCGCGCAAGCGCCTCGGCTTCAACCTGCTCGCCGCCGTCGTCGCCCAGCACGACAGCCTTCGCCTCGAAATATTCGGCGCGGTCGGTGTAGCCCTTGACGCGCGCGCGCGCGGCGCCTTCGACCAGAACCTTGACGGTCCCGTCCGGCAGCTTGAGCAGTTGCAGCACGCTGGCGAGCGTGCCGGTCTCGTAGATCGAATCGGTCGCCGGGTCATCGTCGGAGGCGTTCCTCTGCGTCGCGAGCAGAATGAACGTGTCCGAGCGCATGACTTCTTCGAGCGCCTTGATCGACTTCTCGCGCCCCACGAACAGCGGGACGATCATGTGCGGGAAGACAACGATATCACGCAGCGGCAGCACTGGATAAGCCCGGATGTCGCCGGGGATCAGAGGAGGCCGTGGTTTGGCGCTGGTCATGGCGCGAATTCCTTTATTGTTGTGCCCCTCGTCCGCGACCCGCCGGATGCGGCATTGCGGTTGAGTGCCAGGAAAGCCGGGGAAGAAAGCGCGGCGAGAGGACTGCCGCGCAAGAGGGACGGTACGGAACCTTGCCCGGAGCGGACTTGACGCGATCCTTCGTACACTTTCTCGCCCACGCCCATTAGGTGGCGACCCGTCGGGGGGGTGTCAAGTAAGGGCGGAAACTCAAGCACAAGGCTATGATCCTGCCTCGAGCCGGAGGCGGGACGAACGACGCGGCGTGCGCAGGCAACGCCCGCCATGATCACCTCAAGCGCTCTGCGGAGTGTCACTCACCCGATCCGCCCGGTCCGCGTAGATATAGAGCGGCCGCGCGGTACCCTCGACAACCTCGCGCGAGATCACGACCTCTTCGACGCCTTCGAGGCTCGGCAGATCGAACATGGTGTCGAGCAGGATCCCTTCCATGATCGAACGCAACCCGCGCGCGCCGGTCTTCCGGTCAATCGCCTTGCGGGCGATGGCGCCGAGGGCTTCCTCGGCCAGGGTGAGATCAATCGACTCCATCTCGAACAGCCGCTGGTACTGTTTGACCAACGCGTTCTTGGGCTGGGTGAGAATGAGCTTCAGCGCGGGCTCATCGAGGTCCTCCAGCGTCGCCACCACCGGCAGGCGCCCGACAAACTCGGGAATAAGCCCGTATTTGAGCAGGTCTTCCGGCTCAACCTCGCGGAAAATCTGGCCAGCCTTGCGGTCTTCCGGTGCCATCACCCGGGCGGAGAAGCCGATCGACGTCGAGCGCCCGCGCGCTGAGATGATCTTCTCGAGACCTGCGAACGCCCCGCCACAAACGAACAGGATATTCGTGGTATCGACCTGCAGGAACTCCTGCTGCGGGTGCTTGCGACCGCCCTGCGGGGGAACGGACGCGATCGTCCCTTCCATGATCTTGAGCAGCGCCTGCTGCACCCCTTCGCCGGACACGTCGCGGGTGATCGACGGATTGTCGGACTTGCGCGAAATCTTGTCGATCTCGTCGATGTAGACGATGCCGCGCTGCGCGCGCTCGACGTTGTAGTCGGCTGCCTGCAGGAGCTTGAGAATGATGTTCTCGACGTCCTCGCCGACGTAGCCGGCCTCGGTCAGCGTCGTCGCATCCGCCATCGTGAACGGCACGTCGAGAATGCGCGCCAGCGTCTGAGCCAACAGCGTCTTGCCCGAGCCAGTCGGGCCGATCAGCAGGATGTTCGACTTCGCCAACTCAACGTCGTTATGCTTCGTCTGATGGTTGAGCCGCTTGTAGTGATTGTGGACCGCGACCGAGAGCACCTTCTTGGCGTGGTCCTGGCCGATCACATAGTCGTCGAGGACCTTGCGGATCTCCTTGGGCGTCGGAATCCCGTCACGCGACTTCACCAGCGAGGTCTTATTCTCCTCACGGATGATGTCCATGCATAGTTCAACGCACTCATCGCAAATGAATACGGTCGGGCCGGCGATGAGCTTGCGCACTTCGTGCTGGCTCTTGCCGCAGAACGAGCAATACAGCGTATTCTTCGAGTCGCTACTGCCAACCTTGCTCATCCACCATCTCCGTCGGTTCGCGACAGGACTGCGAACCGGGTCTGACTCGATTGAACCATACCAAGGGGCCTCCTAAGAGTCCGTAGCACGAATGCAACACTTCCCGGCTCTTACGTAAGGCTCCTGCCGCATCATTTCTATCGAGCTAGCCTAATCCTATCATACTCAACAATCCATTAATGATGAAATTTCAGCGGCATGGCGGCTTTTTGACCGATTCCGGCGGTACCGAGTGGCCTGACCAAGGCAGGATTGCGGCGGTCAGGGCTTGCTGGGTTCCTCCGGGCGCTTGTCCAGCACCCGGTCGACGACGCCCCATTCCTTCGCCATATCGGCCGTCAGGAAGTAATCGCGCTCCAGCGCTTCCTCGATCCTCTTAAGCGGCTGGCCCGTATGCTTCACGTAGATCTCGTTGAGCCGCTTCTTGAGATTCAAAATCTCCTGGGCGTGCAACATGATATCGGTTGCCTGGCCCTGAAAGCCGCCGGACGGCTGGTGCAGCATGATGCGCGCGTTGGGAAGCGCAAAGCGCATGTCCTTGTGGCCGGCCGCGAGCAGCAGCGAGCCCATGGATGCGGCCTGGCCGATACACAGCGTCGAAATCGGCGAACGCACGAATTGCATGGTGTCGTAGATCGCCAGGCCTGAGGTCACGACGCCGCCGGGCGAATTGATGTACATCGCGATCTCTTTCTTCGGGTTATCCGCTTCCAGGAACAGAAGCTGAGCCACCACGATCGTCGCCGTCTGGTCCTCGATCGGCCCCGGCACGAAGACAATCCGCTCCTTCAGCAAGCGCGAGAAGATGTCGTAGCGGATTGACCCGCGTGAATTGACCTCCTCGACGGTCGGAACATAGAAGTTATTGTAGACTGTGAGGGGATCGCGCATGGGTCAGCCTGCCTTGTTGCCTTGTGCTTGAAGATCCTGGAGGACCGGGGCCTTTGACACGACGCTGTCGTGCCGTGTCAACATCGCGCCACGCTTGACCGGGCGCCGTCGGATTTTATAACGCCTCGCCGCATAATCGCGCATCGCCGGATATATGCCTGCGCGCGCCAGTCACAAGACGCCCGTGACATCCATCCGCGCGCCAGCCAAGCGGCTGCCGACCGGACGTCGCGCTTACATTCTGCAATCCGTCCCGTGCCTTGTCTCCGATTCGGCCGACCCAATCATTCCGCGCCCCCGGGGCCTGCGGAGAGCACAACCTGGCGGGAGTAATGGCTGTTGGATCATGTCGCCGGCGCGCTGTCATCATCTTCCTTGTAAAGCTCCTCGCGGCTGACCTGCTTGTCGGTCACCTTGGAGAGCTCAACCAGGAAGTCGACCACCTTTTCCTCAAACAGCGGCGCGCGCACGCTGGCCACCGCCTGTGGGTTCTTGCGGTAATAGTCCCAAACCTCCTGTTCGCGGCCGGGGACCTGGCGGGCGCGCTCGACGATCGCGCGTGACAACTCCTCATCGCTGACCTTGATGTTGTTCTTCTCGCCGATTTCCGCAAGCACCAGGCCAAGCCGCACCCGCCGCTCGGCGATGGCGCGATACTCCTCCCTCGCCTTCTCTTCAGTCGTGCCTTCGTCGGCGAATGTGCGTCCCTGTTGCTTGAGGTCGCTTTCGATGGCGTTCCAAACGTTGGTGAATTCGTCCTCGACCAATGTGGGGGGCGGACTGAATTTGTGCATCGCGTCAAGCTGATCGAGCAGCTGCCGCTTGAGCTTTTGCCGGCTCGCGCCGGCGTGCTCGCGCCCAATGCGCTCCTTTACCAGCGTCTTGAGCTTGTCGAGCGACTCCATGCCGAGCGAGGTCGCGAGCGCTTCGTCGACTGTCACCGTTCCGGGCGCCTCGACCGATTTCGCAACGACCTCGAACTCCGCTTGCTTGCCGGCGAGGGCGGCGTTCGGGTAATTGGCCGGGAAGGTCACCGTCACGGTCCTTGTTTCGCCGGCCGCCATGCCGATGAGCTGATCCTCGAATCCGGGAATGAACGTGCCGGAGCCGACGTTGACGCCAACGTCACCGCCGGTCCCGCCTTCGAACGGAGTGCCGTCGATCTTGCCCGCGAAGTCGATCACCACCCGATCGCCCTTCTCGACCTTTCCGCCCTCGGCTTTCGGGGTGTAGGGCCGGTTCTGTTCGGCAATCTTGGTGAGCGCCTCGCTGACTTCGGCATCGGTCGCTTCGGTCGTCAGGCGCTCAAGTTTGATGGTCTTGAAGTCGCCAAGCTCGATTTTCGGCAGCACCTCAAATGACAGCGTGTAGGCTAAGTCGGACTCACCGCCGATCACACGCTCGATCTCGGTCGCTTCGTTCGGGATGGTGACCTTCGGCTCCATGGCGAGCTTCAGGCCACGCTCCTCCACGATCTTGGCATTGAGCTCGCGGATGATGGCTTCGATGGTCTCGGCCATCACCGACCGGCCATAGACCTTGCGCAGGTGGTTGACCGGAACCTTGCCGGGCCGAAAACCGCGCAACTGAACGCGGTCCTTGAGCTCGGCGAGCCGGCCCACCACTCTGGCCTCGAGATCGGCCGCAGGGACGTTGACCTGGAATTCGCGCTTGAGACCGTCGGAAACTGTTTCTGTGATTTGCATGGCTCTCGCCCGCCATATGGCGGCGCTCGTCGTTGCGGGACTAGTGCCCCGTTTCCGAAGCTCGCGTGTCGTTACAGCAACCTCTAACACGAACTTCGGAAACAAGGGGCACTAGCAACTCTATGATTCTAGTGCCGCTTTCCGATTTGAAGTTTCCTGACAGAGTTTGCCGCAGGTGGTGCAGGAACTTCAAATCGGCGGCACTAGGCGCGGCTGCCCTTGGGTGTCCCTGGCGTGGTGCGGGCGGAGGGATTTGAACCCCCACGTCTTTCGACACGGGAACCTAAATCCCGCGCGTCTACCAGTTCCGCCACGCCCGCAAAGGGCACCCCTCCACCGCCGCGCCGATACCGGGCGTGCCCCGATATCGACACTTCTCGTGCGCAAGTCAGCGGATGCCGACTTGCGTGGCGGCCGGGCGGCGCGGCTTATATCACGCAAAAAGCGCGTTGCGCACGCGAAAAATGGGCCACGGCCTATTGTCTTCTCAAGCGCGGGCGCCCGGGCTATGAGGCCTGCCCGTTCCTTGGACCGTTAGCAATGCTCACGCCCCCTCCGATGACGCGACGACGGGTCCTCGCCGGGGCGGGGTTGGCCGTCACCTGCGTGCATCTGCCCGCTTTCGCCCAACCGCAAGGCGGTCCCCCGGATGCCTTTGGTTTTCGAACCCTGCGCGCCTACAATAATACCATCACGCTGTCCGATCGGGGACCGACACCGATCTGGGGCTATGATGGCAAGGCGCCGGGGCCGGTGCTCCGGGTCAAGCGCGGCGAGGAACTGCGCATCAGGCTGATCAATGAGCTGCCCGAACCAACCGCCATTCATTGGCATGGGGTGCGCCTGCCCAACGCCATGGATGGTGTGCCCCACTTGACCCAGCCGCCGGTCGCTCCAGCGACGAGCTTTGACTATCGTTTCCGCCCTCCTGACGCGGGAACCTTCTGGTACCGTCCAGCGGGCAACGCGGCTGGGCAGATCGCGCGCGGGCTGCGCGGCGCCTTGATCGTCGAGGAGAGCACGCCGGTTGCGGTCGATCGCGACGTGCTTTTCGTTTTTGAGGACTGGCCGGCCGATCGCTCGGTCGACGGCCCTCGGCTCATGACCGTCAACGGCGCGGTAGAAACGGAGCTCTCGGTCCGACCGAACGAGCGGCTGCGGCTGCGGCTCGTCAACGCTGCTGTTGCTCGGCCGCTGGTGCTGCGGATCGAGCGCCACGCACCGATCGTCATGGCGATCGATGGACAACCGGCCGAACCATTCATAGCTCGCGACGGGCGCGTCGCGCTCGGCCCCGGCAATCGGGCCGATCTGTTCATCGACTTGCCACTCGGCCTTGGTGAGCGCGCGTCCATCCTGCTCCTAGCGGCAGGTTCCGAACGCGCGGTCGTCAATCTTGTCTATGCCGGCGAGGCTGCCCGCCCGGCGCCGCTCCCCGAGCCAACTCCGCTGCCGCCGAGCGCGCTGCCGCAGCGGCTCGACCTTCGAAGCGCGGCGCGCCACGACTTATCGCTCGACACTCTGGTGCCGTTGCCCGCACCTGTGCACGAGCGGCCGCCTTTGTTTTCCGTCGGGCGCGGACGCGTCGTGGTGCTTGCACTTGGCAATCGCACCGAGCTGAGCCAGACCATCCACCTGCACGGCCATCATGTCAGGCTGCTCGACCGGCTCGACGACGGCTGGAAGCCCTACTGGCTCGACACGATCACCATTCCAGCCCGGCAGACCGACCGCGTTGCCTTCCTTGCCGACAATCCTGGCAAGTGGCTGATCGAGGCGCAAGCCTTGGCTGACGCCCGGCCCCGTGCCGCCGTGTGGTTTGCGGTCTCGTGACGATCAACGTCACACAATCTGCTTGGCCAAAAGCCGCCGATAGACCTGCGGCAACGCTTCGGAAAGATCCTCCGCGATCAAGCCTGGGCCGGCGAGGGAGCCGACCTCGCCATGCAGCCAGACCGCCGCTGCCGCGGCCTCGAACGCCGGCATGCGTTGCGCCAGCAGGCCCGCGACGAACCCGGCCAAGACGTCCCCCGCACCAGCCGTCGCGAGCCACGGCGGCGCGTTGGCGGTGATCGCCGCGCGCCCATCGGGCGCCGCCACCACGGTGTCTGATCCTTTGAGCAGAATGACGGCTCCGGTGGCGGCGGCCGCCGCGCGCGAGCGCACGAGCTTCGATCCGGACTTGGGAATATCCTTGACGGCTTCGAAGAGATTTTTGAACTCGCCCTCGTGCGGCGTCAGCACGACAGCCCGCGCGGCGCGCGCACGGATCGCCGCGATCAGCGCCTGCGGCTCCCGGGCAAAGCTCGTGAGCGCGTCCGCATCGAGCACGACGGCGCGTTCGCCGCCGAGCGCGGTGCCGACAAGCTCGCGCATGGCTTGCCCGACGCCGCCGCCCGGGCCGAGCACGACCACGTTGCGGCGCGTGTCGCTGAGAAACGCGTCGAGCTCGGCCGCGCCATCGACCGGACGGACCATCACCGCAAGACTGGCGGCCGCGTTGACCGCGAGCGCCTCGCGCGGCGAAGCAATCGTCACCAGGCCCGCGCCTGCCCGCAACGCGCCGCGCGCCGCCATGCGGGCCGCGCCCGTGGTTGCCAGGCCGCCGGAAAGCACCACGGCGTGGCCGCGCGAATATTTGTGAGCATCAGGGCGCGGGACTGGAAATCGTGCGCTCCATAGATCCGGCTCGTTGAGAAAGGTCTGCGGCTTGATGGTTGCGAGAGTGGCGGCCGGGATTCCGATGTCGGCAACAGACAGCGTGCCGCAATGGAGCCGGCCTGGCAGCAACACATGTCCGGGCTTGCGTCGAAAGAAGGTGATCGTTTCGGTGGCCTCGACGGCGGCTCCCATGACGGCGCCGCTGGTGCCGTTGATGCCGCTCGGCAGATCGACCGCGTAGATGCGCGATCCCGAGGCGTTCATCGCCATGATCATGGCGAGGGCGACACCCTCCACCGGCCGGTCGAGGCCGGCGCCGAACAAGGCGTCCACGATGGCATCGGCGGGTTTGCCCGGGACGCTCAGCCGCTCGGGTGCCGCAGGCTCGATCGCTCCGGTCCAGCGCTTTGCCGCCACCGCGGCATCGCCCTTGAGCCGCTCGCTACCGCCCACCAGAAGCAGGCGTACTGCATAGCCCCGGTCGGCGAGAAGGCGGGCGGCGACAAACCCGTCACCGCCGTTGTTGCCGGGGCCGGCCACGACGACAATGTCGGCGCCGACGGGATGGTTGGCGGCCACCCGGTCGGCAACCGCCCGCCCGGCATTTTCCATTAACGCGATACCCGCGATGCCGCCCGCCATGGCCAGGCGGTCGGCCTCCGCCATTTCGGTGGTGGTGAGGAGCTCGATCATCCGAAACAGATACTCCCATCAAGGCGACGATGTCGCGACCGATCCTCAGACGCCTGGATTGCCAAAACCATGCTCACTGGACCTGACCACAAAATAGGCATTGTGCCGATTTCTTAGACATGAGATGGGAAAGAACCGGCAGGGCGGGCTCGCTGGCCGAGCATAAGCCTTTGATAGAGGCTCGTTTTTCAAGCGTGCTGGGCTTGGCACGGAGCCTGCTAACCACGTGCCGGCTCAACTTTGTCCACGGAGCCGCCGGGAGATGCAATTGCGATGAAAAAGATCGAGGCGATCATCAAGCCTTTCAAGCTCGACGAGGTGAAGGAGGCGCTGCAGGAGGTTGGATTGCAAGGCATCACCGTCACCGAGGCCAAAGGCTTCGGCCGGCAGAAGGGGCACACCGAGCTCTACCGTGGCGCCGAGTACGTGGTCGATTTTCTCCCGAAGGTGAAGATCGAGATTGTGCTCGGCGATGACATGGTCGAAAAAGCCATCGAGGCGATCCGTCGCGCCGCCCAGACCGGGCGGATCGGCGATGGAAAGATCTTCGTCTCCAACATCGAGGAAGCGATCCGGATCAGGACGGGGGAATCCGGACTCGATGCCATCTAAACCGCCGATCCCGTGCGATCTCGCTGAGGGCGAGGTCGTGTTCCGAGAAAGGGTATGTATTCCATGACGACCGCCAAAGACGTTCTGCAGATGATCAAGGACAACGACGTCAAATACGTCGATTTCCGGTTCACGGACCCGCGCGGGAAGTGGCAGCACGTGACCTTCGACGTCTCCATGATAGAAGAAGAGACTTTCGCCGAAGGACAGATGTTCGACGGCTCCTCGATCGCAGGGTGGAAGGCGATCAACGAGTCGGACATGAACCTGATGCCGGACCCTGCGACGGCGACCATCGATCCGTTCTTCGCGGAAACGACGCTGTCGCTCGTCTGCGACGTGCTTGAGCCGACCACTGGTGAGCCCTACAACCGCGATCCGCGCGGCATCGCCAAGAAGGCGGAAGGCTTCGCCAAGGCATCGGGCGTCGGCGACACCATCTACTTCGGGCCGGAAGCCGAGTTCTTCATCTTCGACGACGTGCGGTACTCGGCCCAGCCCTACAACACCGGCTTCAGGCTCGACTCCACCGAGTTGCCGACCAATTCCGATACGGAATACGAGGGCGGCAACCTCGGCCATCACATCGGCTTCAAGAAGGGCTACTTCCCGGTCCCGCCGCAGGATTCTGCCCAGGACATCCGCTCCGAGATGCTCGGTGCGATGGCCAAGATGGGCTGCGTTGTGGAAAAGCACCACCACGAAGTGGCCTCCGCCCAGCACGAGCTCGGCCTCAAGTTCGCGCCGCTCACCATGATGGCGGACCGCATGCAGATCTACAAATACTGCATCCATCAGGTCGCTAACATCTACGGCAAGACCGCGACCTTCATGCCGAAGCCGATCTATGGCGACAACGGCTCGGGCATGCACTGCCACCAGTCGATCTGGAAGGACGGCAAGCCGGTCTTCGCCGGCAACAAGTATGCCGACCTCTCCGAGACCTGCCTCTCCTACATCGCCGGCATCATCAAGCACGCCAAGGCGATCAACGCCTTCACCAATCCGACCACCAACTCCTACAAGCGTCTCGTGCCGGGCTTCGAGGCGCCGGTGCTGCTCGCCTACTCGGCGCGCAACCGCTCGGCGTCCTGCCGCATCCCCTACACCACCAACCCGAAGGCCAAGCGCGTCGAGGTCCGTTTCCCCGATCCGCTGTGCAATCCCTATCTCGGCTTTGCCGCGATGCTGATGGCGGGTCTCGACGGCGTCAAGAACAAGCTCGATCCGGGACCGGCGATGGACAAGGACCTGTATGACCTGCCCAAGGCGGAGCTCAAGCAGATCCCAACCGTGTGCGGCTCGCTGCGCCAAGCGCTGGAGGAACTCGACAAGGACCGCGCCTTCCTCAAGGTCGGCGGCGTGTTCGACGACGACTTCATCGACAGCTACATCGAGCTGAAGATGACCGAGGTGATCCGCTTCGAGCACACCCCGCATCCGGTCGAGTTCGAGATGTACTATTCGGCCTGATCGTCCGGCCGACGGATCGTGACAATGCGCGGGGCGCCCCAGGGCGCCCCGTTTCGATTACGGACGCTGTTCTTGTGCTTGCTCCGAACGCGATCGCCAGCCCAGCGCCAACGCCTGCGCCTTGTTGAGCATGAACAGATAGGCGAGCCTGCCGTTGAGGCGCAGCCGCTCGCCGGCGGCCGCCACGGCATCCGCCGCATCGGCTTGCGTCCTGTGCCGATGCAGCGCCGCGCGCAGCTTGCGCCGCTCCTGTCGCGACAGCCCCATCGTCT
>DAIUEP010000147.1:4906-12374 GCA_036845065.1 Xanthobacteraceae bacterium | reverse complement strand
ATGATCCCTCGGTGCATCGCGCCGGGCGCGCGGCATTTTCGCCCGGCTTTTTCAGTTGCCGCCGGGACCGAAATGACGCAACCTTGAAGTCCTCGCCGGAACAGTTGTCGCTCTGAACGTTGGGCTGTAGGACGCAGCACCGCTCTTGGCATGAACGCCCAAGAAGAAACGAACTAGAAAACGAGCAACAAGCCAGAATAGACAAGAACAAGTCGTTGCCTTGTCGCGTGACAGCAGTGTGTGGGGCTGAAGATGAGTGCTATCAGTTCAATCGATTGGGCATTTCTGGACGCTTTCTTTGGCGGCACATACGGCAAGATCCTCACCGCGGCCATTGCGCTGCTGGTGGTGGTCATCTCCTTGATCGTCGCGACCTTGAAATATCTTGCGGCCAAGATCGCCAAGCGGGAGCGCGACGAGGCCAGGGTCAGTCTCCAGCGGCAGTTGCGCAAGGTGCAGGAGCAGCAGGAGGAGCTCGCCGCGAAATCCGCCGAGCTGGCCAGGAAGAATACGGCGCTCGGCCTGACGGCTGCCATTCAGCACGACCACGAAGCAGCCCTGAAGGAGCGCGAGCAGAGGCTGCAGGATATTCGCTCAGCCTTCGTGGGCCAGGAGCATGATCTCTGGTGCCAGCACGCGGCGCGGCCGCCCGGCGGCCAAAACTACTATGACGCCCGCATGAGGGAGCGCCAGCGGCAGAAGCCGGTCATCCTGGTGGCCAACCTCAAGGGCGGCGTCGGCAAGAGCACGCTCGTCGCCAATCTCGCGGCCTACTTCAAGGAGGCGGGCAAGCGGGTGCTCGTCATCGATGGCGACTATCAGGGCTCGCTCTCCAACATGCTGCTGAGCGCGGACGGGTCTGACCGGGTGTCGCCGGAGATCAACAGGCTGCTCGCGCCCGGCTCCAGCGTCGCGTCGTTCACGAGCGCGCGCTATCCGTTTCAGCGCAAGCTCAACGGCTCGATGATCGTGGCGTCCGCATATGGGCTTGCCGCGATGGAGAACCGGCTGATGATCGAGTATCTCCTCGGCGACGATCGGAGATATGACGACGGCCGCTACCGGCTGGCCAATCTCCTGCTCAGCGACGACGTGGGCGGCGAGTACGACATCGCCCTGATCGATGCGCCGCCACGGCTGACGGCCGCCACCATCAATGGCTTCTGCGCCAGCACGCATCTGTTGGTGCCCACCGTCTACGACAAGATGTCGGCGGAGGCGGTCGGCACCTTCCTGCATGGCGTGTGCACCCTGAAGAGCGCGCTGAACCACCAGATCGATCTCCTGGGCGTGGTGGGCACGCTCACGCAGCGACAGGATTCGCTGGTGCCGCGCGAGCAGAACGCCAGGAACATGGCCAAGGACCAGGTCGCGCGGGCCTGGGGCGCGAACTTCCATGTCTTCGAGCGCCATATTCCACGCAAGAACGCGATCGCCGAAGCCGCGGGTGGGGACATCGCGTTCTATCGCGACGAGACCGTGCGCGGCTGGTTTGTGGCGCTGGGTGGCGAGATCACAAGCCGGCTGTGGCCGCAGGCGGCTGCCGAGCCGGCGCGCCCGCCGCGCGTCCAGCGCCCGACGCGCGTGCTTGCGCCAGAGCTATCGCACCCGGCTGAATGACGTCATGAAAGTTGCTGCGTTTCGCGCGATCCTCGAGGCGGCAGCGACGCTTTACCGGGATGGCGGCAACGACGCGCATGCGCTGAGCCGGGTCGCGAGGCTCTTGTCCGGTCGTGATGCGATGACGGTGCCCGCTTTTGCGGCCCTGATCGCCAGGATTCCGGCAACCGCAACGACCAATGACTTGGGCGGCGCGAGCGACAGCCGCCAGAGCGCGCTCGATGGCACCGCAACGGTCGCTGGCATGCAGGCCACGCTGCGTGACCTCCTGACGTTCTGTCATGCGGTCGGCGCAAAGACCGCCGAGAAGGATATCAAGGCATTTGCTGATGCCCTCGGGGAGCACGCCACAAAGACGGTCGAGGACTTCTGCGCGCAGGCCGACGCTTGGCTAAGCCAGGAGGCAGTGAAGCCCAAGGGACGCGGCAAGACGGGCGCAGGGAAAAGCCCGGCCTCGAACGAGGACGCGATCAACGCCCATGTGGGCGAGCTTCGCCGTGCCGGCACCGATCGTGCAGCGTTCGAAGCCGCGCTTGCGGCACTGAAAGCCGACAAGTCCGTGAAGTCGCCAGCGGTCGCGGAAATCGCACGGCGATACGCCAACACCGTCACCAAGTACAAGTCGATGGCTGCGGCCCACGCCGACATCGCCAGCGCGTTCACCCAGCAGGCGCGCTTTGCCAACAAGGTGGGGTAAGGGCTGGTGGCCGCGCTCGATTGAGCAAGATCAAAGGCGCGACCCGCAATATCCTTCTAAGTGATGTTATAGCCCGCATTGCCGAGGCAGCAAATGACCTTCTCCATCCGCTCCATTGTTCACCCGACCGATTTCTCTCACCTGAGCGCCGCCGCCTTCGCGCATGCCCTTAGCGTCGCGGTCGCGGCCAAGAGCAAATTGCAGGCTCTGCATGTCGCGGAGCCCGGTGCTGCCGACGCGGGCTTCCCGCATGTGAAACGCCTCCTGGTGCAGTGGGGGCTCCTAGGCGAGGACGCCTCGCCCACGGACGTCTTCACCAGGCTCGGGCTGATCTGGCAGAACGTCACGCTCGATTCGCAGGATCCGGTCGAAGGGATCCTGCGCTTTCTCGATCAGAATGCCTGCGATCTGGTCGTGCTCGCGACCCACGGCCGTGACGGGCTCGACCGCTGGCTGCAGGGCTCGGTAGCGGGTGCCGTGTTCCGGCAGTCCGCGGTTGCGACCCTGTTCGTTCCGCGCGGTGCGCGCGGCCTGGTCGATCCGGTCAGCGGACAGATCAGGCTGCGGCGGATGCTCGTTCCGGTCGACCATGCGCCGACTCCCGATCGCGCGATCGAGACGGCGCGCGGCTTCGGCGCGCTGCTCACCGGCGGCGATGTCAGCATGCAGCTCCTGCATGTCGGCAGAATGGCGCCGTCGTTACGCAACGTCGCGGGGGCAGCGCCGGTCACGATCCGCTATGGCAATGCGGTGCAGACAATCCTCGCGGCCGCGACCGAATATGACGCGGACCTGATCGCGATGCCGACCGCCGGCCGCCACGGTATCCTCGATGCGCTGCGCGGCAGCACCACCGAGCGCGTGATCCGCCAGGCGCCATGCCCGGTGCTGGCGGTGCCGGCGGGGTAGGCGCGCCTCGGTGGATTGGTGCGGTGCGCAAATCGCGGCAAGACTGCCGCTGCGCGCCTTGAAGTCCTCCCCGGCAGGCGTATCATCCTTGCGCCAACATCGATTATTGCAAAGTCTCGGCCCGCGTCACCGCGTTTCACTCCATCGAAGAAAGGTCGCCACGATGAAAGCCAAGCTCGGAATGGCGTTCACGGCTGTTGCCATGGCCGCTGCACTCGTGCCGGCCGCTGCGCTCGCCGCGGACGGGGTGCCGCTTCTTGCCGGCAAGGTGGTCTCGTCCACGGGCGAAGCCTTGGCGGGAATTCCGATCAAGGCGCGGCGCGACAACAGCCCGATCACGATCGCGGTCTATACCGACGCCAAGGGCGAATATTCCTTCCCGGCCTGGTCGGAGCTCAAGCCCGGCGCCTATGCGGTCACGATTGAGCTGCCGGATTTTGAGCGCGCCGCCCAGCCGGTCGCGCTCGCGGACGGCAAGGCCGCAAAAGCGGACTTCACGCTGAAGGCAAAGCCGCTCGCCTACGAGGACGCGACCGCTTCCGAGATCGTCGCCGCGCTTCCCGGCACCGACCACCAGAAGGTGCTGTTGTCGCAATGCGGCAATTGCCACTCGCTGCAATGGGCGCTCCGGACCCCGCGCACCAAGGAAGAGTGGGCGCAGGTCATCAAGCGGATGGCGGGTCGCGCCGGCGATGATCACACCCCCGGCACCTATGCGTTCAGCCAGCAGCAGTTCATCGAGCCGCTCGCCGAGTATCTCGCCACGATCCGAGGACCCGGCTCCTCCGACGCCATTGCGTTCAAGCAGCGGCCGCGGCCGACCGACGCGGCCTCCACGAACCTCGTCGTCACCGAATATGCGCTACCGCGCGGCGGCGAGCGCGACATCTACATGATGCGCGGCGATCGGCGGTTCGTGTGGCCGCATGACGTCATCGTGAACGGCCAATATGCGTACTACACCGATCACTTCTCCTACGTGCTCGGCCGCGTCAACGTGAAGACCGGCGAGGCCGTCGAGATGCCGTTCACGCTGCCGCAGGGGGCAGGGCGCGGCAATCGCGGTGAGATTGATGGACGCCCGGGCGATCCTGGCGGCGGCGCGCACGAGTTGCAGTTCGATTCCAAGGGCAACGTCATCGTCGGCATGGACAACGGGACCGTCAAATACGATCCCGAGACCGGCAAGTTCGCGAGCTGGCCGGTGGGCCGTCCTATGTTCGGCCTCGACCCGCACGACAATGTCTGGTTCATGAAGCGCAACAACAGCGAGATTGTCAGGATCGACACCAGCAAGGAAGAATCGAAGCCGACGAGCTTCCTGGTTCCGAAGAACAGAGGGATCTACGACACCGATACCGATTCCAAGGGCCGCACCCATCTCTACATCTGGCGCGAAGGCAAGGTCGGCATCTTCGATCCCAAGACCGTCGAATACGCCGAGTACAAGACTCCGACCCCGATGGCCGGTCCGCGGCGCGGGCAGATCGACGCCCAGGATCGGCTGTGGGCGGCCGAGTTCTATGCCGGGCAGGTGCTGATGTTCGATCCGGACAAGAAGCTGCTCAAGGAGTACCCCCTGGTCAACGGCACCAAGCCCTACACGGCGCCCTACGCCGAGCCCTATTCGCTCAGCGTCGACGACAAGAACCAGATCGTCTGGACCAACGATTTCAGCGCCAGCCGGCTCTATCGCATCGACATGAACACCGGGCAGTCGACGGAATACATGACGCCATCGAGCTACGAGCTGCGCGATCTGAAGGTCGACACCGCCGCCACACGCCCGACCGTGTGGCTGCCGGCCTATCGCCCGCCGTCGAAGCTGGTGAAGATCGAGATGCGGTAAGGAGAACGTACCGCGAGCGAGGCGCTCATTAATGTGCCCTCTCCCCTTGCGGGAGAGGGCTGCACTGGACTTCCAACAAGCACTGATGGGTGAGGGGTAGGCCGCAACCCCTCACCCATCTGTTTTTGTTGAACCGCTGAGCTGCCCTCTCCCGCAAGGGGAGAGGGCACGATAACAAGCGCCGCCTCCGTGACGAACCGCCTTCACTCCGGCATCAGCGCGAACGTCCACACCGAGCCGCCGGACGGCACTTTCGTTCCGGCCGCGCGGCGGGCGAGCTGGCCGCCGAGCCCCGAGGCGATCGTCACGTATTGCTGGCCCTTGTGGGTGTAGGTGATCGGCGTCGAGTTGATGCTGGAGCTGGTCTTGAACTGCCACAGGAGCTTACCGGTGTCCTCGTCGAGCGCGACGAGCTCGCCGGTGAGCTTGCCGGTGAATACGAGCCCGCCGCCGGTGACCAGCATACCGGCCGCGCTCGCCATGTCGGTCAGCGGGAACTCCCATTTGCGCTGGCCGGTGAGCGGATCCATGGCGATGAAGTAGCCGACCACGTCGCCCGGCTTGATGTTCGGTTGCCGCGCGACCACGCCGGTCGAGTCCTGGCCGATCACCTGTTGCTTCGGCGGTGCGAGCTTCTGGATGCGCGGCAGGTCCCAGGGCGCGGCGTAGAGAATCCCCTTGTTCGGGTTGAATGCGATCGGCACCGCGTTCGAGCCGCGCGATGGGAAGATCTGCACCTCCTCGCCGGCGATGAAGTCCTTGTAGATGCCGGTGAGCTGCGGCCGGCCGCTGGCGAGGTCGATGCTCGAGGCCCAGTTGACCTTGGTGAACGGGTGTGCGGCGATCAGCTTGCAGTTGGTGCGATCGAGCACATACATGAAGCCGTTCTTGTTCGACTGGATCATCACCTTGCGCGGCTGTCCATTGATCGTGAGATCGGCAAGCACCTGCTCGTCGGTGGCGTCGACGTCGTAGATGTCGTTCGGCGTGTACTGGTAGTAGCACACGAGCTCGCCGGTCTTGGGCCTGATCGCCAGCACGCTTGACGTATAGAGGCTGTCGAGTGCTCCGCGCGGCCGCGGATCGTACGGCTCGGCGTTGCCGGTGCCCCAATAGACGAGATCGAGCTGCGGGTCGTAGGAGCCGGAGCGCCAGGTCGGGCCGCCGCCATATTTCCAGGCGTCGCTGTTGGCCGGCCAGGTGTCGGAGCCGGGCTCGCCCGGCGCGGGTATCGTGTAGCGCCGCCAGAGCTTGTTGCCGGTGTCCGGATCCCAGCCGTCGAGGAAGCCGCGCGTGGTCGACTCGCCGCCCGCCATGCCGGAGATCAGCACGCCATTGGCCACGATCGGCGCGCCGGTGGCGTAATAGCCTTCCTTCCAGTCGGCAAATCGCTGGTTCCAGATCTGCTTGCCAGTCTTCATGTCGAGCGCGACCAGGTGATTGTCGACGGTCACGCGGAAGAGCTTGCCGTTGTAGAGCGTCGGTGCTCCGCGCGTGAACGCGTTGGTGGCGCGCGGCGCGCCTTCCTCGAACTCGACCGCGGTGCGCCAGATCACGCTCCCGGTCTCGACGTCGATCGCATAGGTCCACTTGCCGTTGATCACATACATCACGCCGTTGTAGACGACGGGCGCCGCGAGCTCGCCCATGTCGTTCTGCATGCTGGTGCTCCAGACCGGCACCAGCCGCTTGATGTTCGCTTTGCTGATCTTGTTGAGCGGGCTGTAATTTTGGCGGGCAAAGCCCATGCTCTGGGTGATGACGTTGTCGGGGTTCTTGCCGTCGTTGAGCAGTTCATCCATCGTCTGGGCCAAGCCCGGGCCGCCCCAGAGCCCGACGACGGATGCCAATAGCCAGGTCGCCTTCATAACGATCCTCCCTTGATGCGATGCGTTGTCGATACGATGCGTTGCAGCGCTCTATCGGATGCGTTCTTGCACGCGTTGCGAGATTGCCAAGTCAGCGCGTGACGGACATGATCCAATGAGACTTTATCGAAGTCTGGGCCCTTGCGCTAATCTGAATGAAGGACTTGTCGGTATGACTCTCGGTTTTGTGAAAGCGTCCGCCGCGTGCCTCGCCATCGGCATCGTGGCGCTGGTTGCGAGCAGGCCCGGACAGGCGCAGTTCCCAACGCTGCCGGAAGGGCCTGGCCGCGACCTCGTCGAGGTGACCTGCGGTAGCTGTCATGACATCGAGATGGTGGCAATCAACGGCCGCAGCGAGGAGCGCTGGCGCCTGACCATCGATGAGATGGTCGGCTACGGATTGCGGCTCTCGCCGTCCGACCGCGCGCTCATTCTCAGGTATCTGGCGACCTATCTGCCGGCCAGATAGACCTTTGCCGCAAGTATTACAGGGACGTCGAATCGGCGGCGTTAATTCATCCGGAT
>DAIUEP010000147.1:0-4806 GCA_036845065.1 Xanthobacteraceae bacterium | reverse complement strand
GCGGCGTTAATTCATCCGGATATTGAGCTCCCTCACCAGCCGCGCGTATTTCTCGGAATCGGCGCGTGCCAGCGTGCCGATGTCTTCCGGGGTGCCGCCGATCGCCTCGACCGCGCCCTTGGCGAAGGTGTCGAGCAGCTTGGCGTCCTTCAGGACCTTGTTCATTTCGCCATTGAGAATGGCGACGATCTCCCTCGGCGTCCCCTTCGGCACGAAGGCCGCATACCAGGCGTCGAGCACGAGGCCCTTGAAGCCGGAATCCTCCAGCGTCGGGACCTGCTGCAACGTCGGCGCGCGCTTGGAGCCGGATTGCGCGAGCAACTTGATGGTGCCGGCTTCGTAGTGCGGCACCAGCGCAGTCGGTCCGAGCCAAGCCGTCTTCACGTGTGCCGCGATCAGGTCGTTGATGGCCTGGCCGGCGCCGCGGTACGGCACATGCTCCATCTTGATGCCGGCTTCCTTGACAAACCACTCGCCGATCACGTGCTGGTTGGTGCCGACGCCCGAGGTGGCGAAGCCGAGCCCGGGATTGGCCCTGACATAGGCAATCAGCTCATTGACTGAGCCGATGTTGAGCGATGAATGCACGGCGAGGAATTGCGACTGCCGGCCGAGATAGCATACCGGTTGGAGCTCCTTGGTGTAGTCGTAGGATAGATGCATGATGTGTGGGGCGCTCGCGGCGTTGTCGTTGGTAATCAGGACGGTGTGGCCGTCGGGATCGCTCTTCATGGCAGCGTCCATGCCGATGGTGCCGCCGGCGCCCGTCCTGTTCTCCACCACAATCTGATAGCCGACGGTCTGCGACAGGCGCTCGCCGACCGCGCGCGCGATGAAGTCGATGGCGCCGCCGGCGGCAAGCGGCACGATGAACCGGATCAGCTTGTTGGGATAGGCTTGGGCTCGGGCCGCAGGTGCCGCAAGCATGCCGCCGCCGAGTGCGGCGCCCGCAGCCGCGCATTTGATGAAGGTCCGCCGTCCGATCCTATTCATCTGGCTACCTCACTTTGACGTATTTGCGCAGCACGCGCGGGCGCGGCTCGCCCGCGAACACGTTGCCATGCTTGTCGACGGTGCCGAATTCCGGCCCGCTGCCGGTTTGCGTCGCCGGATTGCCGCCCTGGTCGAGAATGAAGTGCCGCACCCAGCCGTTCTGGGCGTCGCCGATCCTGATCCCTTGCTCGAAGCCCGGATTGTCGACATTGTCCGATTCGGAATCGAACACATAGATCATGTCGTCATCGTTGATCGAGAAGGCGATGCCGCTCGGCATCCCGAACTGGTACCAGCGGGCCAGAAACTTGCCGTCCTGGTCGAAGATCTGGATGCGCGCATTCGAGCGATCGCACACAAAAATCCGGCCGCGCTTGTCCATGGAAATGCAGTGCGCCACCCGGAACTCGCCCGGTCCATAGCCGGTCTTGCCCCAGGCCTTGATGAACTTGCCGTCCTTCGAATACTTCACGATACGGTTGTTCGAGCCATGGCCATCGGCGATGAAGACGTCGCCGTTGGGCGCGGTCACGACGCCGGCCGGAGAGCGGAAATGGCCCTCGTCGTTGCCGGCGACGCCGGGCTCGCCGAGCGTCATCAGCAACTGTCCATCCGGGCTGAACTTGCGCACCACGTGCCCGGCCTTGACGCCCGCCTTGGCGGCGATTGCGACCGCCTCTTCGGCAGCCGCGTCAGTCGCCCAGACGTTGCCCTCGCGGTCGATGTGCAGGCCGTGCGGCCAGATGAACATCTGCGCGCCAAAGCTTTTGACGACATTGCCCTTGGCATCGAACTTGTAGATCGTGTCGTGCGGCTTGAGCTTGCCATCGGGCATCATGCAATCGACGCCGAAGCGGCCGCCGCGTGCGACCGGCACCGGGCTGGTCTCGTCGCAGCGGATGAAGGCCCAGACGCTCTCACCGTCGATGTCGACATGGACCGATGCCGGCGGTCCCATCTCGCGGCCGCCGGGAAGCCTCGCCCACTCGCCGCCCGGGACGCTCGGGCCGCCGCCATCGGCGAGGCCGCGCACGGGGCGATAGGGATTGTCAGTCGGACCTTGCGCGAAACACTCGGTGGCGAGCAGCACGGTGAAGCCCCATAACGCCAGCGATCCAATGCGAAATGCCATCACGATCTCCCTTGTTCCATCTTTGGAGCGTTATCGTTGTCTTGTCTGTCCTGCGCGGCCCCACTCTGGCCGACGGCATATGAGCACTCATTGTGATCATGAACGCCCCTTGGCCGCAATCAAGTCGGCAGCATTCAACTCAGCCAAAATCCTCTTATGCCTCATTGCCAAGAATGAATGCCTTGGAACCTCTAAAGGGGCGCCAGCGGACGATGATACCGTAGCTGGTGGCGTGGCACGCTGCGATCATATTGTGCATGCCGAGGTGCATGCCGAGGCGTCTTGGTGCATGCCGAAGTGTCTTGCGTGCCCGTCCGGACAATGAAATGACTCCCGTCCCTCGAACGCCGCTCAAGAGAGTCACAAAAGCCGTTTGATTGTAGTGGAATTGTCAGACCCAAAACCGATGATCGATTCCACGCCAAGCGCTATAGGCCGGGCCGTGCGTCCTTTCGCCGCCATGCTGGCATGCTCGGCCGCTATCGTAATTGGCCTCTTCCTCATCAAGATCTTCGCGAGCTTTCCGCGCATCCAGTACATTCATCTCCTGGTCAACTATGATTTCGGCGTGATCAAGCGGGCTCTCGTCGGCGCCATCGTCTCGGTGTTCCGGCCGAGGGTCGGACTGCTCGACGTCTACGTCGTTGGCCTGGCGACATGGCTCGCGACGCTCGCCACCTATCTTTTTGTGTTTCGCAGGACGTTCGGCTTTTCAGAACGCACGCTCCCGTTGCTCGCGATCATTCTGGGCTCGCCGGTGTTCTTCAAGAACTTCATGTTCTCGATCGGCTATTTCGATGTGCTCGGATGCCTTGCGGCGCTGATCGCGCTGCTGCTGCCGGTCAATCTGGCGCTGCCGCTCATCATGGGAGCGATCGCCTGCGTTCTCTTGTTCATCCATCATATCCACTTGCTGCTCTATATCCCGACCATCGGGCTCATCGTGCTCTTGCGGGCGCTGGCCGACAGCCGGGTCGATCTGCGCTCGGTTCTGCTGGTCGGGACTATCGCGGCCATCGCCGTGGGCGGGGCCTTCTACTACCTCGCCTTCCATGGCAGCGTGACCATCCCGATGGATGAGTTCACCGCCGCGCTGAAGGCGCGGGCCATCGATTCTCCGGACATGATCAGCACCAGGCTCGTCCAGATCTTCTATACCGACATTGCTTATGAGATCGAGGAAACCATGAAGGGATTGCCCAGCAACGCTCTTCGTTTTCCGATCTACGTGCTACTGATCTATCTGCACCTGCCGCTCATCAGCTATTTCCGGCGGCTCACGCTCGCGCTATCCCGGCGCCAGGACCGGGCGCTAGTGGTGGCCGGGCTCGTCGGCATCACGCTCGGCTATGTGGCGATCGGCGTAGTCGTGTTCGACTATCCCCGCTGGGTCGCCAATTGGGGCGTCTGCATGATACTGACCATGCATGCGGTTCGCCTGCTGCCATCGTCGCAGAGCGACGCCGTTCCGATTGATCCGACGCTCGCGAAGAACCACTGGTTCGGCTGGATTCTCACGCTCATCCCGCGCGTTGGAATCTCAAAGCCATTCTGAATGATCCGAGCATGAGTGTGGAGACGATCTCAGAGCGCGTTCCAGAACCGGCCTCGGCGCGGACCACGCCCGAGCTGACCGTGGTGGTGCCGACCTTCAACGAGCGCCAGTCGGTGCGCATCCTGGTCGAACGCCTGGATCAAACATTGCAGGGCGTGGCCTGGGAGGTGATCTTCGTCGACGACGATTCGCCGGACCGGACCGCGGACGAGGTGAGGGCGATCGGCGCGCAGGACATTCGGGTGCGCTGCATTCGGCGCGTCGGCCGGCGCGGATTGGCGGGCGCCTGCATCGAGGGCATCCTGGCGAGCCAGGCGTCCCTGGTCGCGGTGATGGACGGCGATCTGCAGCACGACGAGACGCTGCTCGCCGAGATGCTGCGCCTGCTGCGCTCGGGCCAATACGACATCGTCATCGGGAGCCGGAATCTGCCGGGCGGCGACGCCGCCGGCCTCTCGCGTGAGCGGCAATGGGGAAGCCAGGCCGCCGGCCTCCTGGTTCGCGGCGTGGTCGACCGCAGCGTGACCGATCCGATGAGCGGCTTCTTCATGCTTCGGCGCGAGATCGTCGACGGCGTTGCGCGCCGGCTTTCCACGCAAGGCTTCAAGATTCTGCTCGACATCCTGATCTCGACGCGCGGCACGCTGCGCGTGGCGGAATTACCGTACCGCTTTCGGGAGCGCAGCGACGGCGCCAGCAAGATGGATGCTCGCGTCGTGCTCGATTTTCTTGGTCTTGTTGCCGCCAAGCTGACCGGCAATTTGGTGCCGCAGCGGTTCTTCAGTTTCGCTCTGATTGGAGCATCCGGCGTCGTCGTCCATCTCGCGGCCTTGAAGGCCGCGCTCGGCGGTCTCGGGTTCGAATTCGCTCCCGCGCAGGCGCTGGCGACGCTGGTGGCGATGGTCAGCAATTTCCTGCTCAACAATGCCCTGACTTATCGCGACCGGCGCCTGCATGGGCTGGGCTTGATCTGGGGCCTTCTGTGGTTCTGCGCCGTCTGCTCCATCGGAGCGGTCAGCAACGTCGCGGTCGCAAGCTGGGTCTATATGGTGGCGCCGGTCTGGTGGCTCGCCGGCATCCTCGGCTCCGGTATCGGCGCGGTATGGAACTACGCCATCTCCAGCAT
>DAIUEP010000146.1:0-12506 GCA_036845065.1 Xanthobacteraceae bacterium | reverse complement strand
TCGGGCGGCTGGCGTTCCCCGGCGACATCGTTGTGTGCCTCGGCGCCGGCAACATTACGCAATGGGCCTACGCGCTGCCCGGCGAGCTTGCCGCGCTGGGGAAGGTGGCGTGAGCAGCCTGTGCTGCGGGCGACGCTTATCATGTTGTGGGTCAACGATCCGCCGACTATCATTGCGGTCACGCTGACGATGAGAGCGCTTCATGAACAAAGCTTTACTAAAGGAACTAATGGAATTGACTCCCGAGGAGCGCCTCCAGCTCGTCGAGGATCTATGGGACAGCATTGAACCGGAAGACATGCCGGCGCTGACCGACGAGCAAAAGCGGGAGATTGATCGCCGGATCGCCGAGCATCGGAAGGACCCGGGCAGAGCGGCTCCATGGGAGGAAGTTAAAGCCCGCCTATGGGCTCGGTATAAATGATCCACGACTTGATCGTCATACCGGAGGCGGAAGCGGAAATTGATGAAGCGTCACGTTGGTATGATACACAGAGCCCCGGACTCGGTGCTGACTTCCTTCGAGCTGTGGGCGCCGCACTCGCAGCGATCCGAAGGAATCCATTTCAATACCAATTCATATATAGCCAGACCCGTCGGGGGCGCCTGAGGCGGTTTCCTTACGGCTTATTGTATATCACGACTGATCGAGAGGTCATCGTTGTGGCCTGTATTCATGGCCGGCGCAGTCCAAAACGCTGGCGGGACCGCACGTGAAGCGGCAGTGTGAAGCGGCAGTGTAATGTCAACCATGACCTTCCCCGACATTGTCCCAAACCTGAAGGCACACATGCCCGCGCTGCGCGGGCGGCTGTTGCCGAACGAGCCGCTGGCGCCGCTCACCTGGTTTCGCGTCGGCGGGCCGGCGCAGGTGCTGTTCATGCCGGAGGACGAGGCGGATCTCGCCTATCTTCTCAAGCATCTTGCGAACGATATTCCAGTCACGGTCGTAGGCCTCGGCTCGAACCTGATCGTGCGCGATGGCGGCGTTGCGGGGGTGGTGGTCCGGCTCGGCCGTGGCTTCAGTGAGGTCACGATCGAGGGCACGCGCGTGCGTGCCGGCGCCGCGGTGCCGGACATGAAGGTCGCACGCGCCGCACAGGAGGCGGGCCTCTCGGGCCTCGCCTTCCTGCGCGGCATTCCGGGCGCGATCGGCGGGGCGCTGCGCATGAACGGCGGCGCCTATGGGCGCGAGACCAAGGATGCGCTGATCGAAGCGCGCGGCGTCGACCGGCGCGGCACCGTGCGTGTCTTCAGCAACGCCGACATGCACTATACCTATCGCCACTGCGGCGCGCCCGACGACATCATCTTCACCGAGGCGCTGTTTAACGGCACGCCCGGCGACCCGACCGCGATCGCGGCCGAGATGGACAAGATCACCCAATCACGCGAGGCGACCCAGCCGATCAAGAGCCGCACCGGTGGCTCGACTTTCAAGAACCCGCCGGGCCGGAAGGCCTGGCAGCTGATCGACGCCGCCGGCTGTCGCGGGCTCAAGGTCGGCGATGCCCAGGTGTCGGAGATGCATTGCAACTTCCTGATCAATCTCGGCGCCGCCACCGCGGCCGAGATCGAGACGTTGGGCGAGACCGTGCGCCAGCGCGTGCAGGAGACGTCCGGCATCGCGCTCGACTGGGAGATCAAGCGTATTGGCGTAGTAGGTTAGAATTATTGGCGTGGCGCATGTCCTTATCGGCGAACCGGTGCTCACTTCGCCGGGACATGCGCTAACCGGCGGAGACCGGAGGGCGGGGTGGATAGGGACATTCTGGTCGTCGGCGGCGGCATCGGCGGGCTCACGGCCGCGCTCGCGCTCGCGCGGCATGGCTACAAGGTGCGCGTCATCGAGGAAGCGTCCGAGTTCGGCGCCATCGGCTACGGCATCCAGCTCGGCCCCAACGTGTTTCACATGTTCGAGCGGTTGGGGTTGAGTGAAGCGGTGCTGCGCGTGTCGGTCATTCCGCGCGCGGTGGTGATGCTCGATGCGCTCGACGGCGCGGAGGTGGCGTGCATTCCGACCGGCGAGAGTTTCCGGGCGCGCTTCAAGCATCCTTATGTTGTGCTTCACCGCATCGATCTGCATCATGTGCTGCTCGATGCCTGCAAGGCGATGCCGTCGATCGAGCTGATGGCCTCGACCGCGGCGGCAAGCTTCGAGGACTTGGGCGAGCGCGTGCGCGTGCGCAGCAAGGACGGCCGCGCATTCGAGGCGGCGGCGGTGATCGGCGCCGACGGGCTCGGCTCGGCGGTCCGCACGCAGATGTTCGAGGAAGGCGCGCCGCGCTTCATCGGCTACGTCGCCCATCGCACCATCGTGCCGATGGAGCATGTGCCGGCCGGTGTGCGGCGCGACGACGTCGTGCTCTGGGGTGGGCCTGGATTCCACATCGTGCACTATCCGCTGCGCCAGAAGACCGTGTTCAACATCGTGGCGGTGTTTCGCACCTCGACCTATGCGGAGAAGGGCGATCTTGCGGGCCACCGCGCAGAGATCGAGAAGACCTATCGGGATGCCCAACCGGCGATGAAATCGTTGTTGGCGATGATGGACCTGGAGCGCCGCTGGGCGATCTCCGACCGCGATCCGATCCGCCGTTGGCACCGCGGTCGCGTGGTGCTGCTCGGCGATGCCGCGCATCCGACTTTGCAGTCGCTGGCGCAGGGCGCCTGCATGGCGATCGAGGACGGCGTGTGCCTGGCCGAGCTCATGCATGCGGCTGGCGGCGATTTCGCCGCGGCGTTCCGGCAGTATGAGTCCGCGCGCCTGTTGCGCACCGCGCGGGTGCAGCTTGAATCCCGCGCGCTATGGCCGTTTTACCATGCCGAGGGGATCGCGCGGGACGTGCGCAATGAGACCACCGCGAAATGGTCCGAGGACCATATGTTTCGCTGTCTGGCCTGGCTCTACGACGGCTTCGCGCTGCCGAGCGGGAGCGGGCAAGCCACTCCGCATGCGCGTGCAGGTTCGAGCCCTTAAGATAGCGCGACAAAGTTCCTCCCGTGTCGTGCGCACATCCGCGACGCTAAACTCTCGACGTCATGTCGATTGTCGATTCTAGTGGCAGCTTCGCGAATCATTGGTTGTAGTAGGGCATGAGCAAGCACGTCGCCGTTCTGATGGGAGGCTGGTCGGCCGAGCGCGAGGTGTCGCTGCGCTCCGGCCGCGCCTGTGCCGACGCACTCACGCGCCTTGGGTATCGGGTCACCCGCATTGATGTGGGCCGCGACATCGCGACGGTGCTGGGTACGGTCAAACCGGATGTGGCGCTCAATGTGCTGCACGGTCGCCCCGGCGAAGACGGCACGCTGCAGGGCATGCTGGAAATCCTTGGCATCCCCTACAGCCATTCGGGTGTGATGGCATCCGCGGTGGCGATGCAGAAGGATGTCGCCAAGCAGCTGCTGCGCGCCGCCGACGTGCCGGTCCCCGAAGGCCTCGTCGCCTCTCGCTTCGACGCTTCCAAGGCGCATCTGCTGCCGCCGCCCTACGTGATCAAGCCGCTGGCGGAAGGCTCGAGCGTCGGGGTGTTCATCGTGACCGAGGACCGGCCCCACCCGCCGCAGGAGCTGATGCGCGACGACTGGGCCTATGGGGACCGGGTCATCGTCGAAAAGTTCATTCCGGGCAAGGAGTTGACCTGCGCCGTGATGGGCGACGAGGCGCTCGGCGTGATTGAGATCGTGCCGACGGTGCGATTTTACGACTATGAAGCGAAATACGCACCGGGTGGCTCGAAACACCTTCTTCCGGCTCCTGTTTCACCAATTGTTTACCTTCTGTCCCGAAGACTAGCACTGGCGGCGCATCGGGCGCTCGGCTGCCGAGGGGTGAGCCGGGCGGACTTCCGTTACGACGACCGGATCGAGGGGACGGGAGGACTGGTCTGTCTCGAGGTCAATACCCAGCCTGGGATGACCGAAACCTCGCTCGTGCCTGAGCTCGCTGCGCATGCGGGCATCACGTTCGATGAGCTAGTGCGATGGATGGTCGAGGACGCCTCGCTCAATCGCTGACCTGGATCGCTCGGCTGCGCGCGCGCCCGCCGACGCTGAGCGCGCGCGCTCTCGTCGGTGATGAACTGTTCAACGTCGGCGCGCTCCGTACGCGCCTGTTTCGCGTGGCGAGGGGATATTTCCTGGCACTTCTGCGCGTGCAGGTGCCGCGCGGCGTAGGGACGGCGGCTGCCGCGCTCGTGATCCTCGCCAGTATCGTCTACGGCACGATCAAGGGCGACCACCTGCCCACGATCGTGACCGCGTTCAAGGACGCGCGCGATCAGGCGGCCAACGCGGCTGGGTTCCGCATTACATCGCTGGCGCTCTCCGGCAACACCCATGTCAGCCGGGAGGAGGTGCTCGCCATCGCGGGTGTGACCGGCACCAGCTCGCTCCTGTTCCTTGACGTCACGGCCGTGCGCGACCGGCTGCGCACCAATCCATGGATTGCCGATGCGACCGTGCTCAAGCTCTATCCGGGCGAGCTGCAGGTGAGCATCACCGAGCGCCAAGCCTTTGCGCTCTGGCAGAAGGACCGCCGTATCTCGGTCATTGCCGACGACGGCACCGTGCTTGAGCCCTACATGACGCCAGGGCTCGTGCGGTTGCCGCTGGTGGTTGGCCGCGGGGCCGAGACGCGCGCCAAGGCGTTTCTCGCGCTGCTTAATCGCTATCCGGAGATCCGTGATCAGGTCCGCGCGTCGATCCTGGTGGGCGAGCGCCGTTGGAACCTGCGGCTGCGAAATGGGCTGGACATTCGCCTGCCCGAAGCCGACGCGGCGAGCGCATTCGAGCGCCTCGTCGCGCTCGAGCGCAACACCAAGGTCACAACGCGAGACATCACGGCGATCGACATGCGGTTGCCGGATCGCGTCACCGTTCGCCTCTCGCCGGCTGCGGCCCAGTCGCGCTCGGAGGCATCCAAGGACCGCAAGCCGGCGCCCAAGAAAGCGGGGCCGGCATGAGCTCCGTGCTGCAGTTCGGCCTGACCCCCAAGACCAAGCCGCTGTCGCCCAAGCGCTCGGCGATGATTGCGGCGCTTGATGTCGGGACCAGCAAGATCGCGTGCGTGATTGCGCGGCTGAAGCCGCAGACGCCGCAAGATGCCCTGCGGCGGCGCAGCCATACCATCGAGGTGCTGGGCTTCGGTCATACCCTTGCGCGCGGCATGAAGGCGGGCGGCGTGATCGATCTCGCCGAGGCCGAGCAGGCGGCGCGCCAGGCGCTCGATCTCGCGGAGCGAACCGCAAGCATGCAGCTCAGGTCGGTGGTGGTCTCGCTGTCGGGCGGCAAGCCGTCGAGCGAGCTCATGACCGCGACCGTCAACGTGGCCGGCAAGACGGTGTCCGACGGCGACATCACGCGCGTGCTCTCCGCCGGCAGCCAGCATTCGGTGCGCCCGGGCCGGGTCGTGCTGCATTCGCTGCCGATCGGCTATTCACTCGACGAGGTCACCGGCATTCGCGACCCCCGCGGCATGCTGGGTCGCCGCTTTGGCATCGATATGCATGCCATGACGGCGGACGTCGCGGTCGTGCGCAATCTCATCCTGGCGGTCGAGCGCTGCCACCTGGAGGTCGGCGCCCTGGTGGCGAGCCCTTATGCGGCGGGACTGGCGGTTCTCGCCGACGACGAGGCTGATCTGGGGGCAGCCATGGTCGACATGGGAGCGGGCACCACCACGATCGCGGTGTTTGCCGGCGGGCGCTTCGTCCACGGCGATGGCTTCGCGGTCGGCGGTCATCACGTGACGATGGATATCGCGCGCGGATTGAACACGCGCATTGCCGAATCTGAGAGAATCAAGACGCTGTATGGCAGCGTTCTCGCGGGGGGCTCGGACGAGCGTGACATGATCGCAATTCCTCCGGTCAATGACGGCGGGCACGAGAGCCCCCAGTTCGTGTCGCGTGCCCAGCTGGTGCGGATCGTGCGGCCGCGGGTCGAGGAGATACTGGAGATGGTGCGCGATCGGCTGGCGGCGTCTCCGTTTGCGGCCGAGCCGCGCGGGCGCGTGGTCCTGACCGGAGGAGCCTGTCAGCTCACCGGCTTGGTCGAGCTGGCCACCCAGATTCTTGGGCGGCCCGTGCGCATTGGCCGTCCGCTCGGCATCGCGGGGCTTCCTGAGGAGGCGAAGGGCCCTGCGTTCGCGGCGGCGGCAGGCCTGCTCGTCTATCCGCAGGCGGCGCACCTGGAACATTTCGAGCCACACCGTACGCAGTATGCGGCCACCGGAACCGGTGGCTACATGGCGCGCGTCGGGCGGTGGCTGCGGGAGAGCTTCTGATGATTCGAACCTACCCTCGGCCGGTGGCGGACCGGCCCAACCCCGGCGGGTTATTCCGCGTAATGAAGAGGCAACCATGGCGATCAATATGAAGATGCCCGATATCCGCGAGCTGAAGCCGCGGATCACCGTGTTTGGGGTGGGTGGCGCGGGAGGGAATGCGGTCAACAACATGATCGCGAGTGGGCTGCAGGGCTGCGAATTCGTCGTCGGCAATACCGATGCCCAGGCGCTCACCTCGTCCAAGGCTGAGCGCGTCATTCAAATGGGCGTCCAGGTGACGGAAGGTCTTGGCGCCGGGTCGCAACCCGAAGTGGGGCGCGCGGCGGCCGACGAGGTGCTCGAAGAGATTCGCAGTCATCTCACCGGCGCCCACATGGTGTTCGTGACCGCCGGGATGGGGGGCGGCACCGGCACGGGCGCGGCGCCGGTGATTGCGCGCTGCGCCAAGGAGCTTGGCATCCTCACCGTTGGCGTCGTCACCAAGCCGTTCCACTTCGAGGGCGTGCGGCGGATGCGGATGGCGGAGGCCGGCATCCAGGAGCTCCAGAAGGTCGTCGACACGCTGCTTGTCATCCCGAATCAGAATCTGTTCCGGGTGGCCAACGAGAAGACCACCTTCGCCGACGCCTTCGCGATGGCCGACCAGGTGCTCTATTCAGGCGTCGCCTGCATCACCGACCTGATGGTGAAGGAGGGCCTGATCAATCTCGACTTTGCCGACGTGCGCGCCGTCATGCGCGAAATGGGCAAGGCGATGATGGGGACCGGCGAGGCCTCGGGCGAGAAACGCGCCTTGGCATCGGCCGAGGCGGCGATCTCGAACCCGCTGATCGATGACGCCTCGATGAAGGGAGCGAAGGGCCTGCTGATCTCGATCACCGGCGGCCGCGACCTGACCCTCTACGAGGTTGACGAAGCGGCCACCCGCATTCGCGAGGAGGTGGACCAGGACGCCAACATCATCGTGGGGGCGACCTACGACGAGCATCTCGAAGGCATCATCCGCGTCTCGGTGGTGGCAACGGGCATCGATCAGGCGGCAGCTGCCGCGCGCACCCACTCTGGCCCCGATTCGCGGCTTGCCGAGCTCGCCCAGAAGCTGCGCGCTGATCAGCTGCGGCTGGCCGAGCGGGTCGAGCGGGCGGAGACCCGTGCGCCAGTGACCACGCCGGTGGCGCCGCCTCCGACCATGAGCGCGCCGGGCTCGACATCGGAGGCAATCGAATCGGCTGCCAGGGCGGCAGTGGCGGCGGCCGTGTTGCCGCTCGGTGACGATGAGGACGTGACGATCCGGCCGATGACGCCGAAGCCTGCATTGCATCTCGAGCCGGCGCCTGAGGAAGCGGAAGAGCTTCCGCCGGCGGGTGCTTTCATTCCGCCCACTCCCGATCGCTCCACCCGTGTCGGGCGGACGATGCCGCGGCTCGAGGACCTGCCGATTCCGGGCCAAAACGAGTTGCGGGCAGTGCGCGGTGAGGCAGTGCCAGCCGATCTTCCGGAAAAGCGCCGGATGGGGCTGTTGCAACGGCTGGCCTCAGTGGGACTCGGCCGGCGTGATGGCACGGGCGACGAGTCGCTGGCTGATGGCCAGCAGCGACCAGCCTCAAGGCCAGCCACAGGGCGCCCGGGTGATTCGCGTGACCCTGTGTCCGAATACGGAAAAAGGCACGGTCATCAGGGGCTTGATCCCCTGGGACGGCAAGCTCCTGTGCATAATTCGCCGGAGGAAGACCAGCTTGAGATTCCGGCATTCCTGCGCCGGCAGGCGACGTAAACCAGGCCTGCCGGTCTCCGACTTGGGGTGATCACATTACTCGGTTGCGTTCGGAGGGGGCGTATAAGGATATGCGAAGTCCCCATAACGTATTGAAACTAACGACATTATCCTGTCGTTAACAAAAACGGGGCGGAATCATGGGGATGGGGAGATGGTGGCAAATTACCCGCGCCTGGATGGGAGTTGCGACAGTGACAGGGCGTGATTGTGGCTGCTTCTAGGTAACAGTCGGTAAGAAAGCGTGAGTTGAGTTGCCGGCCGAGCCCGGTAAGCTCCGTCCTTGTAGGGGTTTTCGTTGTGTCGGGGGACTATGCGGGTTGGTCGAGGCCCGCATGTCGAGCTCAATCCCCAGTTGGCTGCGGAAGGCGACGCAGGAGCGTCGTCGGGGGCGTGTACCTGGTGTCCAGGGGTGCCTGGCGTCCGGGTCGCGCGAGTAGGCGGGATGGGTTTATGAGAGCTGGGCGACAGACGACTTTGCGTGACCAGACGGCGCTGTCTGGCGTGGGGGTTCATTCCGGCCTGCCGGTCACCGTCACTCTGCAACCGGCCGACGCTTCCACGGGAATCAGGTTCATTCGGACGGGGCTCAAGGGCCGGCGCGAGCGTGAAATCCGCGCCGATATCCACTCCGTCACCGCCACCGAGTTCGCAACCGTCCTGGGCGACGCGTCGGGGCCGCTGGTGTCCACCGCCGAACATGTGCTTGCGGCTTTGCGCGGGCTTGGCGTGGACAACGCGGTGGTCGAGGTCGACGGGCCGGAAATGCCGATCATGGACGGCAGCGCGGCGCCGTTCGTGGCTGCGATCGACCAGGTTGGGATCAGGACACTTGACCAGCCTCGCCGCTTCATCCGGGTGCTCAAGCCGGTCCGGGCTGCTTTTGGAGAGTCCGTCGGCGAGCTGCGTCCTTATGGGCGAGGCTTGCGGATCGAGACCGAGATCGCCTTCGACCACCCGCTGATCGGGCGCCAGACCGTGGCGCTCGACTGCACGCCGGACGTGTTCCGGCGCGACATCGCGCGCGCACGCACGTTCGGCTTCATGCGGGATGTGAGCAAGCTCTGGAGCGCGGGCTATGCGCTGGGCGCGTCGCTTGAGAACACTGTCGTGATCAGCGACAGCCGGGTGCTTAATCCGGAGGGAACGCGATATTCGGATGAGTTCGTCCGCCACAAAGCGCTCGATGCCATCGGCGATCTGGCACTCGCCGGCCTGCCGCTTCTGGGCGCCTACCGCTCGGTTCGGGGTGGCCACAAGCTCAACTATGCGGTGCTGTCCGCGCTGATGGCCGACCAGAGCGCCTGGACCCTGGTGGAAGCCGATACGGTTCGGCCGGGACGTGGCCATGCCGACGTGGCGACCGGCTTGGTCGCCGCCGCTTATGCCCCGGACGTGTCCTGACAATCCACAGCCCGGGGCAACCCACAGGCAAGTGCTGATCAGGGGTCGTGGTTCGCCACAATCCAGGCGGATTGTCTACATATTTCGTTGGTCCTATCAGGGGTTATCGGCTAGATGGGGCGTCATGCACCCGGGCCGGGTCACGGTTCGCCGCGGATAGGGGATACGGGCATCCATGCGTTGGCGTTCGCATTCGACACATCAGGCTGAGCTTGGCGGGCGACGGAGAGCGCCAGTTCTGGCGCGACTCGCGCCGCGCCTCTTGGCGCTTGCATTGGTGGCTCCGGCGCTTGCGGGTTGCGAGAGCCTCTGGGGCGCCAAAGATGACCCGGTGCTCGATGAGCCGGCCGACCGCATCTACAACGAGGGCCTCTACCTTCTGAACGTCAAGCGCGACACCAAGGGTGCGGCCAAGCGCTTCGAAGAGGTCGATCGGCAGCACCCCTATTCGGAGTGGGCGCGCAAGTCGCTGATCATGTCGGCCTACGCCTATTACGAGGCCGGCGCCTACGAGGATTCGATCAACTCGGCGCGGCGCTATATCCAGCTTCATCCGGGCAGCCCGGACGCCGCTTATGCGCAGTTCCTGATCGGCTCGAGCTACTTCGACCAGATCCGCGATGTCTCTCGTGACCAGGAGCGGACCGAGAAGGCCATCGCGATGCTCGACGAGGTGGTGCGCAAATACCCAAACACCGAATATGCGGTGTCCGCCAAGCGCAAGATTGAGCAGGGGCGCGATCAGCTCGCCGGGCAGATGATGCTGGTCGGTCGCTACTACATGGACCGGCGCGACTACACGGGCGCGATCACCCGCTTCAAGAAGGTGGTGACGAGCTATCAGACCACGCGGCACGTTGAGGAAGCGCTGTTGCGGCTGACGGAGGTCTATATGGCGCTCGGCGTGGTGAGTGAGGCGCAGACCTCCGCCGCTGTGCTGGGTCACAATTTCCCCGACAGCCGCTGGTACAAGGACGCCTATGCGCTGTTGAACGCGCGCGGCATCGAGCCGTCGGAGAACAAAGGCTCCTGGATCAGCCGGGCCTTCAAGCTGAGCTGAGGCGTTTGTTCGCCATAGCCTGCTGGCGACAGGCGACAGAATCGGCATTATCTTGGCCGACTCTCGCAACTCCCTTATCGTCGGTCATCATGCTGACCCGATTGTCCATCCGCGACATCGTTCTGATCGAGCGGCTCGATATCGATTTCGCGGGTGGTCTTGCCGCGCTCACCGGCGAGACCGGCGCCGGCAAGTCAATCCTGCTTGACGCCTTCGCGCTGGCTCTCGGGGCGCGCGGCGACGTGGCCCTGGTGCGGCACGGGGCCGATCAGGGGCAGGTGACCGCGGCTTTCGATCTGCCGCCCGCTCATCCGGCGCGCGCGCTGATCGATGCCCATGGCATTCCGTCCGAGGACGAGCTGATCCTGCGCCGCGTGCAGCTTGCCGACGGCCGCACCCGCGCCTTCGTCAACGACCAGCCGGTGAGCGCGCAGGTCATGAAGGCGGTTGGCACCGCATTGGTCGAGATCCACGGGCAACACGACGAGCGTGCGCTGGTCGATGCCGCGACCCACCGCCGGCTGCTCGATGCCTTTGGCGGGCTCGAAGGGCAGGCGCAGGATGTGGCCCGGCTCTGGGACGAACGGCGCACGCGCGAGGCGGAGGCGAGCTCGCACCGTGCCGAGGTCGAGCGCGCGAAGCGCGAGGCTGACTGGCTGCGCCACGCCGTTGACGAGCTGACGCGGCTCGCGCCGGAACCCGCGGAAGAGACGGCGCTCGCCGAGAAGCGCGCCGGCATGATGCAGGTGGAGAAGGTCGCCAGCGATCTGCGCGACGCGCAGGATGCGGTGTCCGGCAGCCAATCACCCGTGCCCGCTTTGTCGGCTGCCGTGCGGCGTTTGGAACGGCGGGCCGCCCACGCACCCGTCCTGATCGAGCCCGCCGTGCGATCGATCGATGCGGCGCTCAACGCCCTGGAGGAGGCGGGCGCGCATCTCGAGCGTGCGTTGCGCGCCGCCGATCACGATCCGCGCGAGCTTGAACGCATCGAGGAGCGGCTGTTCGCGCTGCGGGCAGCCTCGCGCAAGTACGGCGTACCCGTTGACGATCTCAGCGCGCTTGCGGCCCGCCACGCTGCAGACCTAGGCTTGATCGACGCCGGCGCCGAACGGCTCGCCGCGCTCGAGACCGCCGCGCGCGAGGCCGATGCGCGCTATCGGGCCGCCGCTGCGGCGCTGTCCGAGGCGAGGCGCAAGTGTGCGCAGAAGCTCGACAAGGCAGTCAACGCCGAGCTCAAGCCGCTCAAGCTCGAGCGCGCGACCTTCTCGACCGAAATCGCGACCGATCCGGAGGCGGGCGGACCGCAAGGTGTCGACCGGGTTGAGTTCTGGGTGCGGACCAATCCGGGCACGCGGCCGGGTCCGATGATGAAGGTCGCCTCCGGCGGCGAGCTGTCGCGGTTCCTGCTCGCGCTCAAGGTCGTGCTCGCCGACCGCGGCTCGGCACCCACGCTGATCTTCGATGAGATCGATACCGGGGTCGGTGGCGCCGTGGCAGACGCGATCGGAGTGCGGCTCGCGCGGCTCGCCCGGCAGGCGCAGGTGATTGCGGTCACCCATGCGCCGCAGGTCGCGGCCCGCGCCGACCGCCATTACCTGATCACCAAGGCCGCGCTCGACAAGGGCAAGCGGATGGCCACCCGCGTCGCCGAGCTCGCTCCCGAGCGCCGGCGCGAGGAGATCGCGCGCATGCTCGCGGGCGCCGAGATCACCGCTGAGGCGCGTGCCGCCGCCGCGCGCCTGATCAAGGCGGCAGGGTGACGCGACGACGGTCGCACGCGACCGCCATCGCGACATCAGATTGCTACTCCAACGGCTGGATGCGAACCATGATGCCGTCGTGGTCCACGTACCAGACGGTCACCGGGTTGGTCGAGTTGTCGATCCAGGTCCGCCGATTGTGGGAAACCGGCTCCGGCAGCACATACTCGGTCCAGCGGTTGGCCTTGGGATTGAAGCGGACGATCCGGCCCGCATACA
>DAIUEP010000145.1:0-12542 GCA_036845065.1 Xanthobacteraceae bacterium | reverse complement strand
GTGCCGCTCCCGCTCCCCGCCTTACGAACGCCTCCGGAAGGCGCCCCTCGAAACATGGATCGGGATGGCTTGAGAACAATTACGCCGCAAGTGAAGTCAAGAACTATTTCGCTTATGGTGAATAGCGAAGATCGATGTAGCGGCGCGCCCGATCGTGGCTGTAGGGCTGCAAAGGTGCGAGCACAAACGGAACAGGCTAACTTGATCTGCGCGTGGTCACCACGCTTCAGATCGCCCCGGTATCGCTACCTTCGATTAACCCCGACAGGCTCGATCCGTGACACTGGCGAAACAGGTCAATCAAGCGGGTCGGGAGGACGACATGAGCGGCACAGGCAAGCGCGGCAATACCAGGGCCGCCATCCTTCGAGGCCCGCGCAGGGCGGCGCAAGTTGCGCGCGAGGGTCGTGTGATGCGCGGGCACCTCAGGATGACGGAGACATGCTGGTGCGCGCGGCCACCAAGCCGGGCGCGTTCAACGTAATCGGAAAGCGCCTTAAGCTCTGACGGGCGCCATCGCCATCAGAAGTCCGGCCGTTGCGCTCGCGGAATCGGAACCAGGTTGGCGTTGAAGTGGTCGCCGCTGTTCTCGGCGCAGATCGTTTCCCGCCAATCGTAGGATTCTTTCATCCAGCGCTTGGTCGCGTACCAGGGCTCGTTGAACGTGTCCTCGTCCTCGATCCTGACCAGGGCTTCCAGGAACTTGTTGTCAGCCGTGACCTTGAAACGCTCCACCACGTGCAGCTTCTCGGTGTGCGGGGTCCGGAACATGTCGAGCACCCCCAATCGATGCGCCGCAAGCCCGATCGTGTCGACGACGAGCTCGCCGTCCTCGTAACGGCCGATCGACTCGCCATACCACGACGGCTTCACCTCTTCCGAATGCCGGTCAGTCAGGAAGATACGACGCACCCACTGATCGCGCTGCCAGACCATGTAGACGACCTTCGGGGTCTGGATGATGTAGAGCGGCTCGGTGGTCCAAAGCAGTTGACCGGGCGTTCCTCCCGGCCAGCAGCGCGACTGCGGCAGGAACGGGATCCCAATCTTGCCGGACAGCAACTCTTCGTTCGACAAGCGCATCCGCTCGGCCGCCCAGGGCTTGAGGATCGGATCCTTGTAGTTGCCGAGCGCGGGCGTCGGCCTGCCGGTCTCGTTGCCGCGCAGCGGGTAATCGGGATGCTGTTTGATCGGCCCGCGCAGCCCGGCGGGCGGGTCGAACCAGCCGGTGCCGTAGCGCGCGATGCGGCCGTCTCTCGCCAAGGGCGTCCAGGCAAAGCTGCTCGACGCGGAGAGGTCGGGAATCTTCCGGGGCTCCTCGGCGGCGGCGCCGCCGCCGGCGGCCATTGCGGCGCCGGAGATAATTCCGGCCCATATCGCCTTGCGGGTCACTTTGCGAGACAGGAGTCTGCTGACGGACTTCAACGCGAAGAGCGCGATCATCTGTTCCTCCCTGCGCCGGACGGTCAGCCGCAGGTCCAAGGCTGAGCGAGTACGCTCGTCCTGGCGGCTCCCGGTCAAACCCAGCGCTTCTTCTTGTTCGTCGATCGCTCAACGGTATTCAAAACTTTCGATCCCGTCGAGATGTCCGGACCAGGCCAATGGCAGCTCTCCACGGTCGTTGCTGCTTGGCTCCCGGCTCAGCTGCGCAATCCCGGCGCCTCGTGGCCGGTGCGCGCCACATACTCCGTGTAGCCGCCGCCGTACTGGTGGATGCCCTCGGGCGTCAATTCCAGCACCCGGTTGGACAGCGCGGCCAGGAAATGCCGGTCGTGCGAGACGAACAGCATGGTGCCCTCGTATTGCGAGAGCGCCGTGATCAGCATCTCCTTCGTGGCCATGTCGAGGTGGTTGGTGGGCTCGTCCAGCACCAGGAAGTTCGGCGGGTCGTAGAGCATCTGCGCCATCACCAGGCGCGCCTTCTCGCCGCCCGAGAGCACCCGGCATCGCTTCTCGACGTCGTCGCCGGAAAATCCGAAGCAGCCCGCGAGCGTGCGCAACGAGCCTTGGCCGGCCTGGGGAAAAGAGTCCTCCAGCGACTGGAACACCGTGCGCTCGCCGTCGAGCACCTCCATGGCGTGCTGCGCGAAGTAGCCCATCTTCACACTGCCACCGAGCGCGACCGTGCCGTCGTCCGGCTCCGTGAAGCCCGTCACCAGCTTCAGGAGCGTCGACTTGCCCGCGCCGTTGACGCCCATGACGCACCAGCGCTCCTTGCGGCGCACCAGGAAGTCGAGTCCCTCGTAGATGCTGCGGCTGCCGTAGCGCTTGTGCACGTTCTTCAGATTCACCACGTCCTCGCCGGAGCGCGGCGCCGTCGGGAAGTCGAACGACACCGTCTGGCGGCGCTTGGGGGGCTCCACCCGGTCGATCTTCTCCAGCTTCTTGACCCGGCTCTGCACCTGCGCCGCGTGTGAAGCGCGCGCCTTGAACCGCTCGATGAACTTGATCTCCTTGGCGAGCATCGCCTGCTGACGCTCGAACTGGGCCTGCTGCTGCTTCTCGCTCTGCGCGCGTTGCTGCTCGTAGAACTCGTAGTTGCCCGAATACGCCGTCAGCGCGCCGCCGTCGATCTCCACCACCTTGGTGACGATGCGGTTCATGAACTCGCGGTCGTGCGAGGTCATCATGAGCGCGCCCTCGTAGCCCTTGAGGAACTGCTCCAGCCAGATCAGGCTCTCAAGATCCAGGTGGTTGCTCGGCTCGTCGAGCAGCATGGCGTCGGGGCGCATGAGCAGGATGCGCCCGAGCGCCACCCGCATCTTCCAGCCGCCCGAGAGCGCGCCGACGTCGCCGTCCATCATCTCCTGGCTGAAGCCCAGGCCCGCGAGCACCTCGCGCGCCCGCGCCTCGAGCGCGTAGCCGTCGAGCTCCTCGAAGCGCGCCTGCACCTCGCCGTAGCGCTCGACGATGCTGTCCATCTCGTCGGCCCGGTCTGGATCCGCCATGGCGGCCTCGAGCGCCTTCAGCTCGGTCGCCACGCCGCTCACTGCGCCAGCGCCATCCATCACCTCCGAGACAGAGCTGCGGCCCGCCATCTCGCCCACGTCCTGGCTGAAATAGCCGATGGTCACGCCCCGATCGACCAGCACCTGGCCCTCGTCGGGCTGCTCCTCGCCGGTGATCATCCGGAACAACGTGGTCTTGCCGGCCCCGTTGGGACCGACCAGGCCTATCTTCTCGCCCTTCTGGAGCGCCGTGGAGGCTTCGATGAACAGGAGCTGGTGGCCATTCTGCTTGCTGATATTGTCGAGACGGATCATGCGCACCCGGGGATTGGAAGACGTTGCGGGCGTCCTTATGCCATGGGACGCGCCCCGGGGAAGAGTCTGTCTGCGAGCGCCCTACGGCTTGACCGCCCAGGTCACGACGGGCGCGGTCGCGCCCGGCAGGCACCGCCTGACCGAACGGGCCGCCGCTTCCGCCTGCGCAGGACTTGCATACAGCATTCCGATGATGGCGCTGCCGTCGGCGCCGGCGTGGAAGCGGCTGGCGTCGAGAACCCAATAGGGCGACAGGCAGCGGGCGTTGGCGGACCGCTCCTGTCGGGCTTGGGCGACGGTGTTGTGGATTCTGAGTTTGAGGAGGTAGAGCGGCGTTGTGCGCGCAGGCAGCGCGGTCTCGCGCAGGCGCGCGGATGCCGCATCCCAGCTCAGCAGGACGGCATCAAGACGCTCGGCCATGTCATCGTCGGGCTCGGAAAAGCCGTGCATATAGACGATCTCGCGCCGGTGGCGCGCGCGGCCCTCAAGAATATGCGTGGCGCTCCATGTGGGTCCCGCGCCCTCTTGCGCCTTCCAAACGATTTCGAGCTTGCCGGCGCGCAGCACGATCAACAGATGGTTGCGCTTGAGATGCTCGAAGCCGTAGCGCTGGCTCACCAAGAGCGCCGTCGTTTGCGGCGCCAGCCCGAGCAAGCGCGCCGTCGTTGCCACATAGGCGTTCTCCTCGCCGCTCGCCCACGCCTTTCCCCCCGCGTCGGCGCCCCAGGGCGCATCGACGGCCTCAGGCTTCGCATGCTGCGAGGACGCGGCAACCGGCAGGGTGACGCGATCGACGACGCGCCCGCGCGTGCGCAATCGGACCTCGATCGGGCATTCGGACCGGCGGCATGACGCGATGGCGAGATCGAGAACGAACCGGCCGGCCGGAAAGGTTTGCAGGACGACTGCCCCTGAAGCGGCCGGAACGGGAGCGCGCGCCGAGGCATTCGGCAGCGTCAGTCCGGTGGCGATCAGGCCAAGCACAGCCGCGACCCGCTGCCGCTGCCATCGTCCGATCATGGCTATCTGACTCGGATATGCCTTGCGGCGAACGCGATCTGCTCCCTCTGCCTGTGGGCGAAGGGAGCAGCGATCCGCGACTTTGCTTACTTCGCCAGATAGTTCCGGTGCACGAAGCCCGACGCGCCGGCGGTCTCGAACAGGTAGGCCTTCTCGCCTTCCCGCGTCTCCTGCCGCAGGCCGGCGGTCAGCGACTTCTCGTTCTTGGTGCCTCGCTCGGCGCCGGCGAGAAACGCGTTGACGGCATCGATCGATGGCGGTGCCGCAGCGGCGGTGTCATTGCGGTGACCAATCGCCTCGGTCGCGCCGGCGTTGAGGAGCTTGCTCCACATCTTCCGGAACAGCGCGTTGGAGGGATAGACGTCGCCGCTGCTGATCTCGCCGTTGATGGCGAAAACGTAGCCGATCACGTCGTCCGAGGCTTCGCCGGCGGCCTTGAGCGCGTCGACGTAGGACTTCTGCTCGGTCACGAGCTTCTTGTTCTCGAGCGCCAATTGCAGGCTCGAGGCCGATTCCGGTGCGGCGACCGGCGCGCCGACCTTGTCGGCGAGTTTCTTTTGCAGGCGGCTGACGCCGTCCCACACCGCGCCCTGGCGCTGGCTGGTCTCGTCGGCCGCGCGCGGCGCGACGCGCTGGCCGCGCTGCGACGGATCGGCGCTGTTGGTGGCCGGCGCAGCCTTCGCCGGCGCCTGCATGGCGATCTTCATGTCGCGCGAGGGAACGTGGCCCGATGCGCTGGCGAAGGTCTTGACGTCTTCCTTGCCGCGTGCCGACCAGCGGCCCTGCTCGACGCAGAACGAGGCGATCGGGATGCGGCCGGATTTCGGCGGCAGCAGCAGGCTCACCATCAAGGTGCGGTCCTGCTGGCCGCCCTTCACGATGTCGCCGGCCTGGATGAACACGGCCTCGTTGCCGCGGTTCTCGATCTCGAGCTGATTGACATTGCCGGTCTCGCGCACCTCGACGACGCGTTTTGCCAGCGCCTCCTCGAGCGTCAGCGGCGCCTTGCCGGGCGCCGAGGTGCCATGAATGAAGTAGACGGTGAGATTTTCGTGCGTGACCGGTCCGGAGACGCGAACCGGGTCCGGGGCCGCACCGAAGGCGGCGATTGCCGACAAGACGAGTGGAGATGCAGATAAAGCGGCGAGCAGAGACCAGCGCATGGAGTCCTCTCCCTGGCATCGCCCCCGACGCGGCGGGAAAGTCCCATCGGTTGATGGCTGGGATTGGGACGGGCGATGGCCGAAATCCGGCGCGCGCGAGGAAATCTGCGGCCGGCGCGCTTGAGGCGTCACAATCATGGGTTAACGTCATCGCCCACACGAGAGTGCTTGGTGATGACTCACAGCATCGTCATGGCCGGGCTCGTCCCGGCCATCGACGCCTTGCATTGTGAGTAAAGCAAGACGTGGATGCCCGGCCCAAGGCCGGGCATGACGGTGGAGAGTAGCCCTGGGATCATCCGTTCTGGAACTGCAGCTTGGCGAGCCGCGCGTAGAGGCCGCCGGCGGCGGCGAGTTGCTCGTGCGTGCCTTCCTCGACGACGCGGCCCTGGTCCATGACCAGGATGCGGTCGCACGACAGAACCGTCGCGAGCCGATGCGCGATCACGAGTGTGGTGCGCTCGGCCATCAGGCGCTCGAGCGCGGTCTGCACGTATTTCTCGGACTCGGCATCGAGCGAGGAGGTGGCTTCGTCGAGCAGGAGCAGCGGCGCGTCGCGCAGGATCGCGCGCGCAATCGCGATGCGCTGGCGCTGGCCGCCCGAGAGCGTCACGCCGCGCTCGCCGATGGTGGTCGCGAAGCCCTCCGGCAGGCGGCCGATGAACTCGGAGGCGAGCGCAAGCTCGGCGGCGCGGGCCACCTCGGCCTCGCTCGCGTTCGGCCGCCCGAACCGGATGTTGTCGGCGACCGAGGCCGCGAAAATCGCGGTGTCCTGCGGAACCAGCGCGATCCGCCGGCGCAGCGCGGAGGGGTCGGCGTCGCGCAGCGGCACGCCGTCGAAGCTGATCGTGCCCGCACTCGGATCGTAGAAACGCAAGATCAGATGGAAGATCGTGCTCTTGCCGGCGCCCGAGGGGCCCACGATCGCGACCTTCTCGCCGCGCCGCACCCGCAGCGTGACGCCGTCGAGCACGTTGCTCTGCGGCCGCGCCGGATAGGCGAAGCGCACCGCTTCAAAGGCGATCTCGCCGCGCGCCGGCTCAGGGAGCGCAACTGGCCGCGCCGGCGCCTCGATCAGCGGCCGCACGCCCATCAGCTCGAACAGCCGCTCGGCGGCGCCCGAGGCCTGCGAGAGCTCGCCCCAGACTTCCGACAGCTGCCCGAGCCCGCTCGCCGCGAACACCGCGTAGAGCACGAACTGCGACAGCCGGCCCGGCGTCATGTCGCCGTCGATCACAGCCTGCGCGCCCACCCACAGCACCAAGATGACGCTCGCGAATACGAGAAAGATCGCCACCGCGGTGAGCATGGCGCGTGCCTTGATCGAGTGGCTGGCGGCCTCAAAGGCGCGCTCGACCGCTTCGGCGAAGCGGCCGGTGGCGTACTTCTCGTTGGTGAAGGCCTGCAAGGTGCGGACCGCGCCGATGATCTCGCCCGCATAGGCGGACGCATCGGCCAGCGTGTCCTGCGCGGCCCGCGAGCGGCGACGCACCGCGCGGCCGAAGCCATAAAGCGGCAGAACGATCACCGGAATGGCGCCGAGCACGAAGGCCGACAGCCACGGGCTCGTCACCACCATCATGACGGTCGCCCCGGTGAACAGCACGAGGTTGCGCAAGGCGACCGATACCGAGGAGCCGACGGCGGCCTTGATCTGGGTGGTGTCGGCGGTGAGCCGCGACACCATCTCGCCGGTCTTGGCCTGGTCGAAGAACGGGATCGAGAGCCCGGTGATATGGGTGAACACGTCGCCGCGCAGATCGGCGACGATGCGTTCGCCCAGCGTGGTGACAAGGTAGTAGCGCGCCGCGCTCGCCAGTGAGAGCACGGCCGCGACCGCGAGCATCACGCTGAAATAGCTGTCGATCAGGCTCAAGCCCTCGCCGCTGAAGCCGAAGTCGATCATCCGGCGCACGGCGAGCGGAACTGCGAGCGTGGCGAGCGCCGCTACGACGAGGGCGCACAGCGCAGCCGCCGCGCGGGCGCGGTAGCGCCTGACATACGGGATGAGGGAGGCCAGGGGCCGCAGCTTGGGCCCGCGTGCGGGCGCTGCCCCAGGCTCCCCCGGAGGCCCCAACGGGGCCGCCACGGCCTGGGTGGTAAGCGGGGGCGTGCGCTCGACAACGTTCATGGGACGCAAGAACCTCCCCCGATCTAGGGCCACCAGAAGCGGGGCACTAGGGTTTATTACGGGCACAATGCCCCGGCGGTTGCCAGGTGGCAATGCGGACCGCCTTGTTTGGCTCGGCGCGGTCAGCTATAGAGCCGCAGCCTTCAACCCCTGCGAGACCTTCAACTCCCGGCGAGATTATGGCGGCGCCGGCCGCGAGGATTCACCATGAAGCCCGATACCCACCCCGACTACCACACCATCAAGGTCATCATGACCGACGGCACCGAGTTCACCACCCGCACCACCTGGGGCCAGGAGGGCGATACGCTGCACCTCGACATCGACTCGAAGTCGCACCCGGCCTGGACCGGCGGCCAGCAGCAGATGATGGATCGCGCCGGGCGGGTCTCCCGCTTTGAAAAGAGGTTTGCCGGCCTCGGCCTCAAGAAGAAATAGCGCCGCAAGAAATAGATAACGCGCCGGGCGGTGTCCACCGATCAAGGTCCGTTCTGGCGGCGGCTTTTTTGCCATGGCCGGCATTGACGGAGCGGCAGCCACGCGGCCGCCCTCTTCCGCAGTGCGCAATAACGGCCGCTGCGGTTCCGGCTGCCTAACGCTGCGCTGGCGCCGATCGCTCTGATATCAATCCCTATTCGCCCTCGAACGCGGCCTTGAGCAGGCCGAGCTGGCGCTCGACCGGGTTGCCCGGCACGATCTGCGTCGGATCGGGGCTCGCGTGCATGGTGGCATCGAGCCTGCGAACGGAGGCCTGCAGAGCCTTCGAGCGGCTGATCAGGACGCGCAGGCGCTCGGGCACGATCTTGATGTTCTGCTCCTCGCCGGCTTCGGTGCCGGCGAGCTTGACCTTTGCCTTTTCCTTGTTGGCCTGGGCGAGCGACATCTCGCCTTCCTTCACGGCGCGATGCAGCAGGAGCCAGGACGCGAGCTGCATCAGCCTGGTGGTGAGGCGCATGCTTTCGGTCGCATAGGCGAGCGCAGCGTTGCGCTCAAGCTTCTTGGACTCCTGCCGCCCCGGACCATCGAGATAGGTCGCGGTCTCCTCCACCAACGTCATTCCGTCGCGAAACAGATCGGAAAAGTGCTGGGAAGCAGCAAGCCGCTCGCCGAATGATACGGTCTCGGTTTCGTTTGCCGTTGGCTCTGCCATTGGTACGCGCCCCACGCTACGCTACTCGACTCGTTCTTGTTATTCTTCTTGCGCCCCTCAAGCGATGCTAACACCATTGCCTTGCAGACGCGTCACTGTCCAGTCGTCCGAAGTGCGAACATTTCAAAATTGTTTTCAATGAATGGCGAATTGTCGCGGTTTGCGCGTGGCATCCGCTCCAGCATGCCATTGATGTTTCGACAGATGTTGCGGTATCTGAGTCACGTTTGCGGAAAAATCCGCACGCCGCCAACGCGCGTGAGATTTTTGCGATGTGGTTAATCGCGCTGGCTTCCGACCCAGCACGCGCGCACTGTTTAACTCGTCATGCCCGCGCTCGCTGGCTGCGTAAGCTTGCCTGTGTGGACCTCCACTTCTTAATTCACGAGTCGAATCAAAGACGTGGATGACCGGGACAAGCCCTGCCATAATGTGAAGAGTGTGTCCGTCATTGTGCGCTTTTGGCACCTGCGACAGGAAAGCGCCCCAACAATAAAAAAGGAGCCGCCGTTGCCGGCGGCTCAAGAGTTTTACAGGGAGGCGTCAAACAGAGTGGACAGGAGCCACTCAGTGTCCAGGAAGTTGGACACGACCTAGTAATGAACGTGAAAGCCTAATAACCCGTTAAGGTACGGTACGTTGTTACAATCGAGCCGGTGAGCCGGGCGTAAGGCCCGATGAACGCAGGAAAATATTTACTTCTTGAAGAACGTGTCGGCGACGTTCCGCGAGGCCTGTTTGCCCGCGATCGACGCTTCCAGACGAGCGATCTCATCCTTCATCAGCGCAATGCGCTCCTGCAACTCCTTGACCGACAAGAGCGCCAAGTCCTGCCCGATCTCATGCACGATTTTCTTCTTCGGACGGTCGTCGTCGTCTTTCATGATCTGCTCCGCTCACGCGTATTGTGGTTGGCGCTCGCGCAATCCGAGTCGTTCCAGCCGCGGCAGCACCTCCGCGCAGAAGAACGGCAGCTCGTCTAGATAGTTGATCAGCGACAGGCCGATCCCGGTCACGCCCGCATGACTCAAGTCGGCGAGCGTTTGAGCGACGTAATCGGCGTCGCCGATGATCGGCAGGCCGCCCATGCCGTTGGCATAGAACCGGCGCTGTCGCTCGAATTCCTCGCGGCCCTTGGTCTCGGGCGTGATGTCCTTCATGGCCAGGATGCGGTTGATGGCCGCGAAATCCGCGTTGTCGATGATGACGTGGCGGTAGTAGTCCTCGGCCTCCTTGCGAGTGGGTCGGCAGGTGACCACGCCGACCGTATAGACGCCGATCTCGCGGCCGTGCTGGCCGGCGAGATCCTTGGCCTTCTTGACGAAACCCGCGGTCTCCTGAGTGGAGACGCGCGAAGCCTGCAGGAAGAACGCGTCGCAGTTCTTGACCGCGAAGGCGCGTCCGGTATCGGAGGCGCCGGCGTTCATGATCAGCGGGCGCGCGTCGCCGACCGGCTTGGGCTTGCCGCGGATGCCCTTGAGCTTGAAATAGCGGCCATCGAAATCGAAGTCCTCCTTGGGCGACCAGATCATCTTCATGACGTCGAGCCACTCCTGCGCGTACTCGTAGCGCGCCTCGTGCTCACGTTGCTCGACCCCGAACATCTCGAACTCGCCCTCGTTCCAGCCAACCACCAGATTGAGTCCGAAACGTCCCCCTCCGATCTGGTCGGCGGTGACGATCTCCTTGGCTGCGATCACCGGATTGAACAGCGGCGCGTGCACCGTGCCGAACACCGTGATGCGGCTGGTCGAGGCCAGGAGGCCCGCCGCCCAGGTCAGCGTCTCGAGCGTCGCGCCCTGGTAGTCGGTATCGCCGCCATAGCCCTTCCAGCGCGCAATCGGCAGCATGAAGTCGAGGCCGGCGTCGTCCGCCATGCGGGCGAGCTTGAGATTGTCCGCCCAGCTTCCCGACCAGCGCTCCGGCACCATGGTGACGGCCCGGCCGGATGAGCAATTGGCGCCGAACAGCCCGATCTTCAGGCGGTTCGCATTGTGCATCGCGGCACGTTCGGGCGTGGTGACGTCGGCAGTCATAGGTGGCAGTCCCTGGTCGCGTTGTTGTTGCGCGGAAACTAGCACGGCGGCGGGAGCGGTTGTAGGAGCGGGGGCTGGTAAGCTAGGACATAGGTCATGAGCACAGCCATTCCGACCAGCATGACCGTGATCGCCATCAAGGCGCCAGGCGGGCCCGAGATGCTCGTTCCCGAGCAGCGTCCGGTGACGCAGCCCGGCGCGGGCGAGGTGCTGGTGAAGGTCGCGGCCGCGGGCGTCAACCGGCCCGATGTGATGCAGCGCTTAGGACTCTATCCGCCGCCCAAGGGCGCGACCGACATTCCGGGGCTCGAAATCGCCGGTGAGGTGGCTGCGCTCGGCGCAGGTGTGACGCGCTGGAAGCTCGGCGACCAGGTGATGGCGCTGGTGGTCGGCGGCGGCTACGCCGAATATTGCCCGGCACATGAGAGCCACTGCCTGCCGGTGCCGGCCAATCTGCCGATCACGGAAGCTGCCGCCGTGCCGGAGACGTTCTTCACGGTCTGGTACAACACGTTCGAGCGCGGCGGACTGAAGGCGGGCGAGACGCTCCTTGTTCATGGTGGCTCGTCCGGTATCGGCACCGCCGCGATCCAGCTCGCCAAGGCCTTCGGTGCCAAGGTCATCACGACCGCCGGCTCGGCGGAGAAATGCGCTGCATGCCGCAAGCTCGGCGCCGACGTCGCGATCAACTACAAGACCGAGGACTTCGTGGCCGCCACCAAGGCCGCGACCGATGGCAAGGGCGCCGACGTGATCCTCGACATGGTGGGTGGCGACTATATCGAGCGCAACTACGAGGCGGCCGCGGTCGAGGGCCGCGTGGTGCAGATCGCGTTCCAGGGCTCGCCCAAGGCCACGGTCGATTTCCGCCGCATCATGCTCAAGCGCCTGACCCATACCGGCTCGACGCTGCGCGCCCGCTCGGTCGCCGACAAGGGCGCGATCGCGCGCGCGGTCGAGCAGCATGTTCTGCCGCTGTTGGCATCTGGCCGCGTGCGGCCGGTGATGGACAGCACCTTCGCGCTGCGCCAGGCGTCGGCCGCGCACGCGCGCATGGAGACAAGTGCGCATATCGGCAAGATCGTCCTGACCACGTGATCGAGGCTGATATCGGTCACATCACAAAGCCGCCACTTATCGTGGCCAGTACGGCGGTATGTCCGCGCCGAAAGGTTTAGCCCGCGCGCTCGCAGTCGCCCGGCTTGCGATCGCGCTCGCGCTGCTTCCGCAGGTGCTCGATTGGCGCTCGCCGTTCCTGGCAAGCATTCGCGTCTGGGCGTTCATTGCGCTCTTAGCCATCCCGCTTGCCATCATGGTCGCCGAAATCCGGGTCCTGCGACGGTCCGCCACGCGCGGCGATCGCGTGCTGTCGCTGGCAACCTCGACGCTGGCGATGCTCGGCCTCGTCTGTGTGCTGGGGTTCGAGGCGCAATTTCGGTGGATGCGCTACGAGGTGCTGCGCGCCGATCCGGCCTTGCTCGAGCGCCTCGGGCGCCACATCGTGGTCGGCTATCGCGACATTGACGAGCTCAACGCATTGCTGGAGCGGCGCGCCATCGCGGGCGTGTTTCTGACCACGCGCAATGTGCGAGGCCGCGATGCCGCCGCCATCAGGCGGGAAATCGCCGACATGCAGCATGTGCGGCGCCGGCAAGGCCTGCCAGGGCTGCTGATCGCGACCGATCAGGAGGGTGGCGTCGTGTCCCGGCTGTCGCCGCCGCTGACGGCGCGTCATAAGGCGAGCGCGGACCGGCGCGCGGCCGTGGCCGACTATGCGGC
>DAIUEP010000144.1:0-12583 GCA_036845065.1 Xanthobacteraceae bacterium | reverse complement strand
GCCGCCTTCGCGAGCGCGGACCATTTCTCGATCTCGGACTTGATCAGGGCTGCGAATTCCGACGGCTTGCTGACCACCGGCTCGGCGCCGTCGGCGGCGAGCCGCGCCTTCATCTCGGGCGTCCGGAAGCCCTCGGCGATCTTGCTCTGCAGAAGCTCGAGGATCGGCTCCGGCGTGCCGGCCGGCGCCAGGATGCCGAACCACTGCAAGGCTTCGTATTTCGGCACCGCGCTTTCGTCGATGGTCGGCACGTTCGGCATCGCATCGCTGCGCTTGAGGCCGGTGACGCCGAGCGCCCGCATCGCGCCCTGGTCGACATGCGGCTTCGAGGTCAGGACGTTGAGGATCATGCCCGATACGCGCCCGCCGAGGATGTCGGTGACCGACTGCGAGACGCCGCGATAGGGGATGTGCTGGACATCGATGCCGGCCATGCTCTTGAACAGCTCCATCGCCATGTGCGGCGCGGTGCCGATGCCGGCCGAGCCATAGGTGAGCTTGCCGGGCTCTCGCCTGGCGAGCGCGATGAAGTCTCTCGTCGTCTGGGCGGCGACCGAGGGGTGAATGATCAGCGCCTGCGGCAGCACGACGAGCTGCGTCACCGGCGCGAACACCTTGGTGACGTCGTAGGGCATCGACTTGCGCGCGACGTGCATCGAGGTGGTCGTGCTCGGCGAGAGATAGAGCGTGTGGCCGTCGGGCGGCGAATGGAGCACGGCGTCCATGCCCACCATCGTGCCTCCGCCCGGCCGGTTGTCGACCACGAACTGCTGACCGAGCACGCTCGAGAGGTGCTGCGCGGCGAGCCGCGCGAACAGGTCGCTGCCGCCGCCGGGCGTTGCCGGCACGACGATCCGCACCGTGCGGTTGGGATAGTTGGACTGGGCTGCCGCCGAGGTCGCAAGCAAACAAAGCCCGGCTACCGCCAGCCCGGCTACCGCCAGCATCGCGCTCCTGTGCATGTCCATCTCCCTCGGGCCGCAACCAACCCTTATGACCCCGTTTGCTTGCCCGTATGGTAGGCTATCCGGGCGAGATCGGAAATGCGGCGTGATACGCGAAGGATTGGCGCGCAGCGAGCCGGGAGGAGTGATGGCACTTGGAAGCTCGGGACGGTCGAAGCGGATCGTCATCATCGGCGGCGGAATCGGCGGGCTTGCCGCCGCGGTGGCGCTGCGGCAGCGCGGCTTCGAGGTCCACGTCTACGAGCGCGCGAGCAGGATCGCGGAGGTCGGCGCCGGCCTGCAGGTCGGCCCCAATGCGGTCAAGGTGCTCTATGCGCTCGGGCTCAAGGACGCATTGCATCGCAGCGCCTACGAGCCGACCAACATGGTCTCGATCAAATGGGACGACGCGAGCCTGCGCCATCGCGTGCCGCTGAAGGCGATCGCAACCGAGCAATACGGCGCGCCCTACATGACCGCGCACCGCGCTCACATCCAGAACATGCTGCACGGTGCCTTGCCTGACGACGTCATCACGCTCGATGCTACGTGCGTCGGTGCAGACACGCGCGACGGGACGGCGGTGGCGCGCTTTGCCGACGGCCGGGAGGTGGAAGCCGACATCGTCATCGGAGCGGACGGAATTCGCTCGGCCATTCGCGCCCAGCACTTCGGCGCCGACCGACCGCGCTTCACCGAGATGATGTGCTGGCGCGCCATGGTGCCGATCGAGCACGTGCCATCGCGGTTCGGGCCGGACGGATCGGTCGAGCTCGCGCGCGGCGAATATTTCGGCTGGCTTGGGCCGAACGGGCACGTGATCTGCTATCCGATCGGCAACGGCGATATGCTCAACATGTTCTGCGGCCACGTCACCGACCAGTGGGTCGAGGAGTCATGGTCGGCGCCCAGCTCGCGGGAGGAATTGATTGCCGCCTACGAGGGCTGGAACGAGGCTTTGCTCGGCATTTTCCGACATGTCGAATATGTGTTCAAATGGGGCATCCACGACCGCGATCCGGTCCCGGAGTGGACGAAAGGCCGAGTGACGCTGCTCGGCGATGCCGCCCATCCGACCATGCCGACGCTCGCACAGGGCGGCAACATGGCGATCGAGGATGGTTACGTGCTGGCGCGCAACCTCGCCCGCCATGGCGACGATGCCGAGGCGGGGCTGAGAGCCTATGTCGCCGAGCGCCAGCCGCGCACAGCGCGGGTGACGATGCAATCGCGCCAGCAGTTCGCCAATAACCGGAAGGTGCCGCCGCCGCCTTTCCTCGACCGGACCTGGATCTACACGTTCGATGCGACGCGTGAGGAAGAGGTGCCGCAACCGGCATAGCAAAACAGAGACAAGACTGTAACCAAGGGAGGACGTCATGCGATCACGAACCATCTGGTGCACCATCGCGACACTGGCGCTCGTGGGAAGTCCGGCGTCGGCGCAGAACCCAGCCGGGAAATCGGCCGTGCCGGAATTCCAGGTCGAGGCGCTCTGGCCGAAGGCGTTGCCGAACAACTGGCTGCTTGGTCAGGTTGCGGGCATCACGGTCGATCGCTCCAACAATGTCTGGATCGTACACCGGCCTGGCTCGCTGAGCGCGCGCGAGCGTGCCGCCGAGCAGAACCCGCCGCAGGCGAAGTGTTGCGTGGCGCCACCGCCGGTGCTGGTCTTCGACCAGGCCGGCAACGTGATCCGTCACTGGGGCGGGCCCGGCCAGGGCTTCAACTGGCCCAAGAGCGAGCACGGCATCTACATCGACGACAATGACTTCGTCTGGCTCGCCGGCAACGACAAGACTGACGGCCAGCTCTTGAAGTTCTCCATGGATGGCAAGTTCGTGCTGCAGATCGGCAAGCCGGTTCCGGGCCCGGACAGCAACGCGACCGACCGGCTCGGCTCGCCGGCCGATATCGCGGTCGATGTCGCCGCCAAGGAGGTCTTTGTGGCGGACGGCTACGGCAACCGCAGAGTCATTGTGTTTGATTCCGAGACCGGCGCCTACAAGCGCCATTGGGGCGCCTACGGCAAGCCGCCGAACGATGACAAGCAGCCGGCCTACGATCCAGCCAAGCCGCCGTCGCAGCAGTTCGGCAACCCGGTTCACTGCGTGCGGATCTCAAAGGACGGCCTGGTCTATGTGTGCGACCGCACCAACAATCGTCTGCAGGTTTTTCGCAAGGACGGCACCTTCGTGGCCGAGCACGTGTTCGAAAAAGACACCCGGATGAACGGCTCGGTGTACGAGATCGCGTTCTCGCCGGACCCGGAGCAAAAGTACGTCTACATGGTGGACGGCTCGAACGGCGAGATCCGCATCGTGGAACGGTCGGCAATGCAGACCGTTGGGCGGTTCGGCCGTATCGGGCGACAGGCCGGCCAGTTCACCGCGGTCCACAACATCACCGTCGACCGGCTCGGCAACATCTACACGGCCGAGGTGCAAACTGGCCAGCGCATCCAGAAGTTCCGTCGGCTCGACACGCCGAATTGACCGACTATCATGCCTTGAGCTGGCGCGGCGTGGCCGCGCCGGGGGGCTGGAGCCGAAGAGGGCTGGAGACATCGCATGGCTTCGATCGACAAGTTCAACGACCACTGCTGGAAGGACGTGATACCGCAGGCCGATCTTCAGCTCTACGCCGGCTGGCGTCGCGAGACTTTCGTGGGGCCGCGCCCGGCCCTGTTGGCGATCGATCTCTACGATCTCGTGTATCGCGGCGGCGCACACCCTCCGATCGAGATCAACGATCGCCATCCCAACACATGTGGGGTCTTCGCGCACCGGACGATCGAGCCGACCAAGCGGCTGTTCGCCGCCGCCCGGCGTGCCGGCATCCCGATCTTCTACTGCACGCAGGAAACCCGCCCGAACAATCGGCCGCAGGGCGCGGTGTCGACCCGCAGCCAACGGGCCCGACCGGCGGCGGATGCCTATGCGATCTTTCACGAGTTCACGCCGGAAGCGTCCGATGTCGTGATCTGGAAGCAGCGCGCGAGCGCGTTCCAGGGCACGCCGCTGCTCTCGCATCTGTCGATCCTCGGCATCCAGAGCCTGATCATGTGCGGCGAGAGCACGTCCGGCTGCGTGCGGGCGAGCGCCGTTGATGCCTATTCCAGCGGCTTCCACGTGTCGTTGGTCGAGGAGTGCACCTTTGATCGCGCCGAGCTCACCCACAAGGTCAATCTGTTCGACCTGCACCACAAATACGTCGACGTCATGCATCTCGACGAGGTGGTGAGCCATCTCGACGGCATGCGCCTGGCGCAGGCGGCGGAGTAATCATGACCGGCCGATCGCGCGCGGGAGTTCTTGTGGGCATCGTCCTGGCGGTCGCCATGCTGCTGCCGAGCGCGGCCTCTGCGCAGCCGGTCTCGTTCGCCGGCAAGCAGGTGAAGATCCTGATCGGCTTCTCGCCGACCGGATTTGGCTACGACACCTACGGGCGGCTGTTGGCGCGGCACCTGGGCAAGTATTTGCCCGGCAATCCCGTCATCGTTCCGCAGAACCGGCCCGGCGCCGGCTCGCTCAACCTCGCGAACTATCTCTACAATGCCGCGCCCAAGGATGGCACCGAGATCGCCATCGTGGGCCGTGGCGTAGCGATGGAGCCGCTTCTGGCTGGCGGTGCGTCGCAGGGCAAGTTCGATTCCAGCAAATTCGTCTGGCTCGGCAGCATGAACAACGAGGTCTCGGGATTCTATATCCGGCAGCCTGGCCCGGCCGCGACGCTGCAGCAGGTGCTCGCAGGCGCGCCGCTGCAGGTCGGCTCGACCGGGATCGGCGGCGACCAGCATGCCTTCACCGCCGCGCTCAACGCGCTGCTCGGCACCAAGCTCAAGGCGATCGCCGGCTACCCGGGCACGCAGGAGATCATGCTGGCGGTCGAGCGTGGCGAGCTCGATGGTATCGTGGGTTATTCCTGGGGCGTGGCGCGCTCCGGCAACAAGAGCGACCTCGATAGCGGCAAACTCAAGATCATCCTGCAGCTCGCGCTCGACAAGCACAAGGAATTGTCCGCCGTTCCAATCGTCACCGATTTCGTCCGGCAGCCGGGCGACCGGCAGGTGCTCGACATGATCTTCTCGCGGCAGTCGATGGGCCGGCCCTTGGTCGCACCGCCCGGGCTTGATCCGCGCATCGCCGAGGCGCTGCGCAAGGGGGTTGCGGACGCTATGCGTGACCCGCAGCTGATCGAGGAAGGCGAGCGAATTGGCCTGGAGCTCAATTTCGTCGGCGGCGCCGACGTCCAGGCGATGGTCGAGCGGCTCTACCAAGCGCCCGCGGACGTGGTCGCGCGTGCGCAGGCGATCGCAACGGCAAACTAGGGACTTGGGTGAGATCATGCGCACATCGATGGTTGTTGCGTTTGTAGTACTGGTCGCCGGACTGGTCGGCTGGAACGGCCGGGCAGGGGCTCAGACCGCCGAGGCGTTTCTCGCCGGCAGCAGCAAGGATTGTCCCGGCTGCAACCTCGCGGGTGCCCAGCTCAAGCGGCGCAATCTTGCCGGCGCCGACCTTTCCGGCGCCAACCTTGCGGGCGCCACGTTTCACCGCAGCATCCTGCGCGGCGCCAATCTCTCTGGCGCCAATCTGACCGACGCCAATCTCAACAAGACCGACCTGCTGCAAGCCAATTTCAGCCGGGCCAAGATGAAAGGCGCCATGCTGTTCGAGGCCGAGGCCGGCCGCGCCGACTTCACCGGCGCGGATCTCACCGAGGCCATGATGGGCAACATCCGCCTCACCGGCGGCAAGCTCGACCGCGCCAACCTCACCGAGGCCGATCTGAGCGCGGGGCTGCTCAACGAGGCGAGCTTCGTCAACGCCACGCTCAACGATGCGAATATGTTTCAGAGCAGACTGTTGCGCTGCGATCTGCGCGGGGTGATCGCGGAGATGGCGGAATTCACGCAGGCCAATCTCCGCGACGCTAATCTCTCTAACGCCATCCTGCGGCAATCGATTTTCTATCTCGCCGATCTCGGCGGCGCGGATTTGAGCTCCGCCGACTTCAGCCAGACGGTGCTGCGATCAGCCAATCTCGGCAACACGAAACAGACGGATACGAAATTCAAGGGAGCGATGATGCCGGACAACACGATTCATCAGTGACGAGGCGTTTACCTTTTCACTTGTCCTTATCCGGCTCGCACCAGGTGCTGGCCAAGTCTTCGTAGTAATAGGCGCACTCTTGCGGCGTGACCGCGCGCTTTCCGATGACGCGAGCCCGCAGATAGGTGACGAGCACATCGATTTCCTGCACGCTCAGCATGCGCGGCGTCGGGTAGAGCGCATCCGGCACCGCCCCGGTCGGCTGGCCGTAGCAGCCGCGCTGCGTGTAGGCGCCTTCGTCGAAACGCGGCATGCCGGTGCTGGGACGGCCGCAGCGGATCACTTCCGTGATCGCCGCGTTGTCGAGCCGGCTGGTCCGCAGGTTGGCGCCCGCCGGCGCTTCGTCGCGCTCACGCTCGCCGTCCGCAAATGCGCCATGGCATTCGGGACAGCCGGCGTTTTTCCAGGCGTTCATCCCGGCCTTCACGCTTGCCTCGTCCTGCGCCAAGGCTGGCGATGCCGAGTGAAGAACGGCGGCAACGATGAGCGCAATGGCGTGGCGTATGCGGAGCTCAATCTTTGGATTCATCTGCGGGGCCTGCTTGCTGATGCTCGAGCGCGCGCGCTCTTCACTTAAGGCGCCGTCGCCTTGTAGACCTCGATCCGAGCCGAGCTCTCGAACAGGTTTTCGGTGAGGCGATTTTCATTCGGATCGACGGCGTATTGGCCGGCCTTGTAATAGCGGCGCGCTTCGATCCGGAACACCCGGCCGTCCGCGCTCTTCTCGCACACTTCCTTGGCGTACCAGTCGTCGATCGGCCGCTCGCCCTCGGCGAGCGGCAGGTTGGTGCAATTGAGACCGAGGCCGGCGATGCCCTTGAACAGATCGGCAAGGCCGAAAGCAGCGAGCCGTGTGCGGGCTTCGACCCGCGGGTCATTGACGATCCGATAGCCCTGCACCCGGCCGGCTTCGTCGATCAACAGCGACGTAATGATTGGCTGCCCGGCGAGCGAGTTGGCCTGATATTGCCGGATCATGATGTCGGAGCGGCGGGCGCGCGCCACATATTCCATTTCGTCGTCATAGCGGAACCAGACCTCGTGCAGCCCGGTCGTGCGCTCGCGCGCGCACTGGGAAAATTCAGCAAAACTCTTCAGCACGCGCGCCGGCGGGCCGCCGTTCGTCCCACAGGCCGTGTCGACGAACTGGTCGAGCGGAAGCGCGGCAACGGGCGTGCCAAATGTCACGTCCCAGATCTTCGGAGCGGGCGCCTGCGCCACCGCCATGGTGCCGGGGAGCAGCAGCGCGGTTACCGTGGCAAATAGCAGGGACCAGACGCGGGCATGCCCGCGTCCGGTTGATGAAGGGGCTCGCGCCAGAGCGCGAGCGGATGCGATCGCGCGCATCAGTTGCCGAACACGGCCACGAACGCGGACGGCTGATAGAGGCCGCCACCGCGGACTCCGACGCCGCCGCCGGCAACGACCGCGACGTACTGCTTGCCGCCGACGCTATAGGTCATGGGCGGAGCCGTGATCGGCGTGCCGACGTTGAAACTCCACACTTCCTTCAGCGTGGTGGCGTCGTAGGCCGAGAACTTCCCGTTCATGTGACCGGTGAACAGGAGGTCGCCGTCGGTGCTCAGCATGCCCGACTCGGTCGGCGGCTGGAACGTCTCCTTGCCGAGGACCTTGCCGGTCTTCAGATCGAGCGCCCACAGCGCGCCATGGGCGGTGACGCGGCCTTGCTCGGTACAGCACGGGGGCAGGCCGACATAGTCCTTGTTCTCGTCCATCGGGGTCCTGCTGCCGGTGCCCGATATGCAGCCTTCGGCGCCCGCCACATAGGCGACGCCGCGCTTGGCGTCCAACGTCGGCGGAAAGAAGGTCGGTGCGCCGTTCCACCACGGGCAGGCCTCTTCGCCGCGCTTGGCGCGCCGCACGCCGATGCCGGCGTAGGTCTGGACGTCTTTGGTCGGATCGTAATCGACCGGCTTGCCGGTCTTCGGATCGATCCCCTTGGTCCAGGTGATCTTCTCCTGATACTGGTCGGCGCGCAGGAACTGGCCGTTGCTCCGATCGAGCGTATAGTAGTAGCCGTTGCGCGAGAAGTTCGCGACGACCTTGCGCGTCTCGCCGTTGATCGAGACCTCGTAGAGCATCTTGGGGCTCGGCGTATCGAAGTCCCAGTGCTCGTTGGGCGTCTCCTGGAAGTACCAGACGATCTTGCCGGTGTCGGCGTCGAGCGCGATAGTGCTCGCCGTGAACAGGTTGTCGCCCGGACGGAATTCAGGATCGAAGCTCGGGAAGGCGTCGCCGGTGCCGTAGAACAACAGGTTCGTGGCGGGATCATAGGAGGCGGTCTGCCAGACGCCGCCGCCGCCCACGCGCCAGGCGTTGTGCTTGTCCTTCCAGGTCTCGGAGCCGGGCTCGCCCGGGGCTGGGATGGTGAAGGTGCGCCAGGCGAGCTGGCCGGTGTTGACGTCCCAGGCGCCGACCCAGCTGCGGGTGCCGAGCTGTCCGCCGGTGCTTTCGCCCTGCAGCACAAGCTCCTTGCCGCCGCGGGTCTTGATCGTCAGCGGTGCGGCCGTGAACCCTTGGGTCTTGGCTGAGGGCGTGCCGGTCGCGGGATCGGTGGGCGCTGCGGCATTGACCTCCCAGATCACTTCGCCGGAATCGCGGTTGAGCGCGATCAGCCGCATATCGTTGGTGGGGATGAAGACCTTGTTGCCATACATCGCGATCCCGCGTTGGGTGCGAGACTGCTTGATCTTGGGATCGTGACGCCAGAGCGGCACGCCCTGCGTCCCGCTGCGAACGTCGAATTTCATCACCCGGCCCCAGGTGTCGTTGACGTACATGAAGCCGTCGTCCACCAGCGGGGTCGCTTCTTCCTTGCCGCGCAGCGTTCCGCCGGTCGCCATCCCGCCGATCGAGATGATGAACTTGAGCTTGAGATCCTTGGCGTTGTCGCGATTGATGTCTTTCAGGCCCGAATGCCTGGAATTGTCGTAGTCGCGGTGAACCATCAGCCAGTTCTGCGGCTCGTTTGGTGCGTTGAGCAGTCGCTCCGGCGTCACGTCCGCCGCGGTGGCCGGACTGACGATGGCGGCAAGCCCAATTGCGGTCAGTGCGCCGACTGTTCTCAGCATGATTTCCTCCCTGTTTACCCTAAGCGAATTCTAGCGGTGGCCCGAAGCCCTAAAATCAGTCGGGCGCTGCCGCGTCTTGGCAACCATTCTAGCGATGGCCGGCGGGCCGCGCCACCGACCCTTGGCCAAAAGTGCCCCTTGGCCAAAAGTGACCCGGCCAAAAGTGCCCCGTGGCCAAAAGCTTGCGTCTACCGCCCCGCACCTATATAAGCCGCGCCATCTCACACGCGGACCTTGGCTAAACAAGCCGTCCGGTGGCTCGGCGCCCTCTTTAACACAGGGAGGGAGGTTGGAGCTCACGGGTCCGCGGCGGCACAACCGGAGAATGACCATGGCGCTACCTGACTACAGCATGCGTCAGCTTTTGGAAGCTGGCGTTCACTTTGGCCACCAGGCCCACCGCTGGAACCCGAAGATGGGCGAGTACATCTTCGGCACCCGCAATAACATCCACATCATCGATCTCGCCCAGTCGGTGCCGTTGCTGCACCGGGCCCTGCAGGCGGTGAGCGATACCGTCGCCAAGGGCGGGCGCATCCTGTTCGTCGGCACCAAGCGCCAGGCGCAGGACGCGGTCGCGGATGCGGCCAAGCGCTGCGCGCAGTACTACGTGAATTCCCGTTGGCTCGGCGGCACGCTTACCAACTGGAAGACCATCTCGGGCTCGATCTCGCGCCTGCGCAAGCTCGACGAGATGCTCGCCTCCAACGAGGCCGGCGGCTACACCAAGAAAGAACGCCTCGATCTGCAGCGCGAGCGCGACAAGCTCGACCGCGCGCTCGGCGGCATCAAGGACATGGGCGGGCTGCCCGACCTCCTGTTCGTGATCGACACCAACAAGGAAGACATCGCGATCAAAGAGGCGCGCCGGTTAGGCGTCCCGGTCGCGGCCGTCGTCGACACCAACTGCAACCCGGACGGCATCACCTTCATTGTTCCCGGCAATGACGACGCCAGTCGCGCCATCACGCTCTATTGCGACCTCATTGCCAGGGCCGCCATCGATGGCATCTCGCGTGCGCAGGGCGAGATGGGTATCGACGTCGGCGCGGCCGCCGAGCCGGTCGTGGAAGAGCTGCCGGCGCCGGCGGCGGGACCCGGCTACGAGGTGCTCTCCGGACCGCGCGGCGTTGCCGACGATCTCAAGAAGCTCGCGCACGTTTCGCCCACGATCGAGAAGAAGTTCAATGATCTTGGCATCTTCCACTATTGGCAGATCGCGAGCCTCAGCCCTGATGCGGCTCACAAGATCGGCGAGGAAATCGGGCTGCCCGGCCGTATGGAAAGCTGGATTGCCCACTCGAAGGAACTGACCGCGGAATGACCGCCCTGCCTGGCCGACCGGCCAGACATCAACGTCACAAGCATCCACAACGTCACAAGCATCCACAACGTCACAAGCATCAACGTCACAAGCAACAACGTCACACGTCGACAGTACCAAGTTGTTACAGCACCAGGACGTGAATGGCCGGGACGAGCCCGGCCATGGCGCCAAAGGGATATCGTTCGATGGCCAATATTACCGCACAGATGGTCAAGGAGCTGCGCGAGCGCACCGGCGCCGGCATGATGGATTGCAAGGCCGCGCTCGGAGAGACCAGCGGCGAGATGGAGGCGGCGGTCGACCTCCTGCGCAAGAAAGGGCTCGCCAAGGCTGCCAAGAAGGCCGGCCGCATCGCGGCAGATGGCCTGATCGGAATCTCTGTGACCGCCACCAAGGGCGTGGTGGTGGAGATCAATTCCGAGACCGACTTCGTCGCCCGCAACGAGTTCTTCCAGGGCCTGGTCAAGATGATCGCCGACGTGGCGCTCAGCGCCGGCACCGATCTCGACACGCTCAACAAGGCCAAGATCGGCAACATCCCGGTCGCCGACGCTATTCAGGATTCGATCGCCAAGATTGGCGAGAACATCTCGCTGCGGCGTGCGGCATCCATCGAGGTCAAGCAGGGCGCGGTCGCCAGCTACATGCACAATTCGGTGGGCGAGGGGCTCGGCAAGATCGGCGTGCTGGTCGCGCTCGAGTCGGCCGGCAAGGCCGACGAGCTTGCCCAGATCGGCCGCAAGATCGCGATGCACGTGGCAGCCTCCAACCCGCAGGCGGTCGACCCGTCGGGCCTGAGCCCCGAGGTGATCCGGCGCGAGAAAGAGGTGCTGGCCGACAAGGCCAAGGCGCAGGGGAAACCCGCCAATGTCGTCGACAAGATCGTCGAATCAGGGCTCAAGACCTTCTACAAGGAAGTCTGTCTGCTCGATCAGCCCTACATCCATGAGCCCGACAAGAGCGTAGCCCAGGCCGTCAAGGAAGCCGAGGGCAAGGCCGGCGCCCCGATCAAGGTGACGGGCTTCGTCCGCTACGCCCTGGGTGAGGGCATCGAGCGGGAGGAGAAGGACTTCGCTGCCGAAGTTGCGGCCGCGGTCACACCGCGCTGACTATTCCGCTTCCGGCCATGGTGCGCGGCTGACCGGAAGGCAATCACCGAGCGAGCCCCTTATGGCCAGTGCCGCCGATTTGAAGTTCCTGCACCGCGTGCAGCAATCTCTGTCAGGAACTTCAAATCGAAAAGCGGCACTAGAAATCATAAGGTTGCTAGTGCCCCTTTGCTTCCGAAGTTCGTGTTAGAGGCTGCGGCGATGGATGACGAACTTCGGAAGCGGGGCACTAGTCCGATCTACCGCCGCGTGATCGTCAAAGTGTCGGGCGAGGCCCTGATGGGGCCGGATTCGTTCGGAATTCATCAGCCCACCCTGGAGCGGATCGCCGCCGATCTGGTCGCTGCACGCGCGCTCGGGGTCGCAATCGGTGTCGTCGTCGGCGGCGGCAACATCTTCCGCGGCGTCAAGGTGTCCGAGCAGGGCATTCCGCGGGTGACCGGCGACACCATGGGCATGCTGGCGACGGTCATGAACGCGCTGGCGCTGGAAACCGCGATCGAGCGGGCGGGCGCGCCGGCGCGCACGATGTCGGCGCTGGTCATGCCGGGCGTCTGCGAGACCTACGAACGGCCGCGCGCCCTGCGCCATCTCGAGGAGGGGCGCCTGGTCCTGTTCGCGGCCGGCACCGGCAATCCGTTCTTCACCACCGACACGACCGCGGTTCTGCGCGCCGCCGAGATCGGCGCGGGCGCGGTGCTGAAGGCAACCGACGTGGACGGGGTTTACAGTGCCGATCCCAAGAAGGACAACAAGGCTGAGCGTTACGCTCGCTTGACCCATCGGGAAGCGCTCGAGCGCGGGCTTAAAGTCATGGACGCCACCGCCTTCGCGCTTGCCCAGGAAAATCATATGCCTATCATCGTATTCTCGATCCACGCCAAAGGAGCGATTGAGGCGGTCCTGCAGGGGCAGGGGCGCTCGACGATAGTCAGTTCGTAGTGCCCCGTTTCCGAAGTTCGTGATACGTCGCAGCACCCTCTGACACGAACTT
>DAIUEP010000143.1:8457-12675 GCA_036845065.1 Xanthobacteraceae bacterium | reverse complement strand
AGCTCCGGCCGGAGATTGTTGAGCTGCAGGTCAAGTCGTAGGATTGGCCCCGTTGTCAATATCGCTGGCGAACGGGCCGATCGCCACGACGACGCTACGTCACTTGCCATTCGTTCGTCGGCGGCCTTTGACCTTGTTCACCCCCGCATGCTCCACCAGCACGTCACGCAGCGCGCGCACCTTCGGCGAGAGCGTGCCCTTGCGCCACATCAGCACGGTCATGGCGCGGTCGAGTCCCGGCGGCAATCGATGCAGACTCAACAGCCGCGCCTCGGGGAGGGTGGAGAGCACCATCCGCGGCACCAGCGAGATTCCCATCCCGGCGATCACGCAGCCGAGCATCGCGTGATAGGACGAAATCTCGATGATGCGCTCGGGCATCTCGCCCGAATGCGCGAACCATTTCTCCAGCCGCAGGCGGTAGGGACAGCCATGCTCGAAAGCGAGCGCCGCGTTCGGGCTGGCGTCCTTCGGTGACTTGATCGGCGCATGGCCGTTGGCCGCGACGATCACCAGCTCTTCGTCATAGAGCGGCAGCTTTTCGAACGGCGTGTCGGCCAGCGGCTCGGCCGCGATCGCGGCGTCGACGTCGCCGTTGAGCAGCGCGGCCGAGAGCTTCAGCGGGCTGCTGGTGCGCAGCTCGAGCGACACGTTGGGATGGCGGCGAAGGTACTCGTTCATCGGGACCGGCAGCCGCACCGACGCCGTGCTCTCCATCGCGCCGAGCCGCAACAGGCCACGCGGCCTGTCGTCATGCAGCGCCTCGCGCGCCTCCTGGGCGAGGTCGAGCAGGCGATCCGCGTAATCGAGCAGGAGGCGTCCGGCCGGCGTCAGATGCAGGCGCTTGCCCTCGCGGATGAAGAGGTCGACGCCTAGCTCGGCCTCGAGCTGGCGCACGCGCGTGGTCACGTTCGACTGCACGCGATTGAGCCGCTCGGCGGCGCGCGTCACGCCGCCAGCCTGCACCACTGAGCGGAAGATATGGAGATCGGCGAGGTCCATCGTTCTCTCAATCGTTCTCAATATGAGATGATGTCGATCGTTATTATTCATTTTACGTGATCGAGTGGCCGGCGTAAAGCCCGCGCCCAAGGGATCAATTCGATGGAGAGCGCTATGCGCGAACCCAACATCATCGACTTGTCGAACTTTGACTGGAGCCGGCTGACGCTCGAACAGCGGCTTCGCATGACGCCACTGATCGTCGCGCAGGCGCGTGCGGCGCGCGCGCGTGCGCTGCGCGACCTGCTGCGCGGCCTGCTCCGGCTTCCACGTCTCGCTGCTGTCGCCGTCGTCGACGGGTGGCGGGGCGGGGCGCGCTGGCGCACGCGCCGTCGGGCGATGCGAGAGCTCGGCGCGCTCGACGACCGCACGCTGCGCGATATCGGCCTCGGCCGCTCGGAGATCGAGGCCGCAGTCAAAGGGGCCGGCCCGAGCCGTTGAACCAATGGAACGGGACATGCCTCACTGACGTCGCCGCAAGTGTCGTGGGAACTTCAGATCAGAAAGCGGCACTAGAAGCAAAGGTTGGTCACGACGTTGCCGCGCTTATCCTTGATCACCCAGCGACATTGTATGCGCTTGAGAGCGTCCTTGGCATCTTCATTGCCGAGCGCCGCGGCTTTCTCGTAATATGCCTTGGCGGCCGTTGCATCCTGCGGTCCGCCTCGCCCGCTTTGCGCGAACTCGCCCATCCGCTCCAATGCTCCGGGGTGATCCTGTGCGGCCGCCTTTTCAAACAACGCACGCGCGGCCACATCGTCCTGCGGGCCGCCGATGCCATCCGCAAACATGAGGCCAAGCTGAAACTGTGCTTCCGCGGAATTCTTCTCCGCCGCGCGCATCAGCATGGCTCTGGACTTGGCGGCATCGGTGGGGGCGCCGCCGGTGTTGGGCAGCGCTGCAAGATTGGTGACGCCGCGCGGATTCCCCGCCTCGGCGGCGCGCTCGAACAACTTGCGCGCCTGCGCTTCATCCTTGGCGACACCCGATCCGGTGCCGAGCATGACGCCGAGCTCCACCATGGCGGAGGTGCTGCCTTTGTCGGCCGCCTTGCGATAGGCGCTGACGGCTTCCGCCGCTTGTTTGTTGGCCGCGTAGGCGCGGCCAAGCTGATACATCGCGCGGCGCGATGAGGCCGATGCGACGCGGCAGAACTTAATGGCGGTCGCGATGTCGGAGGCGGCGATCTCCGGCGTGCCTTTGACGTCCTTCGGCTTGTCCGGATCGGCCGGATCAGCGGCGAGTCGGTCGCACAGGACGAGATCAGCTGATTGAGCGCGGGCCGAAGAATGAAAAGAGGCGGCCGTCAGCGCCAACAGGCCGATGTTGCAAGCGATCGAAACTGCGCGAGATCGTTTCTTCATGATCCCGTTCCTGCAAAGAAATAACTCTAGAGCAGCGGACTCTGGTCAGCAAGCGCAGGAGGGCGCAAGGCTTAGCCCGCCGTGGAAAACCGCGCGAGATCGCTCCACACATCGATCCCGGCGCGGATGCGGGGCGCGCTCAATCCGCTGCTTCTTCAAAGGTGGCGCGGAACGAATGCGCCGGATAGACGCCGAGGATCTTCATCTCCTTGGAAAAGAACGACAGCTCCTCGAAGGCGAGCACGAGCTTGCGGTCTTCCGGATGGCCCTCGACGTCGGCGTAGAACTGGGTGGCGAAGAAGTTGCCCTCGATCATGTAGCTCTCGAGCTTGGTCATGTTGACGCCGTTGGTGGCGAAACCGCCCAGCACCTTGTAGAGCGCGGCCGGCACGTTGCGCACGCGGAACAGGAACGTCGTCACCACCGGGCCTGAGTCATTGGCAGCCCATTTCGAGTCGCGCGAGAGCACGATGAAGCGCGTGGTGTTGTGCGCCTCGTCCTCGATGTCCTCTTGCAGGATCGATAGCCCATAGATGTCGGCGGCGAGCCGCGAGGCGATCGCCGCGCGGGTCTTGTCGCCGGCCGCGGCGATCTCGCGCGCCGAGCCCGCGGTGTCGGCAGCGACCACCGGCTTGATGCCGAGCTTGCGGATCACCTTGCGGCACTGGCCGAGCGCGTGGACGTGGCTCTCCACCGTCTTGATGTCGGCAAGCGTCGCCCCCTTGGGCGCCAGCAACTGGTGGCGCACCGGCATGAAATGCTCGCCGACGATGTGCAAACCTGAATGCGGCATCAGGTGGTGGATGTCGGCGACGCGGCCGGCGACCGAGTTCTCGATCGGAATCATGCCCAGCGCGGCGTCGCCGGACGTGATCGCCGCGAAGCAATCCTCAAAGGTCGGGCAGGGGACCGCCTCGCAGTCCGGATAGGCCTCGCGGATGGCGAGGTGCGAGTTTGCCCCTGGCTCGCCCTGGAACACGATTCTGGTCGTCATGGCGGCTCCGCTACCCCGCAGTCCGATCTGGAACGGGCTCGTTCCTTATCATTGTCGCGGCCAGCTCGTATAGCCGCTTGAAGTCCAAAACCATACTGGAATCATGAGCTTGCCGGCCGCCGTCGGTGCGTCGGTGCCGGCCAGGACCAAGCGGCCCCGCTCAGCCCCCCGTTGCCAGCAGCTCGCGCGCGCGGGCCAAGTCCTCGGGCGTATCGACACCGAGCGGCACGCTGTCGACGATCGCCACGTCGATGCGCATGCCGGCTTCGAGGGCGCGCAACTGCTCCAGCTTCTCGCGCTGCTCCAGCGCCGACGGCGGCAGTGACACGAACCGCTGCAGGGCCGGCCGGCGATAGGCGTAGAGGCCGATGTGGTGATAGAGCGGTCCCTCGCCCCAGGGCGCTTCGGCGCGCGTGAAGTAGAGCGCGCGCAGCCGCCGCGGCCCGAGCGGCGAGCCGACCACCTTGACCACGTTGGGGCTGCTACGCTCCTGCGGGCGGACAATCTCGGCCGCGAGCGTGGCGATATCGACCTGCGGATCATCGAGCGGGGCAAGCGCCGCGCGGATGTCGGCGGGGGCGAGCGTCGGCAGGTCGCCCTGGACGTTGACGATGATGCGGCAGCGGTGGGACGGGTCGGCAGCCGCAAGCGCCTCGAAGATCCGGTCGGAGCCCGAGACATGGTCGGCGCGTGTCATGATGGCGCAGACGCCGGCTTTCTCGACGCAGGCCGCGACCGCTTCGGAATCAGTTGCAACTACAACTTCGCCGACGGCAGCTGCGCGCGCCCGTCGCAGGACGTGTACGATCATCGGCTCGCCCGCGATATCGGCAAGCGGCTTGCCCGGCAGCCTGGTCG
>DAIUEP010000143.1:0-8357 GCA_036845065.1 Xanthobacteraceae bacterium | reverse complement strand
ACGATCATCGGCTCGCCCGCGATATCGGCAAGCGGCTTGCCCGGCAGCCTGGTCGCGGCCATCCGGGCCGGAATGACAATCAAAACGTCGCTGCCGGCCATCGGTCTATGGTTCAGAAGTCCGCGTCTGGGACTCGCGGCACGAATGATACGGACTTCTGAGCCGCCACACTAGGCGGGCCAAAAACCCACGCAAAAGTGTCGGGGGCATGCCGGTTATACGGGTTGCCAGGCATGACGCAAACCGGTTATCTGTGCGGCGAATATCGACCCATTCCCTTCGCTTTGGGAGATCGGACCGTGCTTGATTCCTTCGAGATGAACAAAGTTCTCGGTGCAGTCCTGGGCACATGCCTTGGTGTCGTTGCTCTGAATATCGCCGCGGGTGCCGTGTTCGCGCCCGGCAAGCTTGCCAAGCCGGGCTACGATATCGATGTGCCGACCACGACGCCGGGTGGAACCCCGTCGGCCCCGGCGCAGCCGGAGGTGCCGCTTGGCCAGCTCCTTGCGAGCGCCGACGTCGCTCGTGGCTCCGAATCGGCGAAGAAGTGCGCGACCTGCCACACCTTCGAGAAGGGCGGGCGGACGCTGTCCGGCCCGCCGCTCTGGGGTATCGTCGGGCGGGCGAAGGCGTCGGTTCCGGGTTTCAATTATTCGCCGGGCTTGAAGCAGGCCTCGGGCAATTGGACGATTGCCGACCTGTTCAACTTCGTCACCAACCCCAAGGCCATGGTGCCCGGCACGGTGATGACCTTCTCGGGCATCCCGCGGGCGGCCGAGCGGGCCGACTTGATGGCCTACCTCAACAGCTTGGCCGACAATCCCACACCCCTGAACAGGGGCGCGGAGCTCCCGGCCAGGATGCGCGCCGCCCAAATTCCGCACGGGATGGTGCCGGACGAGATTATGCCGCACGGGATTACAACGCGGTAATCCCGCAATCTGCCGATCGGGCCAAAAGGGCCTCCAGAAGGCCATTTTCAAGCCGTCCCGTGGACCGGGGCGGCGTTGCATCCACGCGAATGTGAATGACCGCTGCCATAACGGCGGGCGAACCGGTGGCTATCTTTCCAAAAACAGACATAATCTCTGAAAAACGTGGTGCGTGAGAAAACGTGCCGGCCCGCCTGTCCTTCTGGAGGCCTCCCGTGCGCCTGAGCCGCCGCTCCCTGATTCAAACCGGACTCCTTGCCACCGTCGCCCCCGCTCTCGAGGGGCTTGCGCTGCCGCAGCCAGCCCGCGCGCAGTCAACCGAATGGCGACACGCTCTGTCGCTGTTCGACGACATCAAGTATCCGCCGGGCTTCAAGCAGTTCGACTACGTCAACGCGCAGGCGCCGAAGGCCGGTGTGGCGCGCATCAGCGTGATCGGAACGACGTTTGACAATTTCAACATCGTGGTGGGGGCCGTGCGCGGCAACCTCGAGCGAGGCGGTATCGGCAACATCTACGAGGAGTTGATGGTGTCGTCGCTCGACGAGGTGTCGACCGAATATGGCCTGCTCGCCGAGGCGGTGAGCGTGCCGCCCGATATCTCTTCCGCGACCTATCGGCTGCGCGCGGAGGCGCGCTGGCATGACGGCAAGCCGGTCACGCCCGATGACGTGATCTTTTCCTTCGATGCGCTCAAGAAGCACGACCCGCGTATCGGCGCCTATTACCGGCACGTCACCAAGGCCGAGAAGGTTGGCGAGCGCGAGGTCAAGTTCACGTTCGACGAAGTCGGTAACCGCGAGTTGCCCCAGATCATCGGCCAGCTCACCATTCAGCCGAAGCACTGGTGGGAAGGGACCGACGCGTCGGGCAAGAAGCGCGACATCGGTGCAACGACGCTTGAGCCGCCGCTCGGCTGCGGCCCCTATCGCATCAAGGAGTTTGTGGCGGGACGAACAGTCGTCTATGAGCGCGTGAAGGATTATTGGGGCAAGGATCTCAACGTCAATGTCGGCCGCGACAATTTCGACGAGCTGAAATACGAGTATTTCCGCGATTCGACCGTCGCGCTCGAAGCCTTCAAGGGCGACCAGATTGACTTCCGGGCCGAGAACAGCGCGCTGTTCTGGGCAACCCGCTACGATTTCCCCGCCGTCAAGGACGCTCGCGTCAAGCTCGAGGAGTTCCCGATCCGCAATCGCGGTGTCATGCAGGCGTTCGTGTTCAATACCCGCCGCGAAAAGTTCCAGGATCCGCGGGTGCGGCGCGCGTTCAATTACGCGTTCGATTTCGACGAAGCCAACAAGCAGCTCTTCTTCGGCCAGTATGAGCGCGTCCGCAGCTATTTTCATGGCACTGAGCTGGCGAGCTCCGGCCTGCCGCAGGGCGAGGAGCTCGCGATCCTTGAGACCGTGCGCAACCAGGTGCCGACGGAAGTCTTTACCACGCCCTACACCAATCCGGAATTCGGCAGCCCCGAGAAAGTGCGCGCCAATCTGCGCGAGGGCACGCGACTTCTGCGCGAGGCCGGCTTCGAGGTTCGCAACCAGAGGCTCATGCGCGCGGTTAACAACGAAGCGCTCAATGTCGAGATTCTGACCGACAGCCCGGCCTTCGAGCGCATCATTCTGTTCTACAAGCCCGGCCTGGAGCGGCTCGGCGTGACGGTGACGGTGCGGACTGTCGATGATGCGCAGTACGAGAACCGGCTGCGCAGCTGGGATTACGACATCATCATCAACTCCTGGGGCGAGTCGCTCTCGCCCGGCAACGAGCAGCGCGGCTATTGGGGCTCGGAAGCCGCCGATCAGCCCGGCTCCCGCAACTTGATCGGCATCAAGAACCCGGCCGTCGATGCGCTGATTGAGCGCGTCATCTTTGCCAAGAACCGTGCCGAGCTGGTGGCCGCGACCCGTGCGCTCGACCGGGTGCTCCTGTGGAACCACTACGTCGTGCCGCAGTGGACCTATTCCAAGTCGCGCACCGCGCGCTGGGACCGCTTCGGCCGCCCCAGCGAAATGCCGAAGTATGGCGCCGAGGCCTATCCCACGATCTGGTGGTGGGATGCCGACAAGGCGGTCAAGTCGAGGGCCAGATCGTGACGCGTCCCCAGCAATGGGGCGGCCAAGGAGCCGGTCATGGCGTCAATCGCCGCGACACGTTGGCGCTCGGCGCCGGCGCGGTCGCGACCTTGGTGGTGCGGCCGGCTCGGGCGCAGGCACCAGGTCTCGCGCAGGCAGATGGCGAGCGGCACGGCATGTCCGCGTTCGGCGATCTCAAATATCCGGCCGGTTTCAAGCAATTCGACTACGTCAACCCGGACGCACCCAAGGGTGGGCTGTTCTCGCAGATCGGCTCCAGCCGGCAATACAATCAGAACTTCAACACCTTCAACTCGCTCAACAGCTACATCTTCAAGGGTGACGCGGCGCTCGGCATGGAGCTGACCTTCGCGAGCCTGATGGTGCGCGCCTGGGATGAGGCTGACGCCATGTACGGGCTCGTGGCGCGCGCGGTCGTCATCTCGCCCGACGGGCTGAGCTACCGCTTCCTGCTGCGGCCGGAGGTGCGCTTTCACGACGGCAGCAAGCTCGACGCAAACGATGTAGCGTTCACGCTCAACCTGCTCAAGAGCAAAGGCCATCCGATCATCACTCAGCGTCTGCGCGACGTCGCGGCTGTTGAGGCGACCGACGATCTGACGCTGGTGGTGCGGTTTGCGCCGGGCCGCGGGCGCGACGTGCCGCTCTATGTCGCGGAGCTTCCGATCTTCTCGCGCGCCTATTACGGCAAGCGCGAATTCGACGAGAGCACCATGGACGTGCCGCTCGGCTGCGGCCCCTACAAGGTCGGACGGGTGGAGACAGGGCGTTTCATCGAATACGAGCGGGTGAAGGGCTGGTGGGGCGCGGGCCTGCCGGTGATGCGAGGGCTCCATAACTTCGATGTCGTGCGCTACGAGTTCTATCGTGATCGCGATGTCGGGTTCGAAGGCTTCGCGGGCAAGAACTACCAATTTCGCGAGGAGTTCACCTCGCGCTTCTGGGCAACGCGCTACGAATTCGCGGCGATCAAGGACGGGCGCGTCAAGCGCGAGGTGCTGCCCGACGATACGCCCTCCGGCGCGCAGGGTTGGTTCTTCAACACCCGGCACGAGAAGTTCAAGGACCCGCGCCTGCGCGAGGCGCTCAACTACGCTTTCGACTTCGAGTGGACCAACAAGAACATCATGTATGGGTCTTACCTGCGCACCCATTCGGTGTTTCAGAACTCCGACATGATGGCGGTTGGCAAGCCGGGTCCGGACGAGCTTGCGCTGCTCGAGCCGTTCCGCGGCCGCGTGCCCGACGACGTGTTCGGCGAGCCGTTCGTGCCGCCGGTCTCGGACGGCTCCGGGCAGGATCGCGCGCTGTTGCGCAAGGCCAGCGCGATTCTGCAGCAGGCGGGCTATGGGCTGCGGGACGGCAAGCGCTTCACGCCCAAAGGCGAACGGATCACCATCGAATTCCTTTTGGACGACTCGTCATTCCAGCCGCACCACATGGCGTTAATAAAGAATCTGACGACGCTCGGCATCGACGCATCGGTGCGCATCGTCGATCCAGCCCAATACAGGCGGCGCACCGACACGTTCGAGTTCGACATTACGGTTCAGCGTTTCTCGTTCTCGAGCACTCCAGGCGATTCGCTGCGCACCTACTTCACCTCGCAGGCTGCCGCCATCAAGGGCTCGCAGAACCTCGCCGGCATCGCCGATCCGGTGATCGATGCGCTGGTTGACAAGATCATCGCGGCCGAGACGAGGCCCGCGCTGACGGCGGCCTGCAAGGCGCTCGATCGTGTGTTCCGCGCCAGCCGCTACTGGATCCCGCATTGGTACAAGGCCACGCATTGGATCGCCTACTGGGACGCGTTCGCCCGGCCGGCGACCAAGCCGCGCTATGCGCGCGGTGTTCCTGAGACCTGGTGGTATGATCCCGACAAGGCGGCAAGGGTGCAACGTGACCTCTGATCTGCTGTACTGTCGGGCGGGCGACGAGAAAAAGATCCACCAATGACCGCCTATATTATCCGGCGCCTCCTTCTGATGATTCCGACGCTGCTCGGGATCATGTTCGTATCGTTCGTGGTGGTGCAGTTCGCGCCCGGTGGCCCGATCGAGCGGGTGATCGCGGTGCTCTCCGGCGCCGACACCGGGGCGGGTGCCCGCACGGGCGGGTCGGGCACGGGTGATTTCGGCAGCCGCGGGCAGCCCGGAGCCGGCGGCCTTAACGACATCTCGTCGAAGTATCGCGGGGCCCAGGGGCTCGACCCCGAATTCATCAAGCGGCTGGAGCAGCAGTTCGGCTTCGACAAGCCGGCGCATGAGCGCTTTCTTAAGATGCTTTGGGACTACGTTCGCTTCGACTTCGGCAAGAGCTATTTCCGCGACGTGAGCGTGCTGCAGCTGGTCGGCGAGAAGCTTCCTGTCTCGATCTCTCTGGGCCTCTGGCTCATGCTGCTCAGCTACTTGATCTCGATTCCGCTGGGCATCCGCAAGGCGGTGCAGGACGGCTCGCGGTTCGACGTGCTGACCTCCGGAATCATCATTATCGGCTATGCGATCCCGGGTTTCCTGTTTGCCATCCTGCTCATCGTGCTGTTCGCGGGCGGATCATTCCTCGATATCTTTCCGCTGCGCGGTCTGACCTCCGAGAACTGGGCACAGCTACCCTGGTGGCAGAAGATCCTCGACTATTTCTGGCATCTCACCCTGCCGATCATATCGATGGGGCTTGCCGCCTTCGCGACCACGACATTGCTCACCAAGAACTCGTTTCTGGATGAGATACGCAAGCAATACGTGCTGACCGCGCGCGCCAAGGGCAACAGCGAGCGCCAGGTGCTCTACGGGCACGTGTTCCGCAACGCGATGCTGATCGTCATCGCGGGCTTCCCCGGTGCATTCGTGCACGCCTTCTTCGCCGGCTCGCTCCTGATCGAGACCATCTTCTCGCTTGATGGCCTGGGCCTGCTTGGCTTTGAGAGCGTGATCAATCGCGATTACCCGGTCGTGTTCGCGACGCTCTATATCTTCGCATTGCTCGGCTTGGTGGTGAACCTGATCTCGGACCTGACCTATACCCTCGTCGATCCGCGCATCGACTTTGAGACGCGGGAGGTGTGAGCGTGGACGATCGCACCAGTGTTCGGATTCCCGCCCCAAAGGTGCTGCCGCCGACGGACCAGGTCACGGCCCCGCGAAGGCGTTTTGCTCTGTCGCCGATCAACCGGCGGCGCTGGGAGAACTTCAAGGCGAACCGGCGCGGCTACGTCTCGCTCTGGGTCTTCCTGGTCCTGTTTGCGGTATCGATGTGTGCCGAGTTCATCGCCAGCGACAAGCCGTTCATCGTTCAATACGATGGCAAATATTTCTTTCCGGTGGTGCGTACCTATTCGGAGACCACATTCGGCGGCGAATTCGAGACCGCTGCCGACTACCGCGATCCCTATCTGCAGAAGCTTATCGCCGACTCGGGCGGCTACATGGTGTGGCCGCTGATCCGATATTCCTACAATACTCATAATCTCGATCTGCCGACGCCGGCACCGTCCAAGCCGACGTGGCTCCTGACCGAGCAGGAATGCGAGGCGGTGGTCAAGAAGAAGGGCCTCTCGGGCTGCCGCGACCTGGAATACAACTGGCTTGGCACCGACGACCAGGGCTTCGACGTGGTGGCGCGCTTGATCTACGGATTCCGGATCTCCGTCCTGTTCGGGCTCATTCTGACCAGCATCTCCTCGGTCATCGGCGTGGCGGCCGGCGCCGTGCAGGGGTATTTCGGCGGCTGGGTCGATCTCATATTCCAACGGTTCATCGAGGTCTGGACGGCGGTCCCTGGGCTCTATCTGCTGCTCATCATTTCGTCGGTCCTGGTGCCGAGCTTCTTCGTTTTGCTCGGGATCCTGTTGTTATTTTCTTGGGTGTCACTGGTTGGTTTGGTCCGTGCCGAGTTCCTGCGCGGCCGCAATTTCGAGTACATCCAGGCCGCGCGTGCGCTGGGCGTGTCGAACCCGGTGATCATGTTCCGGCATCTCCTGCCCAACGCCATGGTGGCGACCATGACGTTCCTGCCGTTCATCCTGTCGGGCTCGGTGATGACGCTGACCTCGCTCGATTTCCTTGGCTTCGGCCTGCCGCCTGGCTCGGCCTCGCTGGGCGAGCTGCTCAAGCAAGGCAAGGCCAACATCCAGGCGCCCTGGCTCGGCATTTCGGGCTTCTTCACCTTGGCCATCATGCTGTCGCTGTTGATCTTCATCGGCGAGGCGGTGCGCGATGCCTTCGATCCGCGCAAGACGTTCCGGTGAGATAAGGATAGAATGTGTTAGGCTAGTGCCGCCGATTTGAAGTTCCTACACCACCTGCAGCAAGCTCGGTTAGGAACTTCAAATCGAAAAGCGGCACTAGAATCATAGAGTTGCTAGTGCCCCTTTGTTTCCGAAGCTCGTGTCAGAGCGTGCTGAGGTGTATCACGAGCTTCGGAAACGGGGCACTAGGAGCCACTTCGATGAACAAGATCGTTCGCCAAAATTATCCGGCCTCAAGGCTTCCGGAGGATCTCCGCGAAGGAATCGATCCGTTGACGCGGGTGACCGTCACAGTAACAGAGGACACACCGTCCTATCAGCCAATGACCTTGGAAGAAATCTGGGCATTGAGGCGGCCGCCGTACCGCTCGGTTGAGAACATCGTTAGTGGGATCAGACAGCTCAGAGACGAGTGGGATGACTGAACCCCCGCCGGCAGCCGTCGTGTATCTGGATGCTATGTCATTTATCTTCGCGGTCGAAGGAGAGCCGTCGGTTGCTGAGCCGATGAAGAACTTGCTTGAAGCGCTGCAGGCGCATCCAGGCGCCGGAGTTACAAGTGAGCTCACCCTGGCGGAAGTCTTGGCTGGCTCGGAAGTGCCGCACCGTCCTCCCATAAAGCGTGCTTATCTCGACCTGATCGTCTGGAGTAAATTTCTTGATCTCGTTCCGATCAGCCGCGACATCCTCTATGAGAGCGCCGATCTGCGCTTTGCGCATCGGGAGAGTCACGGCAAGAAATTGAAACTGCCTGATGCAATTCACCTCGTCACGGCTATTCGGAGAAAATGCAGATATTTCGCATCAGCGGATAAGGGGATTAACCCGCCGGTCGAAATGAAAAGAATTGCGCCAGACGCAAGCGGTATTGCTGAAATCCTAAGGGTGCTGGCATGACCGCTTCCAAGATTCTCCTTTCGGTCAAAGACCTCTCCATCGGCTTTCGCCAAGGCACGCGCGAGACGCTCGCGGTTGACCGGATTTCGTTTGATATCGCGGAAGGCGAGACGGTGGCGCTGGTGGGCGAATCCGGCTCCGGCAAGTCGGCGACCGCGCTGTCGGTGATGAAGCTCCTGC
>DAIUEP010000142.1:0-12680 GCA_036845065.1 Xanthobacteraceae bacterium | reverse complement strand
GTCGCTGCGCGCCTCTGGAAACGATGGATGCGGGTGAAGCCCGCGTATGACCCTAGTACACCCGCGCCTTTGGCTCGATGTAGGAGACTTCGTTGGTGAGCGTGTAGGTGTGCACTGGCCGGTAGTCGATGGTCACCTTGCCGTTGCGGTCGAGCCAGGTGAGCGTGTGCTTCATCCAGGTCTTGTCGTCGCGCTCGGGGTGGTCTTCGCGCGCGTGCGCGCCGCGGCTTTCGGTGCGGTTGGCGGCGGCGTGCATGGTCACGACCGCCTGCGCGATCAGGTTGTCGAACTCGAGCGTCTCGATCAGGTCCGAGTTCCAGATCAGCGAGCGGTCGGTCACCTTGATGTCGGGCACGCCGCCGAGCACCTCGTCGATCAGCTTGATGCCTTCCTGCAGCACCTGGCCGGTGCGGAACACCGCGCAGTTGCTCTGCATCACCTTCTGCATCTTGATCCGCATCTGGGCGGTTCCGGTCGAGCCCGAGGCGTTGCGGAACTTGTCGAGGCGCGACAGCGCGAGATCGGCTGAATCCTTCGGCAGGTCGGGGTGCTTGTCGTTGGGCGTGAGAATCTCGGCGCAGCGCATCGCGGCGGCGCGGCCGAACACCACGAGGTCGATCAGCGAGTTGGAGCCGAGCCGGTTGGCGCCGTGCACCGACACGCAGGCGGCTTCGCCGAGCGCCATCAGGCCGGGCACGACGCAATCGTCGTTGCCGCCCTTCTTGGTGAGCGCCTCGCCGTGATAGTTGGTGGCGATGCCGCCCATATTGTAGTGCACGGTCGGCACGATCGGCACCGGCTCGCGGCTCAAGTCGACGCCCGCGAAGATGCGCGCCGATTCCGAGATGCCAGGGAGCCGTTCCGCCAGCACCGCCGGATCGAGATGGTCGAGGTGCAGGTGGATGTGGTCCTTGAGCTTGCCGCAGCCGCGGCCCTCGCGGATCTCGATGGTCATGGCGCGCGAGACGACGTCGCGCGAGGCGAGGTCCTTGGCGGAGGGCGCGTAGCGCTCCATGAAGCGCTCGCCTTCGCCGTTGACCAGATAGGCGCCTTCGCCGCGCGCGCCTTCGGTGATCAGGCAGCCGGCGCCATAGATGCCGGTCGGATGGAACTGCACGAACTCCATGTCCTGCAGCGGCAGGCCGGCGCGCAGCATCATGGCGTTGCCGTCGCCCGTGCAGGTGTGCGCCGAGGTGCAGGAGAAGTAGGCGCGCCCGTAGCCGCCGGTGGCCAGGATGGTCATGTGGGCGCGGAAGCGGTGCAGCGTGCCGTCGTCGAGCTTGAGCGCGATCACGCCGCGGCAGCGGCCGTCCTCGTCCATGATCAGGTCGATGGCGAAGAATTCGATATAGAACTCCGCCGAATGGCGCAGCGCCTGGCCGTACATGGTGTGCAGCATGGCGTGGCCGGTGCGGTCGGCGGCCGCGCAGGTGCGCTGCGCGGTGCCCTTGCCGAAATGCGTGGTCATGCCGCCGAACGGGCGCTGGTAGATCTTGCCGTCCTCGCGGCGCGAGAACGGCAGGCCCCAGTGCTCGAGCTCGTAGACCGCGGCCGGCGCGTTGCGGCACATGTACTCGATCGTGTCCTGGTCGCCGAGCCAGTCGGCGCCCTTGACGGTGTCGTACATGTGCCAGCGCCAGTCGTCCTCGCCCATATTGCCGAGCGAGGCCGCGATGCCGCCTTGCGCCGCCACGGTGTGCGAGCGCGTCGGGAACACCTTGGTGATGCAGGCGGTCTTGAGGCCAGCCTCGCTGCAGCCCACGACCGCGCGCAGGCCCGATCCGCCGGCGCCGACCACGACCACGTCATAGGTGTGGTCCTCGATCGGATAGGCGGGGCCCCTGACCGCCGGTGCGCTGCCGTTTGATCCGTTGCCCGCCATGCGCTCAGACTCCGAAGGACAGCTTGAAGATCGCGTAGGCGCTGGCGAGCGCGACTGCGATGGCAAAGAAGGTGTTGAGCATGATGAGCGCGAGCTTCGCGACCTCGTCGTGCACGTAGTCCTCGATGATGACCTGCATGCCGATGCGCATGTGATAGGTGACCGAGCCGATGAACAAGAGGATGACGATCGCGACCAGCGGCGAGCCCAGGATCTGCTGGGCGGCGGCGTGATTGCGGCCGAGCAGCGACACCACGATCAGCACGAACGCGATCGTGAGCGGCACGTTGGCGACCGCGGTCAGGCGCTGGCGCCAGAAATGCTCGGTGCCGGATTTGGCCGAGCCGAGGCCGCGCACGCGCGCGAGCGGAGTGCGGTGCTCGGTCATTGGGCGCCTCCAATCGACAGATAGCCGACCACCCACAGCAGGACGGTGAGCCCGATCGATCCGACCGCCGTCGCCAGCGACAGCCACTCGCGCTCGCTCTGGCTGAAGCCGCGGCCGGTATCCCAGATCAGGTGGCGGATACCGCCCAGCATGTGATGCGTCAGCGCCCAGGTGTAGCCGAACAGGATCAGCTGCCCGATCCATGAATTGATGAAGCCGCCGAAGGTGGCGTAGGCGTTCGGGCCCGACGCCGTCGCGATCAGCCACCACGCCATCAGCAAGGTGCCGACATAAAGGCCCGCGCCGGTGATGCGATGAAGAATCGACATCAGCATCGGCAGCGGCCAGCGGTAGATCTGCAGGTGCGGCGACAGCGGCCGCGCGGGGGCCTTGCTACCGGCCATTGTCTTCCTCCCGACTCACACGCTTTCGCGCGAGCCTACAGGGGTACCCATCGAAAAGCTCCCAATCCGCCGTAGTCGGCTGTGGATTATCGGCTCTTGGTGCTTCGCGGCTCACGAAGTAAGATGTGAAAGTACTAAGCACAATCAGCATTTCGCGTAACCTGCCTTCGTAAGCGGCGAAGGGTTGGACCGATGCATTTCGATCTCGTCGATCTCAATCTGTTCCGCCATATCGCGGAGGCCGGAAGCATCACGCACGGCGCCGAACGCGCCCATCTGGCGCTTGCAGCCGCCTCCACCCGGGTCCGCAACATGGAGCAGGCGCTCGGCGCCGCGCTGCTGGTGCGCGGGCGCCAGGGGGTCACGCCGACCCAGGCCGGCCGCACGCTGCTGCAACACGCGCGGGCGATCCTGCGCCAGGCCGAAAGCCTGCGCGAGGATCTCGGCGCCTATGCGGGCGGCGCGGCCGGTCAGATCAGGGTACTGTCCAACACCAACGCGCTCACCGAGTTCCTGCCGGAGGCGCTGAGCTCGTTCCTGGCCGCCCATCCCAACGTCAGCGTCGACCTGCAGGAACGCCTGAGCGACGAGATCGTGGGGCTGATCGCCGAAGGTACCGCCGATGTCGGCATCGTGGCCGGCACGGTCGACATGAGCGCGCTCGAGACCTATCCGTTCCGCCGCGACCGCTTCGTGCTGGTGGTCGCGCGCGAGCATGCGCTGGCGAAGCGCACCAAGATCCCGTTCGCGCAGGTGCTCGACTACGATTTTGTCGGGCTCGACCGGGCGAGCGCGCTGCAGCGCTTCCTGGCCGAGAAGGCGGCCCCGATCGGGCGGCCGCTGCGGCTGCGTGTGCAGCTGCGCAGTTTCGACGCGGTGTGCCGGCTGGTCGAGTGCAACGTCGGCATCGGCATCGTACCGGAGACGACCGCTCACCGGGTGGCGCGCACGATGGCGATCGCGGTGGTCGCGCTCAGTGACCCGTGGGCGGTGCGCGAGCTCACCATCTGCATCCGCAGGCTGCAAGACTTGCCGCCCTACGCGCGCCAGCTGGTCGAGCATTTGCGCGCGGGCGCGTCGGCGTAATACGATTTTCGGTCGATCGTTGCTCAGATGACAGCGGAGCGAAGCTCGCTCGCTAACCCGCAGCCGTGTCAGACGTTGCGTGAACCACAAGAGACGTGCCGTCGAGCCGCGTCAGTATCGCCCGTGTCCGCGGATATGCGGCGAGCAGCATCGGTGCAAGCGTTTCGCCCGCCACACAGATGGCGGTTGCCAGCCCATCTGCTGCTGTCGCGCTCGGACTGATGACCGCGACATCGACGAGAGCTCTGGCACTTGCCCCGGTGCGTGGATCGAAAATGTGGTGAAAGTGGCCGCTCGCTTCGAATGTCGTGCCGTAGCCGCCGGACACCGCGAGCGCCATGTCCTCAAGTTCGACCAGGCGACCTTCTCCCCGTGGAGCCATGCCGCCGCGGATTCCAAGCTTCCACGGGCGCCCGTCCGGGTGACGGCCGAGGGCGCGCAGTTCGCCCAGGTCGGCGACGGCGCTTTCGAAGCCTTCGTTGCGCAGAAGGTCGGCGATGGCGTCGGTCACATAGCCTTGGGCGATGCCGTTGAGCGTGATCGCCATTCCGGGACGCGCAAAGCCGATAGCGGCCGCGCTGCAGTCGATCTGGCGGAAATCCACCAGCGCGCGCGCAAGGTCGTGCGCGCGGGCTGCGATGTTGGTCTGGACCTCGGCGTGTGACCAGAAATGCGCCTCGTGCAGCCTCCACAAAGGTTGCACCGAAATATCGAACGCGCCGGCGCTCAGGACGCCGAGGCGTTGGCTTGCCTCGATGACTGCACGCAGCTCCGGTGATGGTTTGGTCAGTTTGCCGGCCGCATTGAGCCGCGAGATTTCGCTGTCTGGGCGATAGAGGCTGAAAATCCGATCGAAGCGCGCGATCTCCCGTCGCACTTGGAGGATAGCCCGTTGTGCAAACCTGGCGTCGTTATGCCAAAGGGTAAGCTCCGACCACGCCCCCAGCACGTCGCCTTGCCAGCTGTGAAATTGGCCTTTCGGCGCGGTGGCGCGCACCGCTGCGATCATCAGTGGCAAGCTGGCCATCGCCGCCGTCATGCGCAAGGCGCGACGGCGCGTCAGGGACTGGAGCGAGTGACCTAAGCAGTGATCCAAGCGTCTCATCGCGGGTGTAAAGCGTTTTCCGTCAGGCATTTTTGACCGTGACAGCAGTAGGCCCTACGCCGCCGCGCAACTTGGCGGCGCGCGCGAGCGGCGGGCATCGCGCATCGTCGTAGTACTCGACCTGGCAATCGAGACACTGGAAGCATTCCGCCGTCACGATTTTGCCAGTTGGCTCGATTGCACGCACCGGACAAGACCGCTCGCAGAGGCGGCAGGGATTGCCGCATTCGGGCCGGCGCTTGAGCAGATTGATCAGGTGTAGGCGATCGAGAAAGGCGAGCAGACCACCAAGCGGGCAGAGGAATCGGCAATAGGCGCGCTCGGAGAACAGTCCGAAGGCCAGCAACGCAGCGGCATAGAGCACAAAGGGCCAGGTGCGCGTGAATTTTGAGGTGATCGCGGTCTTGAAAGGTTCGATCTCGGCGCTGGCGCCCGATGGGTCAATCGACGTCAGCATCAGCGCAAGCACCGCCGCCGCGGCCACGTACTTGCCAAGCCAGAGGCGCTTTTCAAGCACAGGAGACGGATTCCATTGCGGCACACCGAGTCCGCGAGAGATTTGGCCGAGCAGCTCCTGCAGGGCTCCGAACGGACACAGCCAGCCGCAAAACACCCCGCGCCCGATCAGCAACACCGAGAGCAGCGTGTAGACCGCCACAATGATCATGAGGGGCTCGGCGAGATAGAAGCCGATATCGACATCGGCGAACGGTGCACGGATATAGCTGATGACGTTGACGATCGACAGCTGCGCTCCGGCTGTCCAGCCGAGCCAGACCACGACGATCGCCAAGAATCCGTTGCGCACCAGGCGGTGCGCCAAGCGGGAACGCGACAGGGTCGCCTGGAAGACGAAAATGAGGGTCAGAGCCGACAGCAGCAGGGCGAGGAACGCGACATTCAGGCGGCTATCGCGCCATGCTTCGATCCACGCCGCAACCGTTGGCTGATCGGGCATCAGAACATGTGCGATCGGTATCTTGTAGTCGAGACCGAAAGGAATCGTAACCGAGCCACTTCCCGCCGAGCCGTTCACCACAAGTTCCAGGCGCCACGGCTCGACCGGGTCGAAACCGGAGTTGGCCGCCAACGCAAAAAGTCCCGCATCCTGCTGCCCCCGTATGCCTTCGCCGTTACGGCCAGTCCCGATCCGGTGATAGTCGGCCTGCACGAAGCCAAACGTCTGGATACCCTGTACCACCCGCAGGCGATCGAAGCGCCGGCCCGCCGCATCGCGGAAATATTTGGTGCCCAGAAAGTCGTATGGCCCATTCGAGGCGACGATGATTGCCCAACCGCCAACCGGCATCCGTCGCTTGTATTCCTCGTGATTCAGGAGACCAAGCAGGTTGCCGCCGATGGCGCGTGGCGTGAACAGCCCAGTCATGAACTCAACGTAGAGATCGTCGGGTTTGCCGAGCGGCACGTCGAGGGCGGCATCAGGGATGCCGGCCTTGGCGAGCGCCGCTGCAACCTCGCCAGAGGTCACCCGCCGGCGCACCATCGCGCCGGTAGCGAATAGCTCCTGCCAGGACATCAGGTTGAAGCTCTCAGCGTCGAGGGTTGGAACGGTCACCGCTTCACGCGCGCTGCGCGCCCGCAGCACGAGTCTCGCGGTCTCCAACAACGCAGTGCGCATGGCGCGCGCGCTGACCGTCGCACGGGCGACGAAGTCAGGCGGCAACGCGCTACCGCTTCCGCCACGCAACGGCTGGCCAGCCTGACCGGCCAGAAAGGTGTCGAGCAGCCGTTCACGCACTCGGTCGTTCAGGATATAGGGCTCGTTGTGGGCGATCACCTTGGCCCCGGTGATGCGGCCTTCGAGATCGACACCGGCAATCACGTCAAATGGGGTTGCCGAGTAGCCGACCGCGGCGACAATATCGAGAGTCGAAAACACGTACGCGACAACCTTTCCGCCCTGGTAGACCGCAATCGCGGGCGGCGAGCCTTCTTCCGATCCAAGTCGTTCGGCGCCAGGAAAGACGACCGCCATGACGGCGGGCGTCAGCCGCTCGCGCAGCTTGCCTTTCTCGGCCACGGCGGGTGCGGTGAGCGAAGCAACCAATAATAAGGCGCAAGAGAAAAAGCGAAACATGAAACTTATCATCCTCGAATGGACCGAAGAGCGCAATGCCGAAGGCGGGGATGCGCGGGAATGTGCGGCAAATGCTGCACGAGCAGTCAAAACAAACTGCGTATGAAACCCACCGCTCACCGCGGCACGCGCGCGAGCTGGTCGAGCATTTGCGCGGCGACGGGTTGAATGCCCGATGCGGGTGCGGTGGTCATCGATGGGCCGGAAGCGTGCGGAACCCCGACATAATGCCCAGCAGGCCGGAACCGCATCCGCTGCCGTTGGTTTCATTAACGGCAGTCCGCGCACAGATCAGCGCGCTCGCACTACCCAGAGGTCAATGATGAAGCCCTTCAGCCGAATGAAACTCGCCAGCGCAGGCTTTGTGCTTGCGGCTCTGACATCCGCCGCCTGTGCCGAGCCCACCCACATCGCCCACGCCCAATTCAAGGACCAGCGCGGAGACTTCGTGGGAACTGCCGACCTGATGCAGACTCCTGCCGGCCTGCTCATCAGGTTTGCGCTCAAGGACCTGAAGGCGGGCCAGCATGCGGTGCACATCCACGAGGCCGGCAAATGCGATCCGCCCTTCGAATCCGCGGGAGCACACTTCAACCCTGAGCATCGCAAGCACGGCATGCTGTCAGGCGAGGGGCATGCGGGCGACTTGCCGAACCTGCACGTTCCGGACAGCGGCGAGCTCGAGGCCGAGATGGTGACGACGAAGGTCACCCTCGAACAGGGCAAGCCAAACTCGCTCATCGACGGCGACGGTGCCTCGCTCGTCATTCACGCCACGGCGGACGACTATCAGAGCGATCCCGCTGGAGCCTCAGGCGATCGCATCGCCTGCGGAATAATTAGCACTCAATCGACTGTCGGAGCCCGCTCAACGGGGAAGTAGCACCCAATAGTCCAGCTCGAGCACGACCGCGGGATCGTCCGCGCTCCCAGCCTTCAACGGAAAGTCGTGACAGGGGCGATCCTTGGTGGCGACCGTGCGCAGCCGCAGCGCGCCGACATCGGTGCGGCCCGGGAGCTCGGCCCGCGCCAGCACCTCGCTCCAGGCGAACACGGTCGCGCCGGCAAACAGCGGCGCCACATGTCGCCCGCCGTTGATCGCCGCGACATGGAATGCGTTGGCGAACCCGTTGAAACTGAGGCTGCGGGCGAGGGAGATCACATGCCCGCCATAGATCAGCCGCCGGCCGAAGCGGCCCTGCGCCTCGGCATATTGGTTGAAATGGATGCGGGCCGGATTCTGGTAGAGCCGGGTCGCGATCTGGTGCTCGGCTTCCTCGACCGTGACGCCGTCGACATGGTCGATGCGTTCGCCGACCTCGTAGTCGTCAAAACGGTGCGGGCTGCCGGAGAGCGCGAGGTCGAAGGCCGCGCCGTCGATTGGCGGGCAGGCGTCGCCCAGCATGCTCGGCAGGAGCGCCTCCGGCACGCGCGGCACATGGTCGGCAGCCACAGGCGCCGCCTCGTCGCGCTTGTGCACCATCACCCAGCGCACGTATTCGAGCACCTTGCTGCCATCGGGCTTGCAGCCGGTGGTGCGCACGAACACGATGCCGGTCTTGCGGCTCGAGTTCTCCTTGAGCCCGATCACTTCCGAGACCGCGTTGATGGTATCGCCCGGATAGACCGGCGCCAGGAAGCGGCAGCCGGCATAGCCGAGATTGGCCACCGCGTTGATCGAGATGTCCGGCACGCTCTTGCCGAACACGATGTGAAACAGAAGGAGGTCATCGACCGGAGCGCGCGGATAGCCGATCGCCTGCGCGAAGGTGTCCGAGGACTGCACCGCGAAGCGCGGGCCGTAGAGGGCACCATAGAGGGTGACGTCGCCAGCGGTCACGGTGCGCGGCGTCGCGTGCCGGATCAGGGTCCCGACGCGAAAGTCCTCGAAAAAGTTGCCGGCGCTGGTCTTGCTCATCGGGGAGGGTGTGCATCTGGAGGGGCGACGATCACGTAGCTGTGTGACAGGCACGAGGGAGGCTGACGACAGGCGACCGGATCGATAGAGTCTGTTATGGTGATGTGCAAGGGCCGCCAATGACCATTGAAGCAACTCCGATCGAAGCAACCCGAGAGTCCGCCGCCGTGCGGTCCAGCGCGGGCGGGACGGTTCATCCGGTCTGGCTGCGTGTCACCCATTGGATCAACGCGGTTGCGGTGGTGGTGATGATCGGCTCGGGGTGGGAGATCTACAACGCCTCGCCGCTCTTGCCGTTCAGCTTCCCGAAGACCATCACCATCGGGGGCTGGCTCGCCGGCGCGTTGCTCTGGCATTTCGCCGCCATGTGGCTGTTCGTGTTCAACGGCCTCGTCTATGTGGCGCTCGGGCTTCTGACCGGGCGGTTCCGGCGCAAGCTCTTGCCGATCCGCCCCGGTGACATCGTCGCGGACGCGCGCGCGGCGCTTCATGGCCGGCTCAGCCATGACGATATGACAATCTACAATGCGTTGCAGAAGCTCCTCTATCTCGGCGTCATCCTGGCCGGTGTGGTTGTGGTCCTGTCCGGGTTGGCGATCTGGAAGCCGGTCCAGCTGCAGGAGCTCACCGCGCTCATGGGCGGCTATGATGCGGCGCGCTATGTCCACTTCGCCGCCATGGCGGCCATCGTCGGCTTTCTGGTGATTCACGTGATCATGGCCTTTGTGGTGCCGAAGGCGCTGCGCGCCATGATCATCGGACGGTAGCGCATAGTCCGGCGAAGGGGCACCGGTTCGCCGCCAAGATCATGCGCCACTCAACAAGGAGAATGCGAATGCCGCGCGCCCGCAGAATAATCCCCGGCGTCGATCCGAAGCTCCTGATCAAGGATGCGGCCAAGCTGATGCCGGATCCGACGCGCCGGCTGTTCCTGCGCGGCGGCGCCAGCCTTGGCGCGCTGACCTTCCTCACCGGCTGCGACATCGTCGACGGCCTGTCGGCCGAGAAGGTGCTGATGAAGATCTCGTACTTCAACGATCAGGCGCAGGCCTGGCTGTTCAACCCGAACCGGCTGGCGCCGACTTATCCGGAGAGCGCGATCACGCGGCCATTCCCGTTCAATGCCTACTATCCGATCGAGGACGTGCCGGAGGTCGACGCGACCGACTACGCGCTCGAAGTCGGCGGGCTGGTTGAGAACAAGAAGACCTGGACGCTGAAGGAGCTCTACGCGCTGCCGGAGGAAACCCAGATCACCCGCCACATCTGCGTCGAGGGCTGGAGCGCGATCGGCAAGTGGTCGGGCACGCGCTTCTCCGAGTTCCTGCGCCGCGTCGGCGCCGACCTCACCGCGAAATATGTCTGGTTCCGCTGCGCCGAGGGCTATTCCACCTCGATCGACATGGCGACCGCGCTGCATCCGCAGACCCAGATGACCTTCAAGTTCGACGGCGAAATCCTGCCGCCGAAGTACGGCTTCCCCATGAAGGTGCGCATCCCGACCAAGCTCGGGTTCAAGAACCCCAAGCACGTCATGGAGATGGCGGTCATCAACAACTGGAACCCCGGCTACTGGGAAGAGAAGGGCTACAACTGGTTCAGCGGGAGCTGACCCCGCGCCTGCAGGCGTCCGCAATGCCGGTGCGCCCACGCGTGTGATGTCCTAAGCTTGGCGGGCCATAAAGCCGTCGGGGGGACGTCATGCACCGCCTTCGCCTCAACCGCGACCTTGTCGCCGGGTTGATGTTTGTCGCCTTCGGCGCCGCCGGCCTGTTCATCGCAAACGACTATCCGCGCGGCACGGCGCTGCGCATGGGCCCCGGCTACATGCCGGTGTTGCTGTGCTGGGGGCTCGTCATGCTCGGCGGCATTATCGCCATCAAGGGCATGGTCACGGCCGGCGTCAGTCTTGCGGCTTGGCATTTGCGCCCGCTTGTTCTGGTGCTGATCGCGGTTGTCGCCTTCGCGCTGCTGATCGAGCCCGGTGGGCTCGCGATCGCGACGGTTGCAATCGTGTTGATCGGGGCGGCGGGCGGGCTTGAGTTCCGCTTGGGAGAGGCGCTGGCGCTCGCGCTCGGCCTTGCGGCCGGCGCGGTCGGCCTGTTCGTCTATGGCCTCAAGCTGTCGATGCCGGTGTGGCCGTTGTCCTGAACCGCGATGGACCTGTTCAACAACATCATCTTCGGGTTCGGCGTCGCGCTCTCGCCGCAGAATTTGCTGTTCTGCTTTTTCGGCGCACTGATCGGCACGCTGATCGGCGTGCTGCCCGGCATCGGGCCGCTGGCGACGCTCGCGATGCTGCTGCCGGCGACGTTCTATCTGCCGCCGATCCCGGCGCTGATCATGCTGGCCGGCATCTACTATGGCGCCCAGTATGGCGGCTCGACCACCGCGATCCTGGTCAACGTGCCGGGCGAGTCAGCGTCGGTGGTGACCTGCCTCGACGGCCATCAGATGGCGCGCAAGGGCCGCGCCGGCGCCGCGCTCGCGATCGCGGCGTTGGGCTCGCTGTTCGCCGGCACCGTATCGACGCTGATCATCGCGGTTGCGAGCCCGCCGCTCTCGGAGTTCGCGATCAAGTTCCTGGCACCGGAATATTTCTCGCTGATGGTGCTGGGGCTCGTCGGCTCGATGGTGCTGGCGCGCGGCTCGCTCATCAACGCGGTCGCGATGGTGTTCCTCGGCCTCCTTCTTGGGCTCGTCGGAACCGACGTCAATTCGGGTCGCGAGCGCTTCACCTTCGACATCCCGGTGCTCTCGGACGGCATCGGCTTTGTGCCGGTGGCGATGGGGCTGTTCGGGGTGGCCGAGATCCTGATCAACCTGGAGCGGCGCGACCAGCGCTATGTCGGCAGCGTGATCGGCAGCTTGATGCCGACGCGCGACGAGTTCCGCCAGGCGACGCCGGCTGTGCTGCGCGGCACCGCGCTCGGCTCGCTCCTCGGCATCCTGCCGGGCGGCGGCGCGCTGCTTGCATCGTTTGCGGCCTATGCGTTCGAGAAAAAGATCGCGGCCGACCCGTCGCGCTTCGGCCAGGGCGCGATCGAAGGCGTCGCGGCGCCCGAGGCCGCCAACAACGCCGGCGCGCAGACCTCGTTCATTCCGCTCCTGACGCTTGGGATCCCATCGAACCCCGTGATGGCGCTGATGATCGGCGCCATGATGATCCAGGGTATCGCGCCCGGCCCGCAGGTGATGACGCAGCAGCCTGATTTGTTCTGGGGCATCATCGCCTCGATGTGGATCGGCAACCTGATGCTGGTGATCATCAACCTGCCGCTGGTCGGAATCTGGGTGACGCTGCTCAAGGTGCCGTACCGGATGCTGTTCCCGTCGATCCTGCTGCTCTGCGCGGTCGGCTCCTACAGCCTCAACAGCTCGGCCACTGAAGTCGGCATCATGGCGCTGTTCGGTCTCCTGGGCTACCTGTTCTACAAGCTCGACTGCGAGCCGGCGCCGCTCATTCTCGGCTTTATCCTCGGGCCGCTGATGGAGGAGAACCTACGGCGCGCGCTGATCGTGTCGCACGGCGACCCGCTGGTGTTCGTGAGCCGGCCGATCAGCCTGACGCTGCTGATCATGGCGGTGCTTCTGCTGCTGCTCGTGGTGCTGCCGGCGGTCCGAAGGACGCGCGCCGAGGCGTTCACGGAGGCGTAGGGGGAGCGCTCACCGCCGCTCCCGTGGCGCGTCAGTGATCAGCCGGGCGCCGCGCTGGAACGTCAGATAGTTCCACAGCCAGTTGATCGCCACCACGAAGCGGCGGCGCAGCCCGATCAGGAAATAGATGTGCACCACGCCC